>DASWST010000229.1:0-24636 GCA_036402515.1 Pseudonocardia sp.
CCTGCTAGTGGTGCTCGCGCTGCTGGTACTCGGTTCGGGCATCTACGTGGACACCCAACTGACCAAGGTGGCCGCGCTGGCCGATTACAACGGCCGCCCGGACAGCGACGGCACCAACTGGCTGATCGTCGGCTCGGACAGCCGCGCCGACCTCACCGAGCAGCAGGAGGCGACGCTGTCCACCGGCAACGCCGCCGGGCAGCGCACCGACACGGTGATGCTGCTGCACACCGGAAGCTCCGGGACGACGCTGGTCAGCCTTCCGCGCGACTCGTTGCTGAGCATTCCGGGCCACGGCAAGAACAAGCTCAACTCGGCGTACTCCTTCGGCGGCCCCAAGCTGCTCACCAGGACCGTGGAGCAGGCCACCGGGCTGCGCATCGACCACTACGCGGAGATCGGCTTCGACGGCTTCGTGAATGTGGTGGACGCCGTCGGTGGGGTGGACATGTGCATCCCCGAGGCGATGAAGGACCCGAAGGCCGGTCTGAACATCAAGGCCGGCTGCCAGCGTCTGGACGGGCAGAACGCGCTCGGTTACGTGCGCACCCGGGCCACGCCTCGGGCCGACCTGGACCGGATCCAGCACCAGCGCGAGTTCCTCTCCGCGCTGATGAAGCAGGTGGTCAGCCCGTGGACGCTGGTCAACCCGTTCAGGATGGTCGGTCTGGTGCGGGCCATGCCCGGGGCGATCAGCGTGGACAGCGGCGACCACGTGTGGAACCTGGCCTGGCTGGCGCTGGCCATGCACGGGCTCTCCGGCGGTGACGGCGTGACCACCACGGTGCCGATCGGCGGCCTCGACACGGTGAACGGCAGCTCCGTGGTGCGCTGGGACGCCGCCCGAGCCAAGCAACTGTTCAGCGCACTGGCAAAGGACAAGCCCGCCCCCAAATCCGCCCTCGGCTAACCCCGTCCCCGCGAGTCGGGGATTCCGCCAGGGCGAGTCGGGGATTTCGTCAGGGGGAGTCGGGGATTTCGCCGGGCGGATGCCGGACGCCGAGCGGGGGCCCGCCACGGCCAGCAGAATCGACGGCGTGACCGATGCGGGTTGGCGGACGTTGCTCGAGCAGGCCTGGGAAGCAGTGTCCGGGGGAATGGCGGTACCGGCCGAGATCACCGTGACGGGGCCACCCAGCGACGAACTGCCGTCCACCCTGCCGGTGGCGGACGCGGCGCTGGCCTGCACCGGCGCGGCCCTGCTCGCCGCCGCGGCGCTCGGCCGGCACACCTCGGTAGAGCTGGACGCCAGGCAGGTGGCCGCCGCCGTGCGCAGCGAGGGGTACCTGCGGGTCGACGGCAAGCACCTCGGGCCGGGGTTCGCGCCGCTGTCCCGGTTCTGGCCGGCCGCCGACGGCTGGGTGCGCACGCACGGCAACTACCCGTGGCACCGGCGGGCGCTGCTCACCGTGCTGGACATCTCCGCCGGGACCGACGCCGCCCGGACCGACGCCGCCGGCCCGCCGCTGATGACGCCGGCGCGGCTGATGACAACGGCGCGGCCGATGACAACGGCGCCGCGGCTGTGGACGTTGTGGCGGCGGCGATGGCGGAGCTGCCGGCCCTGGAGGCGGAGCGGCGGGTGGTGGCGGCCGGCGGGGTGGCGGCGGCGCTGCGGACTCCGGAGCAGTGGCTGGCGCACCCGCACGGCCACCTGGTCGCCCAGCAGCCACTGATCGCCGACACCTGGTTCGACACCACTGCCGGCGGCCCCATCCGAAAGGGCGGCCTCGGCGGCACACCGAAGGCAGGCGGCACGTCCAGTCCGCTGCCCGCGTCCGGTATCCGGGTGCTGGACCTGACCAGGGTGATTGCCGGACCGGTGGCCACCCGATACCTCGCCGCGCTGGGTGCCGACGTACTGCGGCTGGATCCGCCGGACCGCCCCGAGCTTCCGCTGCACCGCTACGACGGACTGATCGGCAAGCGCAGTGCCCTGCTGGACGCCGCTTCCCCCGACGGGGCCGCCCGGCTGCACGAGCTGCTCGACTCCGCCGACGTCCTGGTCCATGGCTACCGGCCGGGTGCGCTGTCCCGGTTCGGGCTGGGCGCCAGCGCGCTGGCCGAGCGGCACCCCGGGCTGGTGGTGATCGCCCTCTCCGCCTGGGGCAGGCACGGTCCGTGGGGCGGCCGGCGCGGCTTCGACAGCATCGTGCAGGCGGCCAGCGGGATCGCGGACCGGGAGTCGCCGGACGGCGAGCGCCCCGGCGCGCTGCCCTGCCAGCTGCTCGACCACGGCAGCGGGTACCTGTGCGCGGCGGCCGCACTGGACGGGCTGCGCCGGCGGGCGCACAGCGGCGGCACCTGGTTGCGCGAGCTGTCCCTGGCCCGCACCGCGCACTGGCTGCTCGGCCAACCACCGACCGAGCGGACCGCGGCCGACCACCCAGGGGTCGTCGACGCCGGCTGGCTCACCGAGCTGCACAGCGAGCCGGGGCCGGTCACCACGGTGAACCCACCCGGCGCGCTGGACGGAGTTGGGCTGCGCTGGCCGGATCTACCGGTGCGCTACGGCGTCGCGCCGCCGACCTGGGGAAACCTGAGCTGACCGGCCGTCTTTCAGGACTTGGCCAGCTCGCCGAGCAGTGTGCGCAGGCCGGCCATCACCTGTGTGTGGATCCCGCTGCCCCAGGACACCCGGGCCACACCCAGCTCGGCCAGCCTGGGCAGGGTCAGCCCGCCGGGGCGGAACATCACGTTCACCGCGCCGAGCCCTTCGACCAGCGCGGCGATGTTCGGCTCGCCGGCGACCAGGATCGGGTACACGCAGTCCGCGCCGGCGGCAAGGTAGCGGCGGCCGCGGGCCAGCGCCTCAGCCAGCTGGTCGGCCGGTGCCACCCCGGTCTTCGGGAGGTAGACGTCCACCCGCGCGTTGATCACTACCGGCACTCCGGCGTCCGCCGCCGCCGCGCGCACCGCCGCCAACCGCTCCGCGTGCCGCTCGGCGTCCACCAGGCGTCCGGTCGCCGGGTCGGAGTCCTCCAGGTTGCAGCCCACCGCGCCGGCCCCGAGCAGCTCGTCCACCAGCGCCTTCGGCTCGAGCTGGTAACCGGACTCCAGGTCGGCGGTCACCGGCAGCTCACCGGCCGCGGCGACGATCCGGGCGACGGCGGCGAACATCTCGGCGGCCGGGATGCGCTCGCCGTCCGGGTAACCCAGGCTGGCGGCGACGGCGGCGCTGCCGGTGGCCACGGCGGGGAAGCCGGCCTCGGCCACGGCGGCCGCGCTGGGCGGATCCCATGCGTTGGGCAGGAGCACCGGTCGACCGGGCAGGTGCAGTGCGCGCAGCCGTTCGGCGCGCTCGGCGAGACTGGTCACTCCGTCGACGGTAGTGACGCTCGGCCCGGGCTGACAGGGCCAACGCCGGCCGGATCCGGCAGGCCACTCCGGCGTCCCGCGCGGACCCCGGTGGTGACCCGGCCAGGCCCGCGCCGCGACTCGCGCGGACGAAATCCCCGACTCGCGGAAAGTGTTTTAGGCGGTGCGGCGGGGGCGTTTGGTGCCTTTGCCGGTGGACCTGGACTTGGAGTCGGACTTGGGTTTGGGGGTTGGTTTTGCCGGTTCGGGCTCGGTGTCGTCGGCGGCGCCGGTGCGCGGTGCGGGCACGGATGGCGCGCCGGATCCGGCCTTGGCCGCTTCCACGCTGCGCTGCAACGCGGTGAGCAGGTCGGTCATGCTGTCCGCACCGTCGCCCCCGGCTCCCGCGGCGGCCGGTACCGGCGCGGTCTCTCCGGTACCCCGCTTGCGGTCGATCAGCTCGATCATCGCGTCGCGGTACTCGTCGGTGAACCGGGTCGGGTCGAACTCCGCGCCCAGGCTGTCCACCAGGGAGGCGGCCATCTGCATTTCCTGGGGGCGCAGCTCGACCTCGGCGTCCAGGATGTCGAAGTCCGCCACCCGCACCTCGTCCGGCCAGAGCATGGTCTGCAGCACGATCACCTGGTCCCGCACACGCAGCAACGCCAGCGTCTCCCGGGACCGGATTGCCACCTTGACCAGCGCCATCCGGTCGGTCTGGCGCAGTGCCTCCCGCAGCAGCGCGTACGGCTTGGCCGCCTTGGCGTCCGGCTCCAGGTAGTAGCTCTTGTCCAGCAGCAGCGGGTCGACCTGGTCGGAGGGCACGAACTCCATCACGTCGATCTCGCGGTTGCCGCTGGCCACCGGCAGCGACTCCAGGTCGGCCTCGTCCAGAGTGATCAGCTCGCCGTCCTCGGTCTCAAAGCCCTTGACGATGTCGGCGTACTCGACCTCGTTGCCGCAGACCTCGCACACCCGCTTGTACCGGATTCGGCCACCGTCCGCGCCGTGCACCTGGTGGAACCGGATGTCGTGGTTCTCCGTCGCCGAGTACAGCTTCACCGGCACACTGACCAGACCGAACGACACCGCGCCGCTCCACATCGCGCGCATGGTGCCTCCTCCTCCCCTTGACGTGCTGTCCGGGTGACAGCATGAGCCTGTGGACCCCATGCTCGCCACCCCTGGACCACTCCCGGTAGGCCCGGAGTGGAGCTACGAGGTGAAATGGGACGGCATGCGGCTGCTCGCGGACATCTCGTCCGGCGGCCCCGGTGGCACCGAACAGCGGCTCCGGTTGGCCAGCCGGACCGACCGGGACATGACCCGGCATTTTCCCGAGCTGGCCGGCCTGGCCGACCAGGTGGCCGACGCGCTGTTGGACGGCGAAGTGGTGTCGCTGGTCGGCGGCGCGCCCTCATTCGCCGCGCTGGCCGACCGGTTTCACCGGGTACCCACTCCGGCCGAGGTGGCCGCCCGACCGGTGGTCTTCATGGTGTTCGACGTACTGCGGCTGTACGGCGTGTCACTGCTGGACCGCCCGCTGTCCGAGCGACGGGCCACCCTGGAACGGCTCGGGCTGGACAGCTTCGGACAGGTTCGGCTGTCCCCGGTGTACGACGACGGCCCCGCGCTGCTCACCGCCACCGCTGAGCAGGGCCTGGAGGGCGTGGTGGCCAAGCGGCGGGACTCGGTGTACCGGCCGGGGCGGCGCAGCCAGTCCTGGGTGAAGGTGCCGCACCGGCGCACCGAGCACTGCCTGGTCGGCGGGTGGCGCCCGGAGCGCACCTCCCCGTCCCGGATCGGCGGCCTGTTGCTCGGCGTGCGGGACGCCGACGGGGCCTTGCGGTTCGCCGGCCGGGTCGGTTCCGGGGTGGCCGCCGAGTCGGTGCAGCGCGCCCTGCGGGACCGGCTGACCCCGGCCGAGGCGTCCCCGTTCGCCGAGCGGTTGCCCCGCGAGGACGCCGCCGATGCCAGGTGGTGTGAGCCCACCCTGCTGGTCGAGGTAAGCCATACCGGGTGGACCGATGGCCACCGGCTGCGCCAGCCGGTGTTGGCCCGACTCCGGGTAGAGCGCTGAATTCGGCTGTCACCCGTGTGGGTGGCTGGGTCCTGCCCTGATGGGTGTCACGCGCTGCGCGGGTGTGGCGTTGCGACCACTATGGGCCGCGACCGTGATCGCCAAGCTCAAGCAAGGAGGACACGATGGGTTTCCTTGAGAAGGCGAAGGAAATGCTCGGCAAGCACGACGACAAGGTCGACCAGGCGGTGGACAAGGCCGGCGAGTTCGCCAAGGGCAAGTTCCAGGGCCACGACGAGCACATCGACAAAGCAACCCAGATGGGCAAGGACTACGACTTCAGCGGCGGTACGGCCACGCCCCGCGAGGCCGCGCCGTCAGCCGAGGGAACCGAGGAGCGGCCGCCCGCCCCGTGACCCACGCATAGCCTGATCTCTCCGCCCGCACGGCGGTGTGCCTGACCTGACGAGTCGGCGCCCCGCCGTGCGGCTATCTTGTCGCTGGTGACCACGATGTTCACCTGGCAGAGTGCCGACGGCCGGGCATTGGAGAGCGCCCGGGTGCTGCTCGGCCCAACCGGACTACGCGCACTGGGTCGCGCGGTCCGCGCGCCACTGGACGAGCCGGCGTTCACCGCGTCCTACCGGCTTTTCGTCGATGATCAGGGTGTGCTGGCCAGGCTCTCGGTCACCAGCGCCACCGAGGATCGCGAGCGGAACCTGACGCTCAACCACACCGAGGACGGCTACTGGATGCTGGACACCGGTTCCGGTGGGGGCCGCTCGGAGTTCGACGGGGCGCTGGACGTCGACCTGCACTACAGCCCGTTGTTCAACGCGCTGCCCATCCGGCGGCTGGGACTGCACCGCCAGACCGGGGACCGCGAGGTGCCGATGGTCTTCGTGAACCTGCCCACCCTGCAGGTGGAGCTGGTGAAGCAGCGGTACCGCACGGTGAGCCCGCTGGATGAGCAGCGCCGGTCGGTGGTCCACTTCAGTTCGGAGAGCTTCCACGCCGATCTCGTGGTGGACGCCGACGGCATGGTGATCGACTATCCCGGGCTGGCCACCCGGCTCTAGTGTCCTGAGTCGGAGGTCTACTCCCAGCCGACGATCAGCTGGCCGCTCCGGCCGAGTTCGCGCAGCCGCGCCACCGGCGTGTCCCTGGCCACCTTGACTTCGGGCGCCGAGCGCGCCGCCCGCCACAACTGTCGGGCCTGGTGGCCGGCGTTCACCGTGGCCGCCAGGCCCCCGGTCGAGGCCAGCGAGCCGCGCGCCGCGCCCAGCCGGCCCAGCGCATCGTCCACCGAGGCGAGCAGCGCCGGCCGATTCCCCTCGCACATGGCCAGCACCAGCTCCGGGCGGGTATCGGCCACCCGGGTGGCGTCCGCGAAGGAACCGGCGGCCAGCGTCATCGGCAGGCCGCCCAGCTCTGGTGAGGCGGCCACGCTGGCCAGCACGGCGGCCAGCAGATGGGGCAGATGCGAGATCCGGGCGACCGCCGCGTCGTGCTCCTCGGCGGTGGCCGGCACCACCCGGGAGCCGCAGTCCCATGCCAGCTCGGCGACGTCCGCCCACACCTCCATGTCGGTGCCGGGGAGAGTGCCGCTGACAGTGCTGACCTCCGCCGATTCGTCCGCCGATTCGTCCACCGTGACCACCCAGTTCGCGCCGGCGAACAGTGCCGCCGAGCCCGCGGCCCAGCCCGATTCGGCGGTCCCGGCCATCGGGTGCCCGCCCACGTAGCGCGCGGTCGGCGCATACCGCTCCACCGCATCGCGCACGGCGACCTTGACGCTCACCACGTCGGTCAGCCGGCAGTACGGCGCCACCGCATGCACCCGCCGCAGCACTCCAGGCACCGACGGCAGGGGCATTGCCAGCACCACCAACGCGTCAGTTTCCTGGGCGCGGACCAACGCCTCCTCGGTGGTGGGCGCGACGTCGAATCCGTCCGCGATGGCCGCCGCGGCGGTGGAATCCGAGGCGGTGGCCGCCCAGACGGTGCGCCCGGCGGCCACCGCCGCGCGGGCCAGCGAGCCACCGATGAGTCCGAGCCCGAGCACGCAGATCGGCCGTGAGGTCACGGGCGGGCAGCCTACGCCGGGCAATTGCGCCGATGGCCGGGAGGAAGGCCTACCGTTGCCCGCGCAGGTGGGGCCTTTCGGCGCAGGGGCCTCGCTCCCCGACAACCGTTGTCCACCCCCGGTGTGTCACCCGTTCGAGGGAGGAAGTAACTTCGGGTTGCGAGTTCCGGGGGGCGCTGCCGGCCATCCCCAACCGGCGGCGTCGGATGACTCGCCTGGAGTCGAGAAGGCGTCTATGCCCGCGATCGAACAGCGCCGGTCGGCCGTCCCGTCCTTGCCGACGCGTGGTCGTTGTCAACGATGTGGTGGCCCGGTGGTCGATTGCCGGGACCTGGAGGGGGGCATCGTCCCGGTGCACCCGGTGGCCGTCCCGGGCGGCGAACTGATCATCAATGGCAGTCAGTGCCGCATCGTGCAGGTACTCACGCCGAGGGAGGCATCCGCCGCGCACCGACGCGGTGACCAGGGATTTGTTCCCCACGTCCGGCTCTGCCGGCTGCCCCACCGGCGGTGACCGCCGGCGTTTCAGCGCAGCGCGTCGAGTGCGATGGCCGCGTACACGGCCACCCCGTCGGGCATCGCCGACTCGTCGAACAGCACCCGGTTGGAGTGGTTCGGCGCGATCCGGTCCGGGTCAAGGCCGGGTGGGCAACCACCCAGGAAGGCCAGCGCGCCGGGCACCCGGTCCAGGACATAGGCGAAGTCCTCCGAGCCGAGGATCGGGCTGGTCATCGGGTTGACCCTGCCGGGCCCCAGCACCGCGCCGGCCACCGCGTCCACCCGGGCCGCCGCGCCCGCGTCGTTCACCGTGATCGGGTAGCCGGCCTCCAGGGTGACGCTGGCCGTGCAGCCGTACGCCGCGGCGGTGTGCTGGCAGACGGTTTGCACCTGTTCATGCAGGAAGGTCCTGGTGTGCTCGGACAGGGTGCGGAGGGTGGCCTCCAGGAACGCGGACTCCGGGATGACGTTGGAGGTGGTGCCAGCCCGGATCTGGGCCACCGTGAGCACCGCCGGCTCCAGCGCCGTGACCCGCCGGGTGAGCATGGTCTGCAGCGCGCCCACCATCGCGGCGGCGGCCGGCACCGGGTCCAGCGCGTCGTGCGGCGCGGAGGCGTGCCCACCTCGGCCGAGCACGGTCACCCGCAGCACGTCGGCGGCCGCCATGATCGGCCCTGGACGGGTCTGCACCGTGCCGGTCGGAATCGTGGCGCTGATGTGCAGCGCGTAAGCCGAGATCGGCACGCCGGCCGGGCCGGACGCGTCCAGCAGGCCCTCCTCGATCATGTGCCGGGCGCCGTGCCAGCCCTCTTCGCCCGGCTGGAACATCAGCAGCACCCGCCCGGCCAGCAGTTCCCGCCGGTCGGCAAGTAGCCGGGCGGCCGAGGCGAGCATCGCGGTGTGCGTGTCGTGCCCGCACGCGTGCATGACGCCCTCGATCAGCGAGGCGTACGGCAACCCGGTCTGCTCGGTCAGCGGCAGCGCGTCCATGTCGGCGCGCAGCAGCACCGTCGGGCCCGGTCTGTCGCCCTCCAGGACCGCCACCACCGAGCTACTGGAGCGCCCGGTGTGCACCTTCACCGGCAGGTCGGCGAGCTCGTCCAGCACAGCGGTCCGGGTCAGCGGTAGCTGCAGACCCAGTTCCGGGTGGCGGTGCAGCCGACGGCGCAGCGCCACGGTGCGGGGCTGCAGCGCGCGGGCGGCCTCGGTCAGGCCCGCGAGCCGGTGATCGGGGTTGTCCGGCATGCCCCGATCCTGGCATCAACCTCACCGGATCCATCAGGGAGTGCCGAAGGATCTCCTGACCGGGCGCCGAGGGCGGAACGCCGGGTAGCGCCAGCGTCCCTGGTCGTAGCGATGTGTGACGACCACGGAAGTGCTATTCCCCAGTCGTCCGAATGGACAACTCTGATGGACCAACGGGTCAACTTCGGGTTGTGGTTTGAACCACATAGCTCCATGGGCTTACCGTGGTGGTATGGCCGTCCAGTCTGTGCGTGACTCCGTCTCTCCAGGGACCAACAAAGGGACCCAGGCGAGGGACGAGGTGCTGCCCGGGTTTGCGGTTGCCGCAATCCGGGAGGAAGGCCGGTGGAGGTGCGCCCGGCTGGACGCGGAGGCGCTGGTCGACCTTGACTCGGCGATCACCGAGTTGCGCTCGCTGCGCTCCACCGGCGCGGTGATCGGGCTGCTCGCCGTGGACGACTGCTTCTTCGTGCTGCTGCGGCCGGTGCCCGGCGGGGTGTCGCTGATGTTGTCCGACGCGGTCGCCGCGCTGGACTACGACGTGGCCGCCGACGTGCTGGACCTGCTGCGCGTCGAGCTGCCGCCGGACGACGCCGGCGACGACGAGCCGTGGCCGGAAGGCGACATGGCCATCGTGGCCGACCTCGGGCTGCCCGCCGACGAGCTGGAGGTGCTCGCCGGGGAGTGGGAGCTCTATCCAGACGAGCAACTGGCCGCGATCGGGAGGCGGTGCGGCTTCGCGGACGCGCTCGCCGAGGTCGTAGGCGGTCGCTGACCTCGGGTGCACACCGAGGCGGACGAAGCCCTGGTCCGGCGCGCTCTGGAAGTCGCCCGGACCGCGCTGATCACCGAGGACGTACCAGTGGGTGCGTTGGTGGTCGGCGCGGACGGCACTGAGCTGGCCGCCGCGTGCAACGCCAGGGAGGCCCTCGGGGATCCAACCGCGCACGCCGAGGTGCTCGCGCTGCGCGCGGCCGCCTCGGTGGCCGGCACCTGGCGACTGGACGGCGCCACCCTGGTGGTGACCGTGGAACCGTGCACGATGTGCGCCGGGGCGATCGGGCTGGCGAAGGTGTCCCGGGTGGTGTTCGGTGCCTGGGAGCCGCGTACCGGCGCGGTCGGCTCGCTCTGGGATGTGCTGCGCGACCGGCGGGTGCTGCACCGTCCGCAGGTGGTCGGCGGGGTGCTGGCCGAGGAGTGCGCCGCGCTGCTGGGAAACTTCTTCCTCTCCCGCCGCGACTGAGCGCCCGGGCGGTCGGGCTGGTCGGCGTCACGAACCGTCAGGGGGCCCCGGCACACTGGTGGCCGTGAACTTCCGCGACCGTTTCCAACGCCATCGGCAGGGCCGGGCCTCCGGGTTGACCGTCGAGGTCCTTGCCGAGGAGCTGCGCCGGGCGGCGGTCGGCTGCGCCCTGCATCAGGACTGGTCGGCACGCAGTGCATCCCTGCTGGTCAAGCGGCTCTCCGAGGCCGAGCCGTACGGCGCCGCGGCCAACCTGGCAATGGGCGGCGCGCTGGCGGAGTGCTGGCGGCGAGGCTGGCAGCCGATCGACGTATGGCAGATCCTCCGCCGCCGGGTGCGAGACGAACTGGTGGGTTTCGTGGTGGGCGCCATCGCCGACGAGGCCGGCCGGTACGCGCCGGCGGCGGTACACCCCCGCTGGCGGGCCCAGCTCGCCGAGCTGGACGCCACGGTCTGGTGGGACCGGAGTGTGCCCTACCCGGAGGCATGGGCTGATCGCGCCGGCGCCGCCCTGGCCGACCTGGTCAGCATCGTGCTGGAGGCGTTGGACCATCTCGGCCGGCTGCAGCCCCAACCGGTGCTGCTCCCGCCGCCGGGTAGCGCCGAGGCCACCCGGGCCAGGGCGGCTGGTTCCCCCGGTGAGCCGCCCGGCTCACCTGAGGTGGACGCCAAAGTACTGGCCAAGGTGCGCGCGCTGCTGGCCAAGGCGGAGTCCACCGAGTTCCCGGACGAGGCCGACGCGTTCTTCGCCAAGGCGCAGGAGCTGATGAGCCGGTACTCCCTGGAGCGGGCGGCGATCGACGCGCTGGCCGACGCGGGCGGCGCCGGCACCATCCCGGTGCGCACCGCCGGCCGGCGTATCTGGCTGGACAACCCCTACCTGAGCCCGAAGTCGATGCTGGTCGGCGCGGTCGCTGAGGCGAACCGCTGTCGCGCGGTGTTCGCCTCCGGGCTCGGCCTGGTCACCGTGATCGGCGAGGAGACCGACACCGACATCGTGGAGGTGCTCACCACGTCATTGCTGGTGCAGGCCGGCCGGGCGATGCTGGCCGCCGGAAGCCGGACCGACCAGCGCGGCCAGTCACGTACGAAGTCCTTCCGGCAGTCATTCCTGATCTCCTATGCCCAGCGGATCGGCGAGCGACTGAACACCGCCGCCGAACAGGCCGAGTCGGAAGTCAGCGAGTCGGTCGGGGATGGCCGGCTGCTGCCGGTGCTGGCCGCCAGGGAGCGGGCGGTGCAGGAGCGGGTGAGCGAGCTGTTCCCCCTGCTGGTCTCCCGGCGGGTGTCGGTGTCCAACAACGCCGGCTGGACGGCCGGCCGAGCAGCCGCCGACCTCGCCGTACTGGACGTCCGCCGCGCCGTCCGCGGCTAACCGCCTCTCTCGGCCGTCAGTGGGCGGCCACCAGATCGGCCACCACGCAGGCGACGTTGTCCGGTGCACCGGCCCGATGGACCAGCACGATCAGCTCGTTGACCACCGCCTCCGGGTCCGCCCAGCGCAGCAGGGTGTCGCGGATGACGAACGGCGACAGCACGGCGTGCAGGCCGTCCGAGCAGAGCAGGTAGCGGTCGCCGGTCTGGGGGTCGTACTGCGGCAGCACCGACGGGGGCGTGTTGTCCCCGCCGTGCAACGCCCTGATCAGCGTCGCCCGCCGAGGGTCGAACCTGGCCTGCTGGTCGGTCAGCTCACCCTTGTCGATCAGGCTCTGCACCAGGGTGTCGTCGTGGGTGAGCTGCAGCAGGTCGCCGCCGCGCAGCAGGTACGCGCGCGTGTCGCCGACGTGCACCAGGGCGAGCTCGGAACTGGACCAGGCCAGCGCGGTCAGCGTGGTCCCCGCGCCGCCCAGTGCACTGTCCGAGCTGATCAGCTCGCGGACCGCGTCGGCGGCGCGCTGGGCGGCCAGCCGGACGCCGTCCAGCAGCGCACCTGGTGGCGGCGCCGGCGCGGTGGCCATCGCCTCGATCGCGAACGCGCTGACCAGCGAGGACGAACTGGGCGGCCCGAAACCGTCGGCGACGGCGAGGAGCCCGTCCCCGGCCCAGGCCGCGTCCAGGTTCTCCCGCCGCACCAGGCCGCGATCGGTGTGCGCCGCGTAGCGCAGCCTCAGCGGCATGCTCGGCTCGGTCATCGCGGCCCCCATCCGACACTCACGTGCTCCCGGGCAGCGCAAGTATCCGGGCAGGGCAACCACGTGCAGTCAGCGGACTCGAACCATGTCCTCGTGGTGCTGGGCCAGCATCTTCTCCAAGGTGACCGCATCCCGATCCCGAATCGCCGCGACCAGGTTGGTGTGCACCTCCATGTTGTGCCGCCGGGGCCCCTCCTGCCCCGCGACGAAGCTGGCCTTGGTCATCGTGGCACTCAGCACCGAGACGATCGTCTGGTACAGCCCGACCAGCACCTCGATCCGAGACGCCCTGGCGATGGCCAGGTGCAGCCGCAGGTTGGCGTCCATCCAGGCGCGTGGATCCTCCCGGGCGGCGCGCATGTCGTCCAGCGCCCATTCCATGGCCCGGATGTCCTCCGGAGTGGCCCGCTGCATGGCCACCGCCGGGAACAGCGTGTCCAGGTAGCGGCGGGCCTCGAAGAGCTGCTCGGGGTCGACCGCGAGCCCCAGGTGCCACAGGTCGATGCCGCCCAGCCGGACCTGGGGCGGCGGGTTGGCCACGAACACCCCGCCGTTCGGCCCCGGCTTGACCTCCACCAGGTCCCGCTCGCGCAGGATCCGCAACGCCTCGTTCATCACCGACGGACTGACCCCGAAGTGGCTGATCAGCTCGGTGCGCAGGCCGAGGCGGGTGCCCGGCTCGGCATGGTCGGCCAGAATTCGCGCCTCAAGCTCGGCCGCCACCTGCTGCGCCCGCGAGCCCGCCATGCCGCTCCTCCCGCCGGATCCTTCGCTGGTGATCCTGCCAATTCTGACCAAACCTTCAGCTAAGAAGCTAGCAACGACCAGCACTTTTAGTGAAGTCCGCAAGTCAGCTCTTGAATTCTTATACCAGGATTCCTAGGGTCGGTGACGCCGTGCGGCGCTCGAGGAAGAGTGCCCCGATGAGGGCGGAGGTACGCCGATGACCGACCGTGCCGAGGACGGCGGCGGTCTGATCGACCTGCATACCCACGCCATCTCGCCCCGCATGCCTGACCTGGCAGCACTGAGTCCCGGGTATCGCTGGCCGTCCGTCGAACAACTGGACGAGACCAGTGCGCGCATCCTGCTCGGCGGCACTCCGTACCGGGCGGTGGACGAGCGCTGCTGGTCGGCGCCGAGGCGACTGAAAGACATGGACGCCGACGGGGTCGAGATGCAGGTCGTCTCGCCCACCCCGGTGACCTTCTGCCACGACGCGCCGGCCGACGCCGCCGCCGTGCTGGCCGCCGCGCAGAACGACTTCCTGGCCGAGCTCACCGGGAGCCAGCCGGACCGGCTGAAAGCGCTCGGTGCGGTCCCACTGCAGGACTCCGAGCGGGCGATCGAAGAGTTGCGGCGTTGTGTGCTGCAACTGGGCTTCCTCGGTGTGGAGATCGGCACCCGGGTCGGCGACCTGGAGCTGGGCGACGAGGAGCTGGACCCGTTCTTCGACGCCGCCGCCGATCTGGGCGCGCTGGTCTTCGTGCACCCGGCCGACGTGACCCTGGACCCCCGGCTGGCCAGGCTGGGCATCCCGTTCGGCGCCGGCATGCCCTCCGAGACCGGAATCGCGGCGGCCGGCCTGCTGGTCAGCGGTGCGTTGGGGCGCCGACGGCCCGGGATCAAGCTCTGCCTGGCGCATGGCGGCGGGACGCTGCCCTGGCTACTGCCCCGGTTGGACAAGGGCGAGCGGATCAAGGATGCGGACGTGCCCGCCGAGCGGCTGCCCAGCACCATGGCCGCCCAGCTCTACAGCGACTCGCTGACCTACGACGTGAACAGCCTGCTGCTCGCGGTGGACCGGTACGGGCCGGAACACGTGCTGCTGGGCACCGACTACCCGTTTGCCGCCCGCGAAGAGCCCACCGGAGCCGTTCTCATGGCGCCGGACGACCACCTGTCCGACCAGCTCAAGGCGGCCATCGGCCGGGACAACGCACGGGCACTGATGGAGGGCAGTTGAATGGCGGACTTCCTTGGACTCGGGATAACCCACTATCCGCTGCTCGCGGTCACCGACGAGCACATGGCCGACCTACTGCGCTGGACCCTGGGTGACCCCGGCATCCCGGAGGCGCAAAAGGATCCGGCGAACTGGCCGGAGCTGATGCGCCGGGAGTGGGCGAACGACGGCGGCACGGCGGCCGCCGCCGGGCACCGAAAGCAGCTGTGCGAGCAGCTGGCCCGGGTGCGCCACAAGCTGGACGAGTTCCAGCCGGACGTGGTCCTGGTCTGGGGCGACGACCAGTACGAAAACTTTCGTGAGGAGGTGGTGCCCCCGTTCTGCGTGCTGGCCTACGGGGAGACCGAGGTGGACCCGTTCACCCTGATGTTCAACCGGGGCGCGCCGAACGCCTGGGGCCTGCCCGAGGACACCACGTTCACGCTGCACGGGGACGAGGACGGCGCCCGGAAGCTGGCCGACGACCTGCTCACCGACGGCTTCGACGTGGCCTACAGCTACCAGAAGCGGGAGGCCGGGCACTTTCCGCACGCCATCGCGAACACCCAGCTGTTCCTGGACTACGACCACGCCGGCCGCGAGTTCCCCTACAAGATCTTGCCGATCACGGTGAACTGCTACGGCCAGCACGCCATCGCCCGGCGCGGTGGCCTGGCCCGGTTCGCGGAGATTTCCGACGAGCGGCTGGACCCGATCGGCCCGACCCCGGCCCGCTGCTTCGCCCTGGGCGCCTCGGTGGCCCGGGCGTTCCAGCGCACCGACAAGCGGGTCGCCCTGGTAGCGAGCTCTAGCTGGTCGCACGCCTTCCTGAACGACAAGGACTGGCACCTGCGCCCGGACACCCCCGCCGACCAGCGCCTCTATCACGCATTCACCCGCCAGGACTGGGACGTGTGGACCGCCACCACCGGCAAGCAGGTCGTCGATGCCGGTCAGCACGAGATGCTCAACTGGTTCTGCCTGGCCGGCGCGATGCGGGAGCTGGGGCTGCCGCTGAGCTGGTCGGACCTGGTAATCACCGACGTCTTCAACTCCAACAAGTGCTTCGCGATCTTCGAGCAGGGAGCCACCGGGTGACCACCACCACCGAGACCAACGGCCGGACCGTGGACGCCGGAGGCATCACCACGCATTACCACGACGTCGGTACCGGCGACCCGGTGTTGCTGCTGCACGGCTCCGGCCCCGGGGTGTCCGCGCACGCGAACTGGCGGCTGAACATGCCGGCGCTGGGCGATCGGTTCCGGGTGCTCGCCCCGGATCTGGTCGGGTTCGGCTACACCGAGCGCCCGGACGACGTCTACTACTCGCTGGAGACCTGGCGGGACCACGTCTGGGCATTCATGGACGCGCTGGGCATCGAGCGCGCTTCGATCGTGGGCAACTCGCTGGGCGGGCGGATCGCGCTGGCCATGGCCGGACAGCACCCGGAGCGGGTGGACCGGATGGTGCTGATGGGCGCCCCCGGCGTGGGCATGACGATCACCGAGGGGCTCCAGGCGCTGCGCGCATACCAGCCGTCCGAGCAGAACATGCGCCAGCTGCTGCTGGACTGCTTCGCTGTGGACAAGTCGATCATCACCGACGAGTTGGTCCGGGACCGGTATCGGGCCAGCGTGGCGCCGGGCGCGTTCGAGGCGTACCGGGAGATGTTCTTCTCCGACCGGCACGCGGGCAGCCAACTGGGCATCGCCGAGGAGCAGGTCACCTCGGTCGGCACGCCGACGCTGCTGGTGCACGGCAGGGAGGACAAGGTGGTGCCGGTGCAGGTGGCCTGGAACATGGTCCAGCTGCTGCCCGACGCCGATCTGGCGGTGTTCGCTCGCTGCGGGCACTGGACCCAGATCGAGCGGGCCGACGACTTCAATGATCTGGTCGGCCGGTTCCTCGGGAGGCAGTCATGACGCTGGTCGATCACACACCGTCCCAGCTGGCCGAGTTCCCGCTGGTCGACGAGGATCCCGAGCACCATCGGTTCCGGGTGCACCGCGACACGATGACCTCGGAGCGGGTGCTGAAGGGCGAGCTGGAGCGGATTTTCCAGCGCTGCTGGCTCTACGTCGGGCACGAGTCGGAGGTGCGCAACCCCGGCGACTACGTGCGCCGCCCGATCGGCAATCGGCCGGTTTTCATGGTGCGCGGGGTCAAATCAGGCATGGTGCACGTCTTCCACAACACCTGCACGCACCGGGGCGCGGTGGTCTGCCGGCAGAAATCCGGCAATACGAAGGTCTTCCAGTGCTTCTACCACGCCTGGACCTTCGACTCGGAGGGCCAGCTGAAGGGCGTCCCTGGCCGGGAGGCCTACGGCGAGAAGCTGGACTTCGACGCGCTCGCGCTCAAGCCGGTGGCCAGGGTGGAGAGCTACCGGGGGTTCGTGTTCGCCTGCTTCGACCCGGGCGTGCAGAGCCTGGTCGACTACCTGGCCGGCGCGCGGGAGTACCTGGACCTGATTGTCGACTCCGCCGACGGCGACATGGAGATCATCAAGGGCACCAACGAGTACTGCATCGACGCCAACTGGAAACTACTGGCGGAGAACAGCGTGGACGGCTACCACGCCCTGCCCACCCACGACACCTACTTCAAGTACCTGGTGGCGCTGGGCACCAACCTGAGCGGCGGGGTCGCCGGCACGTCCCGTGACCTGGGCAACGGGCACGTGGTGTTGGAGTACGGCGCGCCGTGGGGTCGGCCGATCGCCAAGTGGGAGCCGCTGTTCGGTGAGCATGCTCGCGACGAGATCGCCGCGCTGCGCGCCAACCTGGTGGCCAAGCACGGCGAGGCGCGCGCCGCCCGGATGGCTGACACCAACCGCAACATGCTGATCTTCCCGAACCTCGTGGTGAACGACATCATGGCGGTCACCGTGCGCACCTTCATGCCGACCTCACCGGGCCGGATGGACGTCACCGCGTGGGAGATGGCCCCGCACGGTGAACTGCCCCAGCTGCGCCAACGCCGGCTGGACAGCTTCCTGACCTTCCTCGGGCCGGCCGGGTTCGCCACCCCGGACGACGTGGAGGCGCTGGAGTCCTGCCAGCAGGGCTTCAACTCCGGCGGCGTGGAGTGGAACGACATCTCCCGGGGGATGGCCCGCGAGCCGCACGGCGACGACGAGGCGCAGATGCGGGTGTTCTGGCGCCGCTGGGCGCGGCAAATGGGCTCGGCCGGCTACCTGGAGGTCGGCCGGTGACCGCCGCGACGGAGCTGGACCTGGCCACCTTGGGCCGGGCGGCGGTGGAGGATTTCCTGTACCGGGAGGCCGCGCTGCTGGACGACTGGGACCTGGACGGCTGGCTGACGCTGTGGGCCGAGCAGGGCACCCGGTATGTGGTGCCGTGCAACGACACGCCGGACGGCGACCCGGCGCAGGACCTGGTGCTGATCGACGACGACGAGCTGCGCATGCGGCTGCGGGTGGAACGGCTGAACAGCCGCAAGGCGCACCGCGAGTATCCGCACTCCCGGACGAATCACCAGGTCTACAACGTCGTGCTGGGGCAGCCAGCCGACCGCCACCTCCCGGTCACCGCGTCGTTCACCGTGTGGCGCTTCCGCAACGGCAAGGCCTCGTACTACGTGGGCCGCTACCACTACCGGCTGGTGGTCGAGCGAAGCGAATTGCGGATCCGGTCCAAGCGCGCGGTACTCGACATGACCGAGCTGCGCCCGGCCGGCGACCTGGCGATCATCCTGTGACCGGACCGCTGGACGGGCGGGCCGCGATCGTCACCGGTGGCGCCACCGGCATCGGGCTGGGCATCGTCGCGCGGCTGCTCGCCGACGGGGCTCGGGTGCTGATCGGCGCGCTCGGTGAGGAGGAGCTGAAGCGGGCCACCGAGGCCCTCCGGGAGGCCGGACACGAGCCGGCCGGTTTTGCCGGCAACCTCGCCGAGCCGGGCCGCGCGGCGGAGCTGCTGGCGACCGGGGTGGAGGCCTTCGGGCGGGTGGACATCCTGGTGAACAGCGCCGGCGGCGGGGTGATCCGACCGACCCTGGAGCACACCGAGGAGTCCCTGCGCGCCACCATCGACAACAACCTGTGGACCACTATCCGCGCCACCCTGGCGCTGCTGCCGCACATGGTGGAGCGCGGCTACGGGCGGATCGTGAACATCGGCGCCGAGTCGGTGCGCAACGGGCTGATCGACCACGCCATGTACAACGCGGCCAAGGGCGGCGTGCACGCCATGACCACCGGGCTGGCCAGAGAGTTTGCCTCCGCCGGGATCACCGTCAACACCGTGGCGCCGTCCTACGTGCAGACCCCGGAGATCACCGCCGCGCTCGCCGAGAACCGGTTCGACCAGGAGTTCCTTCGTGTGCTGGACCGCGCCACCGAGCTCATCCCGATGGGCCGGCCCGGCACCGTTGGCGAGGTAGCCGGGGCGGTGGCGTACCTAGTCGGCCCGGACGCGGGCTTCGTCACCGGCCAGGTGGTCAGCGTCAACGGCGGAAGCTCGATGGGCTAGGTCGGATAGGGTCGGCGCTCAGGCGCAGCACAGGAGGAGCCTTCGTGTCAGAGACGACGGGACTGGCGGAGTTTCGGGCCGCGCGGCGGTTCCTGCTGGAGCACCGGGAGGACTACGACGCCGCTTATAGCGGATTCCGGTGGCCGGAGCTGGACGAGTTCAACTGGGCGTTGGAATGGTTCGACCACCTCGGGGCCGACCAGGAGAGCGCCGACCGGCCGGCCCTGTGGATCGTGGAGCAGGACGGCTCGGAGCGGCGGTGGACGTTCGCCGAGCTGTCGGTCCGGTCCAACCAGGTGGCCAACTGGCTGCGCAGCCAGGGCGTCGGCCGCGGCGACCGGATCGTGCTGATGCTCGGCAACCAGGTTGAGCTGTGGGAGATGATCCTGGCCGCGATGAAGCTGGGCGCGGTGGTCATCCCGGCCACCACCCTGCTCGCCGAGTCCGACCTGCGCGACCGCATCGACCGCGGCCAGGCGCGGCACGTCGTCGTGGCTTCGGCGGAGACCGGCAAGTGGGCCGGCGTGCCAGGCGACTACACCAGGATTTCGGTGGGCGGCTCGGCGGACGGCTGGATCGACTACGCCCGCTCGGAGGGCGAATCGCCGGTGTTCACCCCGGACGGCGTGACCAAGGCATCGGACACCCTGTTGCTGTACTTCACCTCGGGCACCACCGCGAAGCCGAAACTGGTGGAGCACACCCACGCCTCCTACCCGGTCGGGCATCTGTCCACCATGTACTGGATCGGGCTGGAGCCCGGCGACGTGCACCTGAACATCTCCTCGCCGGGCTGGGCCAAGCACGCCTGGTCCAACGTGTACGCGCCGTGGAACGCCGGCGCCACGGTGCTGATCTACAACTACGCCCGGTTCGACGCGGCGACCATGCTGGACGTGATCGGCCGCTGTGAAGTGGACTCGTTCTGCGCACCGCCGACGGTCTGGCGGATGCTCATCCAGGCCGACCTGTCCGCGCTGCGCAATCCGCCGACGAAGGTGGTCGGCGCCGGCGAGCCGCTGAACCCCGAGGTCATCGAGCAGGTGGAGAAGGCTTGGGGGGTGCGCATCCGGGACGGCTTCGGCCAGACCGAGACGACCGTGCAGATCGGCAACACGCCCAACCAGCTGGTCAAGCCGGGCTCGATGGGCCGGCCGATCCCGGGGTACCGGGTGGCGCTGGTGGATGTGGCGACTGGCAAGCACGGTCCGGACGTGACCGAGGGCGAGATCTGCCTTGACCTGACCGAGCGACCGCTCGGGTTGATGGTCGGCTACCGCGACGACGCCGAGCGCAACGCCGAGGCCACCGCCGGCGGCCTCTACCACACCGGCGACGTGGCCAGCCGGGACAACGACGGTTACATCACCTACGTGGGCCGGGCGGACGACGTGTTCAAGGCGTCCGACTACCGGATCAGCCCGTTCGAACTGGAGAGCGTGCTGATTGAGCACCCCGCCGTCGCCGAAGCGGCCGTGGTGCCCCAGCCCGATCCGATCCGACTGGCGGTGCCCAAGGCATACGTCGTGCTGGCCGGCGGGCACGCAGCGGACCGGGACACCGCGCTGTCCATCCTGCGCTACGCCCGCGAGCAGCTCGCCCCGTACAAGCGGATCCGCCGGCTGGAGTTCGCCGAGCTGCCCAAAACGATCTCCGGCAAGATCCGCCGGGTGCAGCTGCGCGGCCAGGAGCAGGGCGGTGCCCGGGACGGGGAGTACCGCGAAGAGGACTTCCCAGAGCTGAGGTAAGGTTTTCGGCGGTGGCGTGTCCGAGCGGCCGAAGGAGCACGCCTCGAAAGCGTGTGAGGTGCAAGCCTCCGTGGGTTCAAATCCCACCGCCACCGCCATTAAGCTGCGAAAACGCTGAGCGAACCGATCAAGGTCCGGTCAGCGTTTCGGCTTCTGGTTGCAATTCGTCGGTAAAGCGCGGTGCTCGATTCTCGGATCGAGCCGGTGGCGTGACTCAGTTGGATCTTGGTCGGACCTTCGCTGAGGCGCTCACGATCGAGGGTCGACAGCGTGAGGCCTCGACAATCCCGTACGTCCGCGGGTCGTAGCGTCCGCTGGCAGAAGACATACATCCGAGGTTCTTGGGCCGTCAGACGCGTGACCGGTGGGACACCCTTACCGGCCTGGGTGTGGGCTCGTGTCGTCTACGCGCCGATGGTGGACGCGTCGATGACGAACCGGTACCGCACGTCGCTGTTCTCGACCCGCTCGTAGGCGGTGTTGATCTCGTCGGCGCCGATCACCTCGATCTCCGCCCCGACACCACGCTCGGCGCAGAAGTCCAACATCTGCTGGGTCTCCGCGATGCCGCCGATCATCGAGCCGGCGAGCACCTTGTTACCACCCAACAGCGAGAACGCGTTGTAGGACATCGCCTCCGGCGGCGCGCCGACGTTCACCATGGCACCACCGACGCGCAGCAGCGACAGGTACGCATCGATCGGCAGCGGAGCCGCCACCGTGTTCAGGATGACGTCGAAGCGCCCCGCCAGCATCTCGAACGTGGACTCGTCGCCGGTCGCATAGTAGTCCTTGGCTCCCAGACGCAGACCATCCTCCTGCTTCTTCAGGCTCTGGCTCAGCACGGTCACCTCCGCTCCCATCGCGACCGCGATCTTTACCCCCATGTGTCCCAGCCCGCCGAGCCCGACCACGGCGACCTTCTTGCCCGGGCCCACTCCCCAGTGGTGCAGCGGAGAGTAGGTGGTGATGCCGGCGCACAGCAGCGGCGCCGCGGCGTCGAGGCCGATCCCGTCGGGGATCCGGCAGACGAACGCATCCTTCACCACGACCTGCTGGCTGTAGCCGCCGTAGGTGTGGGCGCCGTCGTAATCGACACCGTTGTAGGTCTGCACGTTGCCCTTGACGCAGAACTGCTCTGTTCCGGCCCGGCAGTACTCGCACTCGCCACAGGAGTTGACCATGCAGCCGACACCGACGCGGTCGCCGACCTGGTATTTCGTCACCTCGGAGCCGACGGCGCTCACGGTGCCGGCGATCTCGTGGCCAGGCACCATCGGGAAGAAGGCGCCCGCCCACTCGCCCTTGGCCTGGTGGATGTCGCTGTGGCAGATCCCCGCGTAGGCGATGTCGATCCGTATGTCGTCCGGACGCAGCTCACGCCGTTCGATGGTGGTCGGCGCCAATCGACCCCCAGCATGGGACACGGCATAGGCATTGGTCACAGTCATAGCTCCTCATTCCTCCTCGGGATCCCGGGCGGTCGGCCTGAGGGCATCCGAGGTGCCGACACTTGTCACGAGTAAGGGTGGCAATCCGCCCGGGGTGTGTCGTCACGGTGAGTACCCATCTGACCCGCCAGCTAGCGGGGATCCCTGGATGCCCGCCAGTGGCTATAACGTCGACGACCCTGGAGGTCGAGGGCTTCGTCCGAGGGAAGGTCCTTTACGCCGGCTGCGATACCGAGGCAAACACCATCTATCTCGCCGCGCTCGGTTCTTGTCGACGGCACGCGAAAAATCATCATCGGCACCAACATCCGCTGCCCGGAGGACTTCGCAGATGGGATCGTGGCGCCCGACGCCGTCGCTGTCGGGGTACCGCACGCCCGTCGAGGGCTTGTGGCACACAGCTGCGGGAGCCCACTCGGTCGGTGGCCTGTCCGGTTGGAGCGGGCGCACCACCGCCCGCACGATCCTGCAGGCGGAGGCCGCCTCCGGAACACGGCACCCCGCCCGTCCGCGGGCACACTCTCGGCCCGCCGAGGAAGTCCCGGTGTGAGCGAGCGTCCCGGTTCAGGGTCGTTCGACCGTGGGTCGGTGCTCGGTGGGTAGACCGCGGCGACGATCTCTTGTTGGATTCGCGGAGTCGCCGGCGCTACCTCACAGCGGGAGGGTAGGACCATCCATGGCCTTCTGGTCGCTTTCGTCGCCCGGGGACGGTGTGGTCGTCGCCGCGTACTCGAACCCGACGATGAACTACTTCGTACCCGAGGCGGTCGCGGAGCTGGGGCAGCTCATCGAGTCGTGGCACGCCGACCGATCCGTACGGGCGGTGGTCCTGTGCGGTGACGGCCGTTCGTCCGGGTTCATCACCCATTTCAGCGTCGAGACACTGGAGCAGATCGCGTCCGATCCGGAGTCGGCGCGGGGCAGCGCGGCGGTCAGTCAGGGCTACCACGCGTTGCTCGACCAGCTGAACCGTCTACCGCAGGCAGTGGTCGCCGCGATGAACGGCGACACCATGGGCGGCGGGTTCGAACTGGCGTTGGCCTGCGACATCCGGGTCGGTCAGACCGGTGATCACCGGTACGGTCTTCCCGAGGCCCGGCTGGGCATCATGCCCGGCGGCGGCGGAACCCAGCGCCTGCCCCGGCTGGTCGGCCCGGCCCGCGCACTGGAGCTCACACTCCGGGCCCGGATCGTCGACCCGCCGGAGGCGCTGCGGCTGGGACTGGTGCACGAGCTCGCCGACGACGCCGTGGCGCGCGCCATCCAGATCGCCACCGAGATCGCCGAGCTGCCCGCGACATCGGTCGCCGATATCAAGGCCGCCATGTACCGGGGAATGGACGCGCCGCTGGCGGCCGGGCTTGCCCTCGAAAGCGGCAACTTCCAGAACACCATGCTCTCCGAGGCCGCCCGCGAGCGCATGCGCACCTACCTCGACCAGCCCGAGCACGAGCGCCGCGCATGGCTGGAGACCTGAGCGTGCGGCTGGAGACACTGCTGCCCCTGGGCAAGGTCGACCCCGGGCTTCGCGCCCCGGAGACCCCGCTCGACATCCGGGCGGTCCCCGACCTGGCGCGGCTGCTCGAGGACATCGGTTACGGCGGGCTGGTCGTCGAGGAGACCAAGGACGACCCGTTCACCATCCTGGCGCTGGCGGCCCAGGCCACCGCCGGGTTGCGGCTCGGCACGGCGGTGACCATCGCGTTCCCCCGCAGCCCCACGGTGATGGCGCTCAACGCCTGGACGCTGCAGAAGCTCTCCCGGGGTCGCTTCACCCTGGGCCTGGGTACCCAGGTACGTGGCCACATGCAGCGCCGATATGGCGTGCCGTGGTCACCACCCGGGCCGTGGATGCGGGAGTACGTGCAAGCCGTGCGGGCCGTCTGGGACTGCTGGCAGAACGGCACCCCGCTGGACGTGCACGGCGAGCATTACAACCTCGACCTCATGGTGCCGCTGTTCGACGCCGGTCCCATCGAGCACCCCGAGATCCCGGTCCACCTCGCGGCGGTGAACACGAACATGTGTGCCGTGGCTGGTGAGGTGGCCGACGGGATCCGACCGCACCCTGTGTGCACCCCGTCCTACATCCGTTCGGTGATGCTCCCGGCCGTACGCCGCGGCGCCGAGCGTTCGGGTCGGTCGCTGGAGAACTTCCGGGTCTGTATGAAGCCGCTGGTCGCCTCCGCGCGGACCGAGGAGGAGCTGCAACCCAAGATCCGTGACGCGCGTGCCCGGATCGCGTTCTACGCCTCCACCCCCGGCTACGCGGGAGCGTTCGAGCACCTGGGGTTGGCCGACCTGGCCGCGGCCGCCAAGGAGCATTCAAAGGCCCAGCGGTGGGAGGAGCTGCCGAAGCTGATCGACGACGAGGTGCTGCACCGGTTCGTCGTCGCGGGCACCTACGACACCGTCGGTGAGCGTCTGCTCGACCGCTACGCCGACCTGGTCACCGACATCGAGTTCTCCATCGCG
>DASWST010000230.1:0-12515 GCA_036402515.1 Pseudonocardia sp.
GATGGTCGCTATAGCGACCATCGCCACTCACGACTACTGACGTGGCCGAACAGGCCGGGGAGGCCGCCGGTATGCAGGAATACGGTGCGCTGGCCCGGGCGGATGTCGCCGTCGGTGATGGCGGCGCGCAGGCCGGCGAACGCCTTCGCGGTGTACACCGGGTCCAGGGCAAGCCCCTCGGTACGGGCGACGTCGGTCATCGCCCGCCGGGCCGCGTCGGTCAGCACGCCGTAGCCGGGGCCGACCTGGTCGCGGCGCAGCCGGAGCTGGCCACCCGTCGCGTTGCCAGCCCCTGTGCCCAGCTCGGCCAGCATGCCGAGCACCCGCTCGACCGGGTCGGCCACCGCGCCGGAGTCCACCCCGAGCACCCGGTCCACGCCGAGACCGGCGACCAGGCCGGCCATTGTGCCGCCGGAGCCGACCGACACGACCAGATGCGCGAGGTCGGGCGCCTGCTCGGTCAGCTCACCGGCGCAGTCCAGGTATCCGCGTGCGCCGATCGGGCCGGAGCCGCCGAACGGCACCAGGTAGGGCCGGCCGCCGCCGGCCCGCACCTGCTCGGCCAGCTCGGTCGCGCGTTTCTCCAGCTCGATGTCGTCGGCGGGCCCGGCCCAGTGCAACTCCGCGCCGAGCAGCAGGTCCAGCACCAGGTTGCCGACCGGTTCCGCGGGCGGGGAGCCGGCCAGCACCAGCAGGCTGCGCAACCCGAGCCGGGCGGCCGCGGCGGCGGTGCAGCGGGCGTGGTTGCTCTGCGCCGCGCCGGTGGTGATCAGTGTGTCGGCGCCGGCGGCCAGCGCCGCCGCCGCGGTGTGCTCCAGCTTGCGCACCTTGTTACCGCCACCGGCCAGCCCGGTCAGATCGTCCCGCTTGATCCACAGGTCGCCCGGCTCCAGGCCCAGGTGCGCGGCCAACCGAGGTGCCGGCTCCAGCGGGGTCGGCCAGCTGCTCAGTCGCGCCACCGACGGTCTTCCAGAGGTCACGCCCGGACGGTACCCGCGCGGGCGATGCAGCGGTCCGGGTGCTCGAACTGTTCGACTGGCCGCACCAACTCAGAAATTCGAGACCGTCTGTTCTGGAATCGGTAGTACGCTGCCCGACATGGCCCGCGCCAAGGAGTTCGATCCCGAGGTCGCCCTGGAGCGCGCCATGGAGCTGTTCTGGCGGCAGGGCTATGAGGCCACCTCGATCGCGGATCTCGTTGCTCACCTCGGCATCGCCAAGGCCAGCCTGTACGCCACCTTTGGCGGCAAACACGATCTCTACCTGGCCGCGCTGGATCGCTACATCCGCCATCCCGACCCGGATCCGGTCGAGGTGCTCTCCAGCCCCGGCCCCGTGTTGCCGGCGATCCAGACCCTGCTCGATATCTACGCAGCTCCAAGCCCGTTCGACCGACCAGCCGGATGCATGGTGGTGGCCGCCGCGGTGGAGTGCCCGCCGGAGGATCAGGCGGTTCAGAGCCGACTGGAGCTCAGCTGGGGCTCGAGCGAGGTACTGCTCACCTCGGCGCTACTGCGGGCGCGCGCCCAGGGTGAGATCAGGGCCGACGCCGAACCCGCGTCGCTGGCCAGGTTCCTCCTGGTGCTGATCCAAGGCATCCGGGTGGTCGGCGCGTCGTCGGCCGGCGCGGGTCGAGCCAGGGACGCCGCGCGGCACGCGCTCGACGCACTGCGCTGAGCAAGCCGATCTCCTGAAAGGGGAGCATAGTGACCGAAATCGAGACCGATCGTTCTGAAAAGATGCGGATCCCGCGCGCGGTCTATGTGCTCAGCGGGGCCGTCTTTGTCCTCGGCACCAGCGAGTTCGGCATCGCCGGCCTGCTCCCGGAGATCGCCACCGACATGGCCGTCTCGCTGCCCAGTGCTGGCCTGTTGATCTCGGCGTACGCGATGGCAATGGTGATCGGCGCGCCGGCGCTGACCGTGCTCACCCTGTGGATGCCCCGGCGGGCCACGCTGCTCGGCGCGCTCGGGCTGTTCGTCGCGGGACAGGTCCTCGGCGCGCTGGCCGGCGACTACCTCACCCTGCTGCTCGCTCGAGTGGTCACGGCGGCGGCCACCGGCGCGTTCTGGGCGGCCTCAGCGGCGGTGGTGGTCAGCGTGGTGGACCCGGCACACCGAGGCCGGGCACTGTCGCTGCAGATGGGCGGTCTGACCGTGGCCAACGTGCTCGGTGTGCCGCTGGGCACGCTGGTCGGCCAGCAGTTCGGTTGGCGGGCTACTTTCTGGATCATCGCGGCCGGGGCCGCCCTGGCCGGCGCCGCGATCGCCCGGGTCGTCGCCGGCAGCCAGCGGCAGTCCGCGCCGGTCGGCATCCGGGCCGAGTTCCGGGAATTCGCCAGCGGCCGGCTCTGGCTGGCGCTGGGCATCATCGCGGTATTCCAGACGGCGGTGATGAGCTGCTTCAGTTACCTCGCGCCGCTGATCACCGGGGTGGCCGGACTCCCCGCTGGCCTGGTGCCGCTGGCGCTGGCCCTGTTCGGTGTCGGCAGCCTGATCGGTGTGCAGCTCGGCGGTCGCCTTTCCGACGCCCATCCATGGGGCACGCTGCTCCTCGGGCTGGGCACCATCCTGCTGGCCCTACTGGCGCTCGCCGCCGCCGGCGCGTTCGGCCCGGTCGCGCTGGCCGCGTCGCTGGTGCTCGGAGCGGCTGCGTTCGGCTCGGCGGCCTCGATCAACGCGCAGGTGTTCGGGTTGGCCAGCGCAGCGCCCAGACTCGCCGGCGCAGTCAGCGCATCCGCCTTCAACATCGGCGCCACCCTGGGGCCCTGGCTGGGCGGCGTCACGATCACCGCCGGCTGGGGGTTCCGTGCTCCGTCGTGGCTGGGCGCCGCACTGGTCGCCGTCGCGTTGGGGCTCGCGCTGCTGTCCCGGGCGCGCGATTCCCGGGACAGATCGGACCGGTAGCAACGCGGGTCACCGGTCGTAGCACGCGATGCGAAGTTTGGGCCGGCGGGGGCACCTCGAGCCGGCGCAGCTTCAGCCGGCGCTGCTGATCGTCCGGGTCGGCCAGCGGCAACGCGCGTTACTCGGATGTGGCGCGGTGTCGGCCGGGACGGTCATCCCCACTGGTCAGCTCGGAGCTGGCCGGATCCCGGGCCGGCTCCGTCGCGGCGGTCCCCGGCGGCTTGTTCCTGGCCGGCTCGGTTGCGGGTGACTCGGGTGCGGGTGACTCGGTTGCGGGTGGCAAGGTCGGCGAGCCCGCGCGCTGACTGGGCACCAGGACGGACGGGTCGATGGGCTCGTCCGGGCGCGCGTGCCGGCCGGGACTGGTGTGCACCTGGTCGTTCTTCCGCGCCGCGAGCGCCCTGGCGGCCCGCCATCGCCACGCGGTGAACCCAGCCCCGATCAGCGCCAGCGCGGCGGGGATGAGCAGCCCCGTCGCCCCGATCGCCACCAGCACGGCCAACACCACCGTGCCCACACAGAGCCAGGGCAGCGCGGGCGGTCGGCGTGCCACGTAGCGCGGGGGTGACCGGGGTGGGGATCCACCGCCCTGTCGGACGCGACTCGGCCGGCTTGTCAGGCGACGAGGGAAACGAGATGCGTTCATGGCAGGTCGGCGTCCTTCCGAGGCGTTATCACACCCTGAATCGGCCGGACCCACCCGCCGTTACCGGAACCCCGCCTGCCCGCGCCTCAACCACACCTTCCAGTGCAATCCCCGCGACACGAGCAACCCGGGCATCCCACGCAGCCAAACTCGAGCCCACACGCCCTGTCAGCTGTGCACAAACCGCACACCAGGCAGATCGAACGATGATCCAACGAGCTTGGCGTGCAGTTGAGTAACGCGCCGCTCGACGGTTGCCCGGGCCGGCCAGCCGTACGTGCGGATCGAGACCCGCAGTAGCACTGCTCACAAGAATGCACTAGCGCTACTATCAGATCAGTGTTAGCGTTACTGCCATGGATACGAGAACGCGGATACTCGAGGCGGCCACCAAGCTGCTCGCCGAGTCGCCGTCCGGGGACGTTTCCACCCGGGCGGTGTGTGAAGCCGCCGGCGTCGCGGCTCCAGCCTTGTACCGGCAATTCGGCGACAAGGAGGGCCTGCTCTCCGCCGTGGTGGACAACGCGTTCGAGAAGTACCTGGCCAGCAAGCGAGCCGCGGTGCCATCCGACGACCCGCTGCACGACCTGCGCGACGGCTGGGACAGCCACGTGGCCTTCGCCCAGGACAACCCGACCTACTACCGGTTGATGCACTCTCCGGCGGTCGGCACTCCCCCGCCGGCGGCGACGGAAGCCTTCCGAATCCTCCATGAGCGACTGGAACTGCTCGCGGCGGCCGGTCGACTCAAGGTCTCCACCGAGCTGGCCGGCCAGATGATCATGACGGCCAATGTCGGAGTGGCCCTGTTGACCATCAGTCAGCCGGATATCTACAAGGACCAGCAGCTCTCCCACCGGGTCCGGGACGCGGTGCACGCCGCCGTGCTCGCCGACCCGAGAGCCAGCGAGGACCCGAGCACCGACGACCAGGCCGAGACGAGTCGGACCGCCGCCGGGCTGGCCGCCCTGCTGCGCCGCTCACCCGCCGAGTCACTGAGCGCCGGCGAGGCCACCCTGCTGCAGGAGTGGCTCGCCCGGCTCTCCGACACCCGCTAGCCCAGCCCGCACATCAAGCACACGGACGGCCCCGCACGGGCCGCCCGGCGGACGAACACACCCAGAATCAGGAGATCATCGTGACCACCAGCAGCACGCCCAGGGTCGCCATCGTGACCGGTGGATCGAGGGGCATCGGCCGGGAGAGCGCCGAGCGCCTGGCCGCCGACGGCTACGCCCTCGTGATCAACTACGCCGGTAACAAGGCCGAGGCGGACGACGCCGTGGCCGCCGTACAGAAGCTCGGTGGCCAGGCCATCGCGGTGCGGGCCGACGTGGCCGACGAAGCCGCCGTCGCGGCCCTGTTCGACACCGCGGAGCAGACCTTCGGCGGGGTCGACGTCGTCGTGCACGCGGCCGGCATCATGGTGCTGTCCCCCCTGGTGGATCTGGACCTGGCCGACCTGGACCGACTGCTGCGCACCAACGTCCGCGGCACCTTCGTGGTCGACCAGCAGGCCGCCCGCCGGCTGCGCTCCGGTGGCGCGATCATCAACTTCTCCACCTCGGTGGTCGGCCTGAAGCTGCCCACCTACTCCGCCTACAACGCCACCAAGGGCGCGGTCGAGGCACTCACCGGAATTCTGGCCAAGGAGATCGGCAACCGGGACATCACCGTCAACGCGGTCGCACCGGGCCCCACCGCCACCGCGCTGTTCCTGGACGGCAAGAGCGACGAACTGATCGCCCGGATGGCCGCGCAGAACCCGATGGGCCGGATCGGCAGCCCGGCCGACATCGCCGAGGTCGTCGCCTTCCTGGCCGGCCCCGGCCGCTGGGTCAACGGCCAGGTCATCCGGGCCAACGGCGGCGTCGTCTGATCCCGGGCCACGCACGCACCACCCCACCCGCACTCCACCGCAATCTCCAGAGGAGCACCGTCATGCCCAAAACAATCCTGATCAGTGGCGCGTCCAGCGGTTTCGGCGCACTGGCCGCCCGCCTGCTCGCCGACGCCGGGCACACCGTCTACGCCGGCATGCGCGATGTCGCCGGCCGCAACGCCCCGGCCGCCGCCGATGCCGCCGCGTACCGCAAGGAGCACGACGCCGACCTGCGGTCGGTCGAGCTGGACGTCCTCGACGAGCAGTCCGTCGGCCGCGCGGTGCACACCGTGCTCGACGAGCAGGGCCACCTCGATGTGCTGGTGCACAACGCCGGGCACATGGTGGTCGGCCCCGCCGAGGCGTTCACCCCGGAACAGCTGGCGCAGCTGTACGACACCAATGTGCTGGGCACCCAGCGGCTCAACCGGGCGGCCCTGCCGCACATGCGGGAGCGCGGCGACGGGCTGGTGGTCTGGGTCAGCAGCTCGAGCTCGCGCGGCGGCACACCGCCCTACCTCGCGCCGTACTTCGCGGCCAAGGCGGCGATGGACTCGCTGGCGGTCAGCTACGCCCTGGAGCTGTCCCGGTTCGGCATCGAGACCTCGATCATCGTGCCGGGTTCGTTCACCCAGGGCACCAACCACTACGCGCACAGCGGCCAGCCCGCCGACTCCCACACCGTGGCGGCCTACGAGACGCGCTACGGCGGCCTGATGGACCAGCTGGCGCTCAAGATGGCCGAGATCGAGCCGCCCACGGCGGACGTCACCGAGGTCGCCCGGGCGATCGTCGCGGTGGTGGACACGGAGAAGGGCCAGCGTCCCTACCGGGTGCACATCGACCCGTCCGACGACGGGGCGGCCGTGGTCTTCGCGGTCGGCGACCGGGTGCGCGCCGAGTTCCTCCGCCGGGTCGGCCTGGACGACCTGCTCCAGCCGGCCCACTGACCACACCACCAGCCGCGGTCACGCTAGGTCAGGGCGACCGGGTCACCGGTGCGGATGGTGCCGGCGCCGAGGACCTCGAGGTAGACGCCGGCGCAGGGGAGCACGCCGAATCCCGGGACGTCCACCCGGTTCTCCGCCATCGGGGTGCGCACCGCGTGCGGGGCGCGGGGCAGCGAGCCGTGCTCCAGGGTGGGTACCGCGCAGCGCGGGGTGGGCAGCACCGCTCGCAGCCGCGTCCCGCCCACGGTCAGCTCGCGGCCCACCCAGTCGTTCTCCGCGTAGGCCGGGTAGGCGGGCGGGGTGCTGACCACCAGGTTCGGCCGGTAGCGCACCGCCTCGGCGCCGATCCGGTCCAGCGTCGCGGTGGTGATCAGGTGCAGCGGGGCGTAGTCGTGGAAAGACTTGCCCGGGGTGCCCTGGGCGATCTCCAGGGTGGCGTACTCGACCTCCGCCTCCACGCCCTGCTCCAGCACATCCTCCGGGGCCGGGCGTTCGACCGCGGCGCCGTCGGCCCGCTCGGCGGCCAGTCGGACCGGTCGGCCCAGCAGCTCGGAGAGCAGCTCGTCGATGCCCCGCTCGTCGGCGGGCACGCTGCTGCCGTCGGGGAGCCCGATCCGCACCTGCCCGGGGCCGCCGCTGGCCGCGAAGGTGAGCAGCGCGCGCCACAGCCGGGGATGCTTCGCGGTCGCCACCCGCCCGGTCACCGCGTCCACCAGCGCCAACCGGCGGTCCCCCTCGGCGCCGCGCTCGTCGACCAGCATGCTGTCCAGCGCCTCGCCGAGCATCGACTTGACCGGATAACGGAACAACGACTGCACCCGCACCGGCAACCTCCCCCACGAGTGCCGGACGGTGGCCGGCAGTTACTTCACGATATCCATCCGGCGGCGGTCCAGGGTGAGCGCGACGGCGGCCACGATGACGGTGCCGTACACGATCTGCTCGTAGCTGGGCGGCACCCCGGCCACACTCATCCCGACCCGCAGCACCACCACCAGCAAGGCGCCCACCAGGGTGCGCAGCGGGCCGCCGATCCCACCGGTGATCAGCGTGCCGCCCACCACCACGGCCGCGATGGACGGCAGCTGCAGCGAGTCGGCCAGCGCCGGGGCCCCGCTGAACTGGGAGGCGGCCAGCACCATCGCGGCCAGCCCGGCGCACAGCCCGGACAGCGAGAAGGCCAGCACCCGCATCCGGAAGGTGCGCGTGCCGGACATCTGCGCGGCCCGCTCGGCCAGCCCCATGGCGTGCAGCGAGCGCCCCCGGGACAGCACCTTCATCAACACCGCCGCCAGCACCACCGCGCCGATGGCCAGCACCGCGGACACCGGCAGCCCGGCCACCCGCAGGTCACGCAGCCAGAAGATGGTGTCGTAGCCCTTGGTGATGGAGATGGTGGACGACCCGGACACCGTCAGCGCCACCCCGGCCCACAGACCCATCGTGCCCAGGGTGACCACGAACGACGGGATCTGCGCATAGGCACAGACCAGGCCGTTCAGGGTGCCGGCAAGGGTGAGCGCCACCAGCACGGCGAGCGCGCCGGCCGGGCCGCCGATCGGCAGCCAGAGCGCCAGCAACACCGTGCCGAAGGAGGCCAGCACCGCCTGGGACAGGTCGATCCCGCCGGTCAGGATCACAAAGGTCTGGCCGAGCGCGAGCAGCAGCAGCGGGGCCGCGCCCTCCAGCAGCGTGCGCAGGCTGGTGGCGCCGAGGAAGGACGGGCGCTGGCTGGCCACCAGCAGCACCAACAGCACCAGCACGGCGGTCGGGATCACCGCGATCAGCCGCCGGGACAGCCGGGGGGCACCTGGCGTAGTCGGGACCTGGGACGCCGGGGCGGTGGACTCCGACCCCTCGGACACCTGAGCTGTGGACATCGGCTACACCATCTGCTCGACAAGATCGACCTGGGTGGGTTTGGCGCCGGGCGCGGCGTCGAAGCGAGCCGCGACCTGCCCGTCCCGCATGACCAGCACCCGGTGGCTGAGCGCGATCGTCTCCTCCAGCGTGTCGGAGAGCAGCACGATCGCCAGCCCCTGCGCGCACATCTCACGCACGAACCGGTAGACGTCCTCCTTGGCGCCCACGTCCAGGCCGCGGGTGGGGTGGTCCAACACCAGCACCCGCAGCCTCGGCGAGCTCATCCACTTGGCCAGCACCACCTTCTGCTGGTTGCCGCCGGAGAGGGAGGCCACGTCGGTGCCGGAGTCCGGGGTGCGGATGCGCAGCCGGTCGATCCACTCCTTGACCAGCGCGGCGCGCCGGCGGGGTACCGCGAACGGCCCCATCGAGGCCGCCGAGGAGTCCGCGAGCAGGATGTTCTCCGCCACCGACATGCCCATCGCGACGCCCTCGAAGCGCCGCTCGGCGGGGATGTACCCGACTCCGGCGCGCACCGCGTCGGCCGGCACCCGGAACCGCACCCGCTTGCCGCCGACCCGCAGCTCCCCGCCGTCCACCGGCTCCGCGCCGAAGATCGCCCGGCACACGTCCTCCCGGCCGGAGCCGACCACGCCGGCGATGCCGAGCACCTCGCCCCGGCGCACCGAGAACGACACGTCGGAGAACCGCCCGCGCAGGGTCAGCCCGTCGGCGCCGAGCACCTCCTCGGCGTCGTCCACCCCGCCCTGCTCCTCCTCCCGGTAGTACTGCCCGGTGCTGGCCCGCCCGACCATCAGGCGGTACAGCTCCTGGGTGTCCACCGAGCCCGGCTCCCGCTCGGCCACGCACCGGCCGTCCTTGAGCACGTAGACCCGATCGGACACCCGCAGCACCTCATCCAACCGGTGCGAGACGAAGATGACCGAGGCCCGGCTGCGCAGCCGCTCGATCTGCGCGAACAGCGTCTCCAGGTCCTCCCCGGCCAGCACCGAGGTGGGCTCGTCGAAGACCACCACCGGCTCGGCGTGCGCGTGATCCTCCACCGAGATCGCCTTGACCACCTCGACCATCTGCCGCTGGGCGAAGGTGAGGGTGTTCACCCGGGCCGTCGGGGAGATCTTCGAGCCGATCTTGGCCAGCTGCCGCTCGGCCCTGGCGTTGAGCTCCGACCAGCGGTAGATGCCGCCGCGCACCGACCTGCCCTCCACGCCCAGCAGCAGGTTCTCCGCCACCGACACCGAGCCGATCAGGGACTGCTCCTGGTGCACGATGCCGATGCCGGCGCGCGCCGCGTCCCGGGGGCCTCGGAAGCGCACCGGCTCGCCGCGCATCAGCAGCACGCCCTCGTCCTGCTGGTAGACCCCGGAGAGGATCTTCAGCACGGTGGACTTGCCGGCCCCGTTCTCGCCGATCAGCCCGACCACCTCGTGCGGGTTGACCCGGATGCTCACGTCGTCCAGCGCCACCACGCCAGGGAAGCGCTTGGTCACCCCGCGCAGCTCCAGCACCGGCCCGGGAGCCGGCCCTGGCTCCGGCGCCGCCGCTCCAGACGACCGCCCTGGCTCCGGCGGCGAGGATGGCGTCCCGGTCATTTGATCACCCGCAATCGATGCCGCTGGGTCCACGCGGTGGCCGCGATGGCCAGCACGATGACCACGCCCTGCACGGAGCGCTGGATCGACGGGTTCACCCCGACCAGGATCAGCCCGTTGGCCAGCACACTGATCAGCAGCACGCCGATCAGGGTCTGCAGCACCCCGCCCCGACCGCCGGTCAACGCGGTGCCCCCCACGACCACCGCGGTGATGGTGGCGAACATCTGCCCGGAACCCACCTGCACGTCGCCCACTCCCAGCTGGGTGGACGCCATCGCGCCGGCCAGCCCGGACGCGGTGCCGGACAGCACAAACGCGTACACCTTGTAGCGCGGCACGGATACCCCGGACAGCTTGGCGATCTGCTCGTCGCCGCCGATCACCAGGATGTAGCGGCCGATCCGGGTGAGCCGCTGGATCAGGTAACCGAGCGCCAGGACCAGCACCGCGATCAGCAGCAGCCGGGGAAATCCGGCCACCCGCTCGGTGCCCCAGGCGCGCAGCCCGTCGTCCAGCAGGCGGGGTGGCTGGCCGCCGAACAGCACCGTGGCGATGCCGATGCCGATCGCCCCGGTGCCCAGCGTGACCATGAACGAGGGGATCCGCATCCGGGTGTGCAGCAGCCCGTTGACCAGCCCGAACATCGCGCCCACCGCCGCGCCCACGAGCACCGCGAAGTAGCCGAGGTCCAGCCCGTTGCGATCGTTGTGCGCGAGCAGCACGGTGACCAGCGAGCTGGTCGCCATCACGCCCTCGATGGACAGGTCGATGCCGCCGAGCAGGATGACGAACGTGCTCCCGACGGCCAGCACCAGCAGGATGGACGCCTGGTTGGCGATGCTCCCGGCGTTCGGCACGGTCAGGAACCGCCCACTGATCACCGAGAACACCACCACCATCAGGACCAGCGCGAGCACCGGTCCGGCGTCCAGCACCCGGCGGCCCAGCGGCACCCCGAAAGGCGTCAGGCTGGTCGCCTCGGTGCTCGTTGCGGTCTTCGTGGCAGTGTTCACTGCAGCGGTCCCACATTCCTGGCCAGTGGCTTGGCGAAGTCAGGTGCCAGGTCGGCCGGCGTCGGGGTCTTGATGAAGTCGGCCACGTTCTCCTTGGTCACCAGGAACTCCTTGCCGTAGAAGGAGCGGTCCGCCGGCGACGCGCCGGCCACGTTGAACTTGCCGGTGGCCGCCTGGTAGGCCAACGCCAGCCCGGCGCCGCCCTGCCAGTAGGCGTCGGTGGACACGGTGGCGACGTAGCCGGTGTTGCCCGCCTGGATGTCCTGCAGCGCCTCCGGCACGGCGTCACTGGCGCCCACGATCGGCGTCTTGCCGGCCAGCCCGACCGCGCGCAGCGCCTCGATCGCGCCCAACGCCATGTCGTCGTTGGCCGCCCACACGCCCTTGACCTGGCCGGCGTGCTTGGCCAGCAGGGTCTGGGTGACCTGGAAGGCCTCGTTGCGGGTCCAGTGCGCGGTCTGCTGGTCGAGCATCTGCACGCCGGGCGTCTCGGCCAGCGCCTTCTGCAGCCCGTTGTACCGCTCCTTGGCCGGGACGTCGTCCAGGATGCCCTGCAGCGCGATGATGCCGCCGGTGTTGTTCATCGCCCCGAACAGCGCCTTCGCCGTCTGGTAGCCGCCGGTGTTGCCGTCGAACCCGATGTGCGCGACCCAGGAGTTGCCCACCGACGCCGGGGTCAGCCCGTCCGGCTTGTTCCACTGGGTGACCACGAACCCGCCGGCGTCCTGCACCGCGCGCACGATCGCCTGGGTGTCCGAGGTGGTGTTCGGGTCGGCGTTGAGCACCACCGTCTTGCCGCTGGAGAGCACCTGCTTGATCTGGTTGAGCTGCTGCTGCGAGTCGCCCTCGTTGGTCAGCGTCTGCACCGGCATACCCACCGAAGCGGCAAACATCTCGCCACCCTTGGCCCACTCCGCGTGGTAGGGGTTGGACAGGCTGCGGATCGACTGCACCAGCACCAGGTTCTGTGGATTCGCCGGCTTGTTCTGGCTCGCCGAGTCCTGGCTGGCCGAGGAGCAGCCGGCGGCCAGCAGGCCGAGCAGGGCCAGGCCGGCCACCCCGAGGCGGGACCGGCGTCGGGACGGCCGCGGTCGGGTCAGCCAGGAGCGGCGGTTCGGAGTACTCATCATCGAGCCCCTCAACGGTTTGGCCGGCGGCTGCCGGCACGGACGGGTCGGGTGGAGGCGGGCCGGCCTGGGCCGGGGCGAGACGGAACAGGACGGGACGGGCGGATCGGGGCGGACACGTCAGCCCGATCCGGCGACGGACACGAGCACCTTCAGCTGGTCCGGGGCGATCGACGCGGCGAACGCCTCGGCCGCCCGCTCCAGCGGGAACGTCGCGGTGACCAGGTCCTCGGCGGCCACCGCCCCGCCGGCGAGCAGATCGATCGCCCGCCGCACGTCGTCCTGGACGTACATCAGGCTGCCGATCACCGCGATCTCCCGGTCCTGCACCAGGTGCAGTGGGATGGTGGTCGGGCCGGCGGCGATGCCCACCACCATCACCGTGCCGCCCTTGTCCACCAGCTCGATGGCCTGGGCCATGGAGCTCTGCCCGGAGACGCAGTCCAGCACCACGTCGGCCCCGTCGCCCAACGCCCGGCGGGCCTGGTCCACCAGGTCGGGGGCGGCGGCGT
>DASWST010000231.1:0-48088 GCA_036402515.1 Pseudonocardia sp.
CAACTCCACCACAAGCGCCGCACCCATGGCGCCACCGGACAGGTTCAGCGTGGTGGCCGAACCAGGAGCAACCACCCCGCGTACCACCAGCGCGGCGAGCACCCCGGCGACGAACTGCGCCAGCCAGTACCCGACCGCTTCGCCGCCCCCGATCCGGCCCCGCACCAACGCCGCCATGGTCACCGCGGGGTTGTAGTGCCCACCGGAGATGTGCCCCCCGGCGTAAACCATCACCATCAGGGCCGCGCCAATAGCCAGCGGGGCAAGCGCGCTACCCCCGCGAACGGCGGCACCGACGGTGAAGACGAGGAAGAACGTGCCGATCAGCTCGACACCGAGCGCCCGAGTTGCGTGGCTTATAGCCACGGCCTTCGGAGTCACGTGGTCCGCCGCACCATACGCTGTAGACATCTGCTTACACCCTTCTCAGAAACTGAACGTCTAGTTTCCAATCAGGCTAGCTCGGGTCCCCGCGCCGCGTAGCGACCGTCTGACGTTGCTCTCAGTGAGCCAGTCCGCGCATCGCCGCGTCGACGATCGCGTCCGCGGCCACATCATCGAGCGGCGCGTGCCCGGCAACCAGGCGATACATCGCGGGCCCGAACACCAGATCGATCGCGGCTTCGGGGTCGACATCCGTGCGCAACTCACCACGGGCGACGCCTCGGTCCCAGACTTCCCGCACCAGTTTTCGCCGGGAGCCGACAAAACGATCGCGCAACTCCACCGCGACCTGCGGGTCGAACTGCGCCTCGCCGACCAGCTGGGCGAAGACCCGACCGCTCGGGCTGGCATAGAAGTGGGTCACACCTCGCAGCACGATGCGGAAGTCCTCGCGCGCGGAGCCGGTATCGGGGTCGGCCGCCTCAGCAATGATCTCCGACAGGAACGCCTCGATGGCCACCGCGTACTTGTTCGGCCACCACTTGTAGATCGTCGCTTTGCTCGCACCGCTCCGACTGGCGATCGCCTCGGTCGTCATCGCTCGCATGCCGACCTCGTGCATCAGCTCCGACGTCGCACGCAACACAGCGGTGCGGGATTCTTCGCTGCGTGGGCGGCCTGGACGAGGCCGAGGCTGGTCCTGCCGAGTGCGACTAACGGTCATCGACTACCTTTCCCAAAACTCAATACTGGACGTTCAGTTTACCTCGGGTACGGTGAGGCTCGCCTACCGGGGCACCGGGCATGGCAGCAACGAGCCCGATGGTCCTCGGCTCATCTCGGGCCGGAGCGTCAGATCAGTGAGATCGGAGTTGTTACCCTCGATGACGGCTCGCGGAGACGACCCGAGGATGGCGCCATGAGTGCAAGCGATGTCGAACCCACCCAGGAGCCGGTGCTGCAGGTCTATCGGATCCATCTACGCAGCGACGAGTTCCAGTTCGAGAGCGAAGTCCGCGCCACCCAGGTCGACCGGGAGGACGGCTGGACCGTGTTCTGGAACGGCAACGACGTCTTCCTCCGGGTCCGCGACGAGCACATCGTGAGCCTGGAGCATCTCGACTGATCGCCCTGGGCCGCCCGGGTCAGTTCTGGCCGATTCCCTTGAGCAACGTGTCAACGGCGATGTCCGCGGCACGGGCGGGATCGTGGTCGGGAAGCTGAAAGGTGACGATCACGATGATCTTTTGCAGCAGGGCCGGGGCCACCCCGTCGGGCAGGTCGGACCGGATGAGTCCCTCGTCCGTGGCCCGCCCTATGAACGTGGCAACCCGCTCGCGCTGGTCGAGCATTCGGGTGTACGACTCCGCGTCGCTGCGCATCTGATCTGGGTTGATCGGGTAGCGGCGAATCACCGCGATAATGCCCTCCACGAACCGGTGCAGCGCGACCTCGACCGGTGCGATCTCCAGTCGGGCGTCCTGGAGGACGACGTCGATCGCGTCGAGTTTGGCGCGGAACACGGCGTCGCGCAGGGCTTCTCGATCCGGGAAGCGGCGGTGGACCAGGTTCCGGCTGACTCCCGCCTCAGCGGCGAGGGTGGTGAAGCTTGTGCTGGGGTCGTCGTCCAAGAGCCGGGCTCCGGCCTGGAGGATCGCGTCTAGATTCCGGGCCGCGTCCGCTCTCATAGAACAAAGCTACTGGCGCGGCGCTTCTGGCGCCTTTCGTCACTGGTAAGAGCTCCCTAAGAATCTAAAAACGCTAGTCCTGTAATGATTCCTGGTCAGGAGTCAACCCCTTTTCGACCGATCACCCCTAAAATGGAGGAATGGCTGAGGATGGCGGCATGGCGGCTCGCGTCGATGCGTTGGAGTCGATCCTGATCGAGAAGGGGTACGTCGAGCCCGCCGCCCTTGACGCCATCGTCGAGACCTACGAGCGCGATGTCGGACCGCGTAACGGGGCGAAGGTCGTCGCCAGATCCTGGACGGACCCGGCTTACCGGGAGCGCCTGCGCCGTGACGCCACTTCGGCGATCGCCGAGCTCGGCTTCAGCGGCCGAGGGGGCGAGCACATTGTGGCGTTGGAGAACACACCGGAGCTGCACCACCTGGTCGTCTGCACATTGTGCTCGTGCTACCCGTGGCCGGTTCTCGGACTGCCGCCCACCTGGTACAAGTCGCCCGCCTACCGTTCCCGCGCGGTGATCGACCCGCGCGGCGTGCTCGCGGACTTCGGCGTCGCGCTGCCCGAGTCGACTCGCATCGCCGTGCACGACTCGACCTCCGAGGTCCGCTACCTCGTCGTGCCGATGCGCCCGGCCGGCACCGATGGCTGGGCGGAAGACCAGCTCGCGGAGCTGGTCACCCGCGACTCCATGATCGGCACCGGCCTCCCGGCGGCGCCGTGAACGGCGCGGCGGACCTCGGCGGAATGATGGGCTTCGGCCCTGTCATCGGCGAACCTGAGAACGAGTACTTCCACGCCGACTGGGAACGCCGCGCACTGGCCATCACCGTCGCTGTCGGCGCGCTCGGGGGCTGGAGCATCGACGCGAGCCGCCACGCCAGGGAGAGCCTCCCGCCGGCGGATTATCTGGGCTCGACGTACTACGAAATCTGGATCAAGGCACTGGAGAAGCTGCTGCGCGACGCCGGCCTGGTCGAAGCGGACGAGCTGGCGCAACGCCGCTCGCTGCGCCCCGGCGTGCCGGTCAACCGCACACTCAGCGCAACCGCCGTCCCGGCCGTGCTGGCGACGGGCACCCGGTACGACCGACCCGTCGACGTCCCTGCCCGGTTCGCGGTCGGCGACCTGGTACGCACCCGCAATATGCACCCGACCGGCCACACCCGGCTGCCGCGCTACGCCCGAGGGAAAGTCGGCGTCATCGAGCGGGTCCACGGCGCGCATGTGCTTCCGGACACCAACGCGCACGGCGCCGGCGAACACCCGCAGTGGCTCTATGCCGTGCGCTTCGACGCCCGCGAGCTGTGGGGCGACGCCGCCGACGCCGGCCTCACCATCACGATCGACGCGTGGGAGAGCTACCTGGAACCGACCTGATCCCACTCACCGGATCAGCGACCGCGAGCGGCCGGGTGAAGTGTTGACAACGTGATCCAGTTGACAGAGTGGGTGTGGACCGCCAGACGCAGTAACCAGACTGTGGCCGTGGCGGTCTTCATGTGCCCAGGGGAGCGGATGCGGCTAAGAACCTCGACAACGGAAACAGCAGAGCGGGCCGAGGATGGCCTCGAGAGCAGCTCACGACCCATCACGGTGAGGCCGGCCGCCGGCGGGGCGGTCGCTGTGCCGGCATGGGCGCGGTGGCCGGTGTTGGCCATCACCGCTGCCGTGGCCGCGGCCCTCGGGTTGACCAGTGGGCGCTACGGCTACTTCGGCGACGAGCTCTACTTCCTGGCCTCCGGGCGCCATCTGAGCTGGAGCTACGCCGACCAGCCTCCGCTGATCCCGCTGCTGGCCCGGCTGATGGACACGCTGTTCCCGGACTCGGTGGCAGCCCTGCGGCTGCCGACGACCGTGGCAACCGCCGCGGGCGTGATCGTGGCGTCGTTGATCGCCCGGGAGTTCGGCGGCGGGCGCCGGGCGCAGGTACTGGCGGCAGCCACCAGCGCCGTGTCGTTCGGCCTGCTGGGTAGCGGCCACGAGTTGTCCACCTATGTGATCGACTCGTTCGGCTGGACGGTGATCACCTGGCTGCTGGTCCGCTGGGTCCGCACCCGACAGGACCGCCTGCTGCTGGCCTCCGGCCTGGTCACCGCCGTGTGCCTGGAGATCAAGGACCTGGTCGCCGTCTTCTGGATCGTCGTCGCGTGCGCTGTGCTGCTGGTCGGCCCCCGAGACCTGCTGCGCAGGCCGCTGCTGTGGGTGGGCGCCGGCGTCGCGGTCGTGTGCAGCCTGCCGAACCTGTGGTGGCAAGCCCACCACGGCTGGCCAGAGCTGACCATGACCCAGCTTGTCGCCGCCGAGCAGGACCTGATCGGCGGACGGTTGACCTTCGTTCCGTTGGTGCTGCTCTACACCGGGCTGCCGGTTGGCGCTGTGCTGTTCTGCTACGGAATTTGGCGGCTGCTGCGCTCGGCCGAGCTGGCGCCTTACCGCTTCCTCGGTTGGACAATCCTCGGCGTCCTCGCGCTCTTCCTGGTCAACAATGGTCGACAGAGTTACGTCACAGGCTTGTTCGCGCTGGCCACCGGCGCCGCCGTGGTGGAACTGGACCGCCGACAACCGGCCGCGTGGTGGCGGTGGACGACGACATGGCCGGTCTACCTGCTGACGGCGGTGATCGCGGTGACCATGACGCTGCCGCTGCGGCCGCTCTCCTGGGACCGCGGTGGCCTGGGCAGCCCGGTCACCGCGTTGAGTACCGACTGGCCGGAGCTGAGCTCAGCCGTCGCCGACGCCGTGCATACCCTGCCGGAGGGCCAGCGAGCGGGCGCCGTCGTGCTGGCCGACACATACTGGCAGGCATCCGCGCTCGACCAGTTCGGACCGAGGTACGGGCTGCCGAAGGTCTACAGCGGAAACCGGGGATTCTGGTACTTCGGCGCACCCCCCGACGGCTCGGGCCCCACCGTGTTCCTCGGCTCCGACGCCACGGCGCTGCGCCGCTACTTCGGGAACGTCCGAAAGGTCGGCTCCTTCCACAACCCGCAAGGCATGCCCGGTATCAACACAGGGGTGTCCATCTGGGTCTGCACCGGCCAACGGGTCGCGTGGTCACAGATGTGGCCGGACCTGCGCGACTTCGACGTCAACGACCGGATTACCCCTCTCTACCGACGCATCGCGGATTAGGTCGCCTCGCGTTCCCCCCGGCCGTAGAGCAGCGCGATGACCAGCACCACCACGCCGTAGACCACGTCCCGGCCGTAGTCGGGCATGTCCTTGGCCAAAAGCACGCTCACCAGCGCGGTCAGTGTGATGGAACCGGCCAGGGCACCCAGGTAGTGGCCCCGTCCACAGAGAATGCTCACCCCGCCGATCACCACGGCGGCGATCGACTGGAACAGGTACGGGTCGCCCATGCCCAGGGTGGCCTTGCCGCCGTAGGCGGTGAGCAGGATCCCGGCGAGCGCGGCGAACAGCCCGGACAGCGAATAGAGCCCGATGGTGAGCCGGGTGACATTCACCCCGGCCAGCACGCTCGCCCTCGGGTTCGTGCCGGTGGCGTAGATCCGCCGGCCGAAGCTGGTCCAGCTCAGCAGCACGGTCAGCAGCACCGCCACCAGGAACAGGATGATCAGCTGCCCCGGTATGCCGAACACCGAGCCGTTGACCGCCGCCTCCAACGCCGGGGGCGCCGCCGAGCCGCAGGTGGCGCAGGTGAACCCGCCGGTGAGGCCGAGGGTGAGGCCCTGCAGCACGCCGTTCATGCCCAGCGTCATCACCACCGCCGGCACGGAGAGCACCGCGACGCCGAGCCCGTTGACCGCGCCCAGCAGTGCCCCGGTGATCAGCACCAGCGGGACCACCCAGGCGGCCCTGGCGTTGCTGCCGATAGAGGCGGTGGCCAGCAACACGGCCATCGAGTTCATCATCCACGGCACCGAGAGGTCGATACCGCCGATCAGCACGACCAGGGTTTGCCCGGCCGCGACCAGCCCGACGAACGAGGCCACGACCAGCACCGTCTTCACCCCGCTGGCGCTGGCAAAGCCGGGTTGGATCAGCTCGCCGACCACGAACACCACAATCGCCGCGGCCAGCGCGTACCAGCCCAGCTGCCGGTCCGGCTTGATCCGGGGCAGCCATGCCGGTCGCCGCTCGGTACCTGTCACACCGCCGGTCATCCTTGGCTCCGCTCGGTCCGGCGCCGGCGCACCCAGTACCCGGCCAGCGCGGTCAGCGCGGCGGCCAGCACCAGGAACACCCCCTCGTAGAACGGCTCGAACAGCGGGTCGATCGAGGCGAAGAACAGCACGTTGATCAGCAGGGTCAGCACGAAGGCACCGAGGATCGCGCCGATACCGCTGCCCCGGCCGCCGAACAGGCTCACTCCGCCGATGACCACCGCCGCGATGGAGGTCAGGGTGAACACGTCACCGCTGGCGGCGTCACCCCCGGTGGTGGTCGCGGCCAGCATCAGCCCGGCCGCCGCGGCGAACGTGCCACTGGTGACGTAGGCGAGCACCAGGATGCGCCGCACCGGTATGCCGCGCGCCCGGGCGGCGGTCCGGTCGTTGCCCACGGCGTAGATGCGCATTCCGAACGTGGTCCGGCGCGCCACGAACCACAGCGCGCAGGCCACCGCGACCAGGATCAGCCCATAGGGTGCGTCCGGGTTGGACAGCGTCCTGGTCACCAAGGGCGGGGTGGTGCCGCCGGGCTGCGGCAGCACCTTCAGCGCGATGCCCTGCAGGATGGCCAGCGTGCCGAGGGTGACCAGGATCGGCTGCAGCCGCCCGTAGGCCACCAGCAGGCCGTTGACCAGGCCGGTAGCCGCGCCGAACAGCAGGATTAGCACGGTCCACAGCAGGATGCTGCCGATCCCGGTGCCCATCTGGGTGGCCGCGAGCGAGTTGCTCACGTCCATCACGCCGCCCACCGAGAGGTCCAGCCCCGAGGTGAGCACCGGGAACGTCTGGCCGAGCGCGGCGAACGCCAGCGGCACCGCGTTGTTCACCGTGCTGGTCAGCTCGAAGTTGCCCGGCAGCGCCGACTTCCTGGCGGCGAACAGCACCAGGTAGAGCACCAGCATCACCACGGCGAGCAGCCAGGCGAGCAGGAGGCCGGTGTTCTGCGCGGACAGTCGGCTCAGCGGCCCTCCGCTCTCGCCCGAGCCGGAGGTGGGCGGCGCCGACGGCGAGGTCTGGGTAGCGGTCACCGGTCACCTCGCCGCTCGTCGGAGTGATCAACGGGCGGGCCGCCGCCCGGCACCGGGCCCGGCACCGGGCCCGGCGCGACCGGTCCGACGGCCGGCATCGGGTCGCGCAGCGCGGCGCGGACGATCCGTTCCGCGCTGATCTCGTCCCCGGCCAGCTCGGTGGCAATCCGGCCCTCCCGCATGACCAGGACCCGGTGCGACATCCGGGCCACCTCCTCGGTCTCGCTGGAGTAGAACAGCACCGCCGCGCCACGCTCGGCGAGCTCGCTGACCCTGGCGAAGATGTCCCGCTTGGTACCCAGGTCCACCCCCCGGGTCACGTCGTAGAGCAGCACCACCCGGGCCCCGGTGAGCAGCCAGCGGCCGAGCAGCACCTTCTGCTGGTTCCCGCCGGACAGCGTGCCGACGGCCTGCTCCTGATCACCCGTCCCGATGCCCAGCTGCTCGACCATGGCGCGAACGGCGGCTCGCTCCGGCGACGAGCGGAGCAGGCCACGCCCGGCGATCCGGCCCAGGATCGGCAGCGTGAGGTTCTCCCGGATCGACATCCGGAGGAACAGACCTTCGCCCTTGCGGTCCTCCGGCACCAGCGCGATGCCGGCCCGGATGGCGTCCTTCGGGCTGTGCAGCCGGACCGCCGTGCCGTCCACGCTGATCCGACCGGCCACCGGGCGCACGCCGAACAGCGCGAGGAACAGGTCCCGCTGCCCCTGCCCCTCCAGGCCGCCGACCCCGACGATCTCGCCCTCCCGGACCGAGAAGCTGACGTCATGCAGCCGGCCGCCGTGCAGGCCGTCCACCCCCAGCAGGGTTCGATGGCCGGGCTCGGGCCGCTGGCCGGCGGTGTGCGAGGGCGCCCGGCCGGTCATCAGCAGGATCGCCTCGTCCTCGTCCAGTGCGGCGGCGGTGGCCACATGGGTGCCGCCGCGGAACACGGTGATCCGGTCGGCGATCGCGCTGACCTCCCGCCAGCGGTGCGAGGTGAAGATGACGCAGGTGCCGGCCCGGCACATGGTGCGGACCAGGTCGAACAGCCACTCCACCTCGCGCTCGGCCAGCGATGAGGTGGGCTCGTCGAGCAGCAGTACCTTCGGCCGCTGGCTGACCGCGCGGACGATCTCCACGATCTGCTGCTGGGCCAGCGGCAGGGTCTCCACCAGGGCGTCCGGGTCGATCGAGTGGACGGCGTACTCGGCCAACACGGCCCGGGCCGTATCGGCAGCTCGCGGCGGCGGATCAGCCGCAGGGCGCCGCGCGGTTCGCGGTCCAGCAGCAGGTTCTCCGCGACGCTGAGGAACGGCAGCAGGGTGAGCTCCTGGAACGCGGTGACCACGCCCCGCGCCGCGGCGTCCGACGCCCCGGACAGGCTGACCGCCTCGCCGGCCACCCGCACCGTGCCACTGTCCGGCTGGGTCACCCCGCAGAGCAGCTTGATCAGCGTGCTCTTGCCGGCGCCGTTCTCCCCCACCAGTGCGTGCACCTCGCCGGGCAGTGCGGAGAAGCTGGCCTGCCGCAGTGCCTGGACCGGCCCGCACCGCTTGTCCAGCAGCTCGGCCTCGATGGCGGGCCGACCCACCTCGGACGTCCGGGGCTCGGACGCAGTGGCGGTCACGCCTTGGCTCCGGGAAGTCGGACAGTCAGCCGGTCACCGCACGGGGCGCCGGTCACCGCGGCCTCCAGGCACATGGTCACCACCGGATTGGGGCTGGGGTCGGTGATCCCGGTGAAGAAGTTGTCCGGGACGGAGTCGAACACGGTGGTGCCCGGCTGGATGTTCTCATCGGTGACCACCGGAAACGGGATGATCACATTGCGCCGAGGGGCCTCGCCACGCAGCACCTGGCGGGCCAGCTCGAGCGCGGCGACGGACAGGTACGGCGGCTGGGCCAGCGACAGCCCGCGCACCTTGGGATAGCCGGGCATCCCGGCGAGGTACTTGCGGAAGCCGTTCTCGCTCTCCCCGGCGGTGGCCGGCAGCTCGCGCCCGGCCGCGGCGAATGCCTTGAGCACACCGTCGGTGCCGCCTTGGGCCCAGATACCGTCGATCTTCGGCAGCGAGGCGATGACCGCGGCGGTGTTCTTCTGCGCCACCGAGGAGTCCCACATCCCGGCGAAGCGGTTCACCACGGTGATGCCTGGGTTGCGCTTCCAGACCTCCTCGGCGCCCCGGTTGCGGTCCGCGTCCACCGTGGTGCCCGGCACCCCGGTGACCATGATGACGTTGCCTCGTCCGCCGAGCACCTTCGCCAGGTAGTTGGCGCCGGTGCGGCCGAACTCGACCTGGTCGGTATTGACGCTGATCGCCGAGGGAGCGGTGACGGTGTTGTCGAACGAGACCACCAGGATGCCGCGCGCGGAGGCCTGCTCCACCATGCCGTTCAGCGCGGTCGGCGAGGCCGCATTGAGGCAGATCGCGTCCACCCCGAGCGAGATCAGCCCGCTGAGCTGCTGGGACTGATCCCGCAGGTTGTTGTTCGAGTTGTAGATCACGCCGCTGACCTGGGAGGCATACGGCTCCATCCGAAGGGCCGACTTCCACAGGTTCTCCATCTCGATGCGCCAGGAGTTCCCGATGTAGGAGTTGGCCAGCGCGATGCGCAGGCGCCCCGATCCGGGCGGCGCGGCCGGGGCGCCGGCGGCGCATCCGCCGATCGCGCTCCCGGCGACGGACACCGCGGCGGCCCCGAGCAATACGCGCAAGGCATTCCGCCTGCTGGCTAACCTGCCGGAGAGCACTGTCGTTGACCCCTTTGTCACACCGACGCGCGTCACTTGCCCGGGGCGGCAGCTATCGCCCCGACTTGGTCCGAAATTTCGAACAACATTCGTTATGCTGTACAAAAAGTACGACTCGATCGGGTGAGAGTCAACGGAATCTCCCGACCCCATCGCCTCGGCCGACCAGCCCGGGTCGCGGCGCCTCGAGGTCAAGGCGCGGCCCGCTCGGCTACATCTCGACCGGGCCGCTGCTGCCTCCGGCCGGGCGTTTCTTGGGCAGGAAGTACGCGAGGGGAACCGCGGCGAGCACGCATATGCCCACGAGAAGGAAGGCATTGCTATAGCTCTGGGTGGTGACCTTGCCGGTCAGCTCCTGGAACAGCGGAATGAGTCCGCCGGGTCCTTGGCCTTGCAGCTGTGTGATGCGCGGATCGACGCCCGGTCCGGACCCTTGCAGCAGCGAGCTGCGGTCGGCGAAGAGCTGGGCCTGTTGAATCGAGGTGAACGCGGTCACCGCGGCCAGGCCGATCGCGGCGGTGACACGCTGGACCAAGGTGGTCATCGCACTGCCCGCGCTGGTGATCTGCGGGGGCAGCGACGACATCCCCCCGGTCATGATCGGCATGAAGCAGAGCGCAAGCCCCGCCGCGGACACCATCAGCCGCAGCAGGATCGCCGTTCGACTCATCTCGGTGTTGATCTGGGCCATCATCAGGGTGCCGATCCCGTCGATCGTCATGCCGGCCATGACCAGGTAGCGTGCGCCGAACTTGTCGAACAGCCGGCCAGCGAACGGGGTCAACACCGCCATGACCAGCGCTTGGGGCATGACCGTCAGGCCGGTGTTCCAGGGAGTGATGCCCTGCACGTTCTGCAGGAACAGCGGGACGTAATAGAGCGAAGCAAACAACCCGGTGTAGACGATGGCCATGAGCAGAAGCGAGTTCACATAGGGCCAGTAGCGGAACGTGCGCAGGGTCAGTAGGGGGTGTTTGACCTGCAGCTCGATCACCACAAACAGGGCGAGCAAATTGAAACCCCCGGCCACCAGCATGAGCACCGGATAGCTGGTCCAGCCCCACTGTTGGCCTTCCGACACCGCCAGCAGCAGCGCGAAGCACGCAGCCGCGATGCATACGAAACCGGGTACGTCGAACGGGCGGCCAGGAGTCGCGGGGAACTTGGGTAGCACGATCATCGCCGCGATCGCGCCGAGGATCCCGATGGGGACGTTGATGTAGAAGATCAGCCGCCAGTCCACGTACTCGACCAGGTAACCGCCCAAGGTCGGGCCGACGCCGGGGGCGAATACGATCCCCAGACCGTAGAGACCCATCGCCGCGCCGAGCTTGGACGGGGGCACCATTCGGTAGAGGATGGTCAGGCAGGTGACCGGAATGACCCCGCCAGGGATGGCTTGCAGGACCCTGTACACGATCATCGTGTTCAGATCGGTCGCCGTGCCGCAGAGCGCGGAGAACACGGAGAACAGCACCAGCGCGAGCAGGTAGGTGCGGCGCAGTCCCAACCGCTCGCCCAACCACGCGCTGGTGGGCACGACCACGCCCAGACACAGTGTGTACGCGGTGGCAATCCACTGAATGTTGTCCGGCGACGCGCTGAACTGGCCCTGCATCGTGGGGATCGCCACGTTCACGATGCTGGTGTCCAGCACCGACATGAACATCCCGACTATCACCACCAGCAGCGGCAGCCCCCACCTGGTGGTCACCTCGGCCGGCGGTGGCGGGGTAGGGGACGCTGCTCTGGTCGGTCGGGCCCGCGTTGCAACTGCCGTGCGGGACGCCGAACCCGGCGCTGTCGACCCGCCCGATCCTCCCGGGTACACGCCGGACTCGGGTCGGTCGTAGCCTCGCCTCGACACGCTCACCCGATTCTCCCTCTGTCAACCAGAGAATCAATGGTGTGAGCACGTCATCTATTCCCTCGGGACCAATCTGGCCGCCGCCAGATCCTGTGCTCGTTAGGCTGAACGCCGATATCGCCGGGGAAAGGCCTATTGATGAGACGTTTCGGGCGCTGGCTCCGGGCGAACGCCGAGGGCTTTCTGGCCCTGAGCATCGCGATCGTGTTCGGCCTGCTCGGTGTGCTCGACGTCCTCGGGCCGAACAGCAGCGTGGTCAATGGCGCCATCCTGCTCACCCTGGCGCTGCTCGCGGTGACGCTCCTGAGGGATCGGGCGTCGGTGGAAAAGGCGCTGCTCAACGTCTCGGCCGTGTTGGTAGCGAGCGGCCCGGAAGTCGGCCAGGCGCAGGCCGAGGCACGCCGCAACACCGATCGCTGGATCTTCAAGGGGGGTACCGGTGGCTCCCTTCGAACCGTCACGCTGCCGAAGTGCGTGGAGATAGCCAGGCAGGAGCGGCGGCCGCTGCGGGTGCAGCTGGAGATCATCGATCCGACCGACGATGACCTGTGCGAGGAGTACGCCCGATTCCGTTCCTCGCTTTCCGCGGGAGCCGGGAGAGGCAAGGAGGAATGGACTCGGGAGCGAGTGCGGCTGGAGTCGTATGCCACCATCTTCGCCGCGTGCTGGCACCGCCAGCGATTCACCTTCCTCACGGTCGAGATCGGCCTGTCCCGGGTCATGTCCACGTTTCGCTGGGATCTCTCCTCCAGCTGCGTGATCCTGTCCCAGGAGGATCCCTCCGGAGCAAGTCTGATCTTCGAGAACGGTCGGTCGTACTACCGAGCGTGCAACCGGGAGCTGGTGGCCAGCTTCAACCAGGCGCGGCGGGTTCACGTTGACCGGGCGGCCGCCTACCAGCTCGGGGAGGAGCCGACCACCGAGGATGCCCGCCGGCTGTTCGCCCTGCTCCAGCTGGATCTTCCGAGCACACTCGGGGAACGCGACCTGACGGCCATGATCTTCAAGGCGACCAGGGAGAAGGATGCACTGGGCTGACGGGGGACACTAGCCAGATCAGGCGGTGTAGAGCAGCGCCCCGACGCATGCCACCAGCCCGACGACGGCCAGCCCGAGCCCGGTGAGCATGAACGTGCGCAGTGAGATGCGCAGCCCGTGCTGCCGGCACGATTCCAGGCACAGCAGGGTCGCCAATGACGCCCACGGGGTCACGATCGGACCCACGTTCGTACCGATCAGCAAGGCCAGCAGGGTGTCTCGGTTGCCCACCGGGATGACCGCCTCACCGGCGGCGTAGGCGGGCAGGTTGTTGAGCAGATTGGACAGCCCAGCCCCGGCCGCCGCCGCCCGGTACGCCCCGGCCGGCCCGGGGTCGGTGCCGATCAGCGCGGTCATCACCTCGGCCAGGCCGTACCGGCTCAATGTCGGCACCACCAGGAACAGCCCGGTCACCAGGATCAGCAGCTGCCACGGCACCAGGCTGAGCTTCAGCCGGTGCGGCCGCAGCAAGGCGAAGGCGAGCACGGCCACCAATGCGGCGGCACCGGCCGCAAGGCCGATCTGGTCGTGCACAAACGGGATGGCCGCGACGAACAGCAGGCATGCCGCCCCGGTGATGCCGAACAGGGCTCGCTGCCCGGGCTGGGCCAACACCATCGGCGGCGGCGGCTCGTACCGGACAGTGCCTCGGCGTCCCCGGCGCCAGTAGAAGACCCAGAGAAACAGCATCGTCGCGGCGATCGAGGCCACCTGCGGGACCCACATCCGGGATGCGAACGCGGACGCCTGGAGCGCGATGCGGTTGGCGGCGAGCAGGTTGGTCAGGTTCGAGACCGGAAGCAGCAGGCTCGCGGTATTGGCCAGCCAGATCGTGGTCATGGCCAGTGGCAAGGCGGCGATCCCGGCCCGCGCCGCGAGCGCCAGCAACACCGGCGTGAGCAGCACCGCGGTGGTGTCCAGGTTGAGCACGATCGTGGTGGTGGAGGCGAACACCACGCACAGCAGGAACAGCGCCAGATAGTGCCCTCGTCCGGCTATCGCGATCCGGGTCGCGATGACGTCGAACACCTGCGCCTGCCTGGCCAGGTTGGCCAGCACCATCACGCTGGCCAGGAACAACAGCAGCGGCCCGATGCGGCGGATGTTGTCCTCGGCCTCCTGGGCCGGAAGCAGCCCGGTCAGCACGCACAGCAACCCCGCCACGAGCAACCCGATCCGGATCCAGTCGAGCCGGCTGGGCTTCGACAACAGATCGCGCAGACCCCACTTGGGCAGGGCAACCTCCGGATGGTGAGCGCGGGCGGCAGTGTCGGCATGATCCCAAAGGAGGCCTGTCCTCCGCGCATCGGCCGTCATAATGACACCCATGTCGCTGCGAAGGGATCACAGAGGCGCCGACTACTCTATCGACCTCTTTCTCAGCTACTCCCCCGCCGACGAGAAGTGGGCCGCCTGGATCGGCTGGCAGCTGGAGGCTGCCGGGTTCCGCACCCTGGTCCAGGCGTGGGATTTCGCGCCCGGCTCCACCTTGGTCGACTTCACCGAGCACGGCGTGCGCAGCGCCGCGCTGACGGTGGCCATCCTGTCGCCCACCTACCTGACATCGCCGCGCACCCTGGCCGCCCGACAGGTCGCCCTGCGCACCGGGCCCGATCGGTTGGTCACCGTCCGGGTGGAGGAGTGCTCCCTGGACGGGTTGCCCACCGGCCTCGCCCATCTCGATCTCGCCGGGGTCGGCGACGCCCGGGCGGCAACGGCGGTGCTGCTGACCCGGTTCCGGGAAGTGCTGGCCCGCCGGTCCACCTCCGCCGGACGGACCGGGGTTCTCGACCAGCGGGCACTCGCGTCCGGGCTGGCCCAGCATCCCGCCGCGCCGGCGGATGCCGCCCGGTTGCCCACCGCGCAGCCCGCGCGAAGGGTGCCTGTCGCCGAGCCGATCTATCCACCGGACGCCCCGGCCAACCGTGGTGACGGGGTCTCGCTGTTGCATGTAGCCGGGCCGCGCTTCGGCCGAGGCCTGGCCGAACCCGACGAGCCGGTCACAGCGGGCGATCTGCGGGACCGGATCCAGGCCAACGTCCATCGCTTGATCGACGCGGGCGTGCCCGCACCCGACCTGCTGGTGGTGAGCGGGGATCTCACCGAAACGGCCCGCCCGCGCCAGCTGGAGGAGGCCTGGTCATTCCTGACCGGGCTGCGGGTGGTGCTCGGCCTCGAAGCCCACCGCCTGATCGTGGTGCCCGGGGGACGCGACGTGTCCAAGGCCGCCTGCGAGTCCTACTTCCACGCCTGCGAGGCCCGGGACACCACCCCGCTGGAGCCCTACTACCCGAAGCTGGAGCTCTACGCGGAGCTGTTCGCCGACCTCTACCAGGGCCTCGACCAGCCGCTGTTCGACAGCGCGCAGCCGTGGACACTGTTCGCGGTGCCGGAGCTGCGGGTGGCGCTGGCCGCGCTGAACTCGACGATGGCCATGACCCACCGGCCCAGGGACAACTACGGCCGGGTCGGGGACGCGCAGGCGACCTGGTTCGCCGAACGCCTGCGTCCCTTCGAGGAGTCCGGTTGGCTGCGCATCGGGCTGGTCCGCCACGACCCCCTCCCAGGGAGTACCGGGGCCGAAGACGCGGCGACCCTGCGCGACGCCGACACGCTTGAAGGCCTGCTCGGGAACCGGCTCAACCTGCTCCTGCACGGACCCGGACCGGGCGGGACGAGCATCGAGTTCCTCGGCTCCCGGCTGCCGGTGGTGCCGGCCGACCGCCCTGGGCGCGAGGAGATCATTCACCTGACCACCGACGGCCTGCGGCGGTTCTCCGCCTACCACAGCCGCACCGGTGAGCCGACCGAGCGTCTGGAGCGGGAGTGGCGCGGGGCGGCGAGCACGTTCACCCCCGCCGTCCCGGAATCCTCGGCCGACCTCGCCGAGGACGCCGGGCTGCCGGCCATCGAAGCCGCCCACGACCCGAGCAGCCTGCTCCTGGCACGCGTCGCCGAGGTGTGCGAGGCCCGCTATCCGGGCGCTCGGGTCCGGCGGGTCGGCTCCGCGCCGCCGCAGTTGCTGGTCACCAGGCAGGAGGACGGGTTCACTCGACAGGACCGGATGGGCGCACACGTCGGCGAGCTGACCGCCGAGGTGGTCGACGAGTTCCTCCGTCACGACCGGATGGACGGCGCCGAGCTGGTGTACGAGGGCCCCCCGCCGGTGGAGGCCCTGCGCCAGCGGGCGTGGCGTCGGCAGGTTCGGCTGCGCAGCTTCACCGAGTTCCAGGGCCTGCTCGACCTGGCCGGCTACGTCAGCGCGCAGACCCTCCGGCTGCGCGCCGACCAGTCCTACCCGCCGGAGCTGTATGTGCCGCAGCGCTACCGGGACCTGGGCCAGGGTGACCAGAGCATCCGGGACGACCTGGCTCAGGAACTGATGAATCTGGTGCTTGCCGACCAGGGCCGATTCGTCCTGGTGCTCGGCGACTTCGGCCGGGGCAAGTCGTTCGTGCTGCACGAGGTCGCCCGGCGGATCGCCGAGACCACCCACCAGCTCATCCCGATCCTGATCAACCTGGCCGCGCTCGACCGGTCGCACTCGGTGGACGGGCTGGTCGCCGCGCACCTCGCCCAGCACGGCGAGGACCTGATCGACCTCAGGGCCTTCCGCTACATGCTCGACGAGGGCCGGATCGTGCTGTTGTTCGACGGCTTCGACGAGCTGGTCACCCGGATCAGCTACGACCGCGCGGCCGACCACCTGGAGAAGCTGCTGCGGGCCGCCCAGGGCAAAGCGAAGATCATCGTGGCCAGCCGGACCCAGCACTTCAAATCCCACACGCAGGTCTTCACCGCGCTCGGCGAACGGGTCGGGCTGCTGCCACAGCGCCGGATCCTCAACGTCGAGGACTTCACCGCGGCCCAGATCCGGGCCTACCTGGTCAACCGCTACGCCGGCGACGAGCACCGCGCGGACACCCGGTTCCAGCTGCTCACCGGCATCGGGGACCTGCTCGGGCTGGCGCAGAACCCACGCATGCTGAGCTTCATCGCCGACCTGGACGAGGAGCGGATCCGCGCGGCCGTGCAGAGCCGGCACACGATCAGCCCGGCTGGGCTGTACCAGGAAATCCTGCAGACCTGGATGTCCCACGAGGACCGACGGGCCAGCGGCGGCGGTTCCTCGACGGCGCCCCGGGTGAACACCGAATCCATGTGGGAGGCGGTGACCACCCTGGCGGTGCGGTTGTGGGAGACCGGCGAAACTCACGTGCGGCCCGCCCAGCTGGCCGAGGTGGTCGACACGCTGTCCGGGTTGGCCTCCGCACGGCTGTCGTCCGAGGAGCGTCTGCACGCGGTGGGTAGCGGCAGCCTGCTGGTGCGCACCGAGGAGGGGCTCTTCGGTTTCATCCACGCCTCGGTGATGGAGTGGCTGGTCGCCCGCGCGATCGCCGGAGAGTTCGCCGCCGGGGTGGCCGCGCCCGCCCAGCTTGCGGGGCGGCCGTTGACCCAGCTCACCGTGGACTTCCTGTGCGACCTGGCCGAGACGCGGGCCTGCCAGTCCTGGGCCGAAGCGGTGCTGGCCGACGCCGACGCCGACCAGACCGCCCGGACCAACGCGCTGAAGGTGCGCACCCGGCTGGACACCCCGGCCACCGCCGACCTGCGGGGCGCCTCGCTGCGCGGCGAGGACCTGTCCTACCGGGACCTCTCCGACGTCGACCTCACCGGTGCCGACCTCACCGAGGCGAGCCTGATCGGGGCGAACCTCAGCGGCGCGGACCTGCGGGATGCCCGGCTGGTGGGCGCCCGGCTCGACCATGCCCGGCTGGTCGGCGCCGATCTCACCGGCGCCGACCTCACCCGCGCCCGGCTGTCCCGGGCCGACCTCACCGGCGCGACGGTGGCGCGCAGCCGGTGGACCAGGGCCGCGGTGATCGACGCGCGGGGCGTTCCGGAGGTGCCGGAGCTGCGCGCCGCGGCGGTGGCCCCGGGCAGCCCGGTCGAGGTCGAGCTCGCGCCGGCGGCGGTCGGCGTCCGCCACGGCTACCACGCGCAGACCGGGCGGCTGCTCCAGGTGTTGGCCTACAGCCCGGACGGCGGCACCCTGGCGATCGGCAGCGAGCACGGCGGCGTCCTGGTCTGCGACACCGCGACCGGTCGCCCGGTGCGCAGCCTGCAGGGGCACCGCGGTCACGTGTTCGCGGTCAGCTACGGCGACGGGGTCCTGGTCACCGGCTCCAACGACGGCACCGCGCGGCTCTGGGACGCGGCGACCGGGCGGCCGCTGCACGTGCTCGACGGCCACCAGGACTGGCCGTGGCCGGTGGTGCTCGGCCCGTCCGGGGACGTGCTGGCCACCGGGGACAGCCGTGGGGTGCTCCGGCTGTGGGACCTGGCGAGCGGTTCGCTGCGTCACCAACTCCCGTCCCGGGGCGGGCACATCGTCAGCATGGCCTTCCACCGGCAGCTGCTCGCCACCGCCGACCGAGACGGCGGCGTCCGGCTGTGGGACACCGCCACCGGTGCCGTGGCCACCGAGTTCCCGGTGGCCACCGACTCGGTCTCCCAGGTGACCTTCAGCCCGGACGGGGAGCTGCTGGTGACCTGCGGGACCGACGGCGCGGTCCGTGGCTGGGACCGATCCGGCCGGCAGGTGTACGAGCTGGCCGGCCACGCCGGGGGGGTGCACGCGATGGATCTGCACCCGAGCGAACCGCTGCTCGCCTCCGGTGACGCGGAGGGTGGCGTGCGCCTGTGGGACACCAGCACCGGTCAGCTGCGCCACGCGCTGCCCGGCCACGCGGCCGCGCTCTACTGCATCGCGTTCAGCCCGTCCGGGGACACCATCGCCAGCGGGGACAGCGCGGGCGCGGTGCACCTGTGGGAGACCCGGACCGGCCGGCCGCGGCGCACCCTGGCCGGCCACACCGGGTCGGTGTGGCCGTTCGCCTTCCGGCCGGACGGGGCGCAGCTGGCGATCAGCGACGACCAGTTCACCACCCGGCTGTGGGATCCGGTGACCGGGGACTGCCGGCACACCATCAGCGGGCACGGCAGGCGGGTGGCCGAGGTCCGGTTCAGCGCGGACGGCGCGCTGCTGGCCACCAGCGGCAACGACGGCGCGGTCCGGCTGTGGAACCCCACCACCGGGCGTCAGGTGCGTCGACTGGTCGGCTCCGCGCCCGGGCTGATCAACCTGGAGAGCGCCCTGTTCAGCCCCGCCGGGCCGCTCCTGGCGATGGCCAGCAACGACGGCCGGCTCAACCTGCTGAACATTGCGAACATCCACAGCGACCGGTACGAGCGCCACCTCAACATCGAGTCCGCGCCCATCTGGACGGTGGCGTTCAGCCCCACCGGCGAGGAGTTGGCCACCGGGAACGACGACGACACGGTTCGGGTCTGGCACCGCGCCACCGGACGGCTGGTACACACCCTGGCCGAGCACAACGGCCGGGTCCGGTCCATCGCCTTCAGCGCCGACGGCTCGGTGATCGCCACCGGGTGCGACGATTCGATGGTCCGGTTGTGGGACGCCGCCTCGGGCACGCTGCTGCGGACACTGCGCGGCCATACCGACCGGGTCTACGCGGTGGCCTTCGGCCGGGGGCTGCTGGCGAGCGCGTCGTGGGACACCACGGCCAGGGTGTGGAACCCGGAGACCGGGCGGGCGCTGCACGTGCTCACCCGGCACACCGGGCGGCTCTGGACCGCCGCGTTCGACCCGTCCGGTGGGCTGCTGGCCACCGCCGGGGAAGACCTGGTCATCCGGCTGTGGGAGGCACGCTCGGGCGACCACCTGCAGACGCTCACCGGGCACTCCCACAGCGTGTTGTCGGTGACCTTCAACCCGTCCGGTGACCTGCTGGCCAGCGGCGGCCACGACGGGACCGCCCGGCTGTGGTCGGTCAGCGACGGCCAGGCCGCGAAACGCCTCACCCTGGTCGGGTTGCCGCGCGGCTGGGCGGCGCTGGCCCCGGACGGTCGCTACAAGATCGACGGCGAGGTGGAGGGGCAGTTCTGGCACGTGATCGGGATGTGTCGGTTCGAGACCGGTGAACTGGACGACCTGCTGCCGGAGATTCGCCAGCTGGCCCCGGACGCGGTGTTCTGACGCCCTCGGTGTGCGACACCGGAGGAATCTCCGAGCCCGCCGCCCGGTTGGACCCGGCATGAGCGTTCATGATTTTTCGGTCAAGGCCGTCGACGGCGGCACGCAGGCGCTGAGCGACTACAGCGGGAACGTGCTGCTGCTGGTCAACGTGGCAAGCAAGTGCGGATTCACCCCGCAGTACGAGGGGCTGGAGGCCCTGCACCGGGACGCGGCGGATCGCGGCCTGCGGGTTCTCGGCTTTCCGTGCAACCAGTTCGGCGACCAGGAACCGGGCAGCGATGCCGACATCCAGCAGTTCTGCTCGACCACCTACAACGTCACCTTCCCGGTGTTCAGCAAGATCGACGTCAATGGTCCGGGCGCCGACCCGCTGTATGCCTACCTGCGCGCCGAGGCCCCCGGCGAGTTCGGCCCGGAGAACGGCATGCTCTACCAGCACATCCAGAAGCTCCGCCCGGAGGTGATCGGCACCGACGAGGTCAAGTGGAACTTCACCAAGTTCCTGGTGGACCGCGACGGCACCGTGCTGCGGCGCTACGAGTCCACCGCGACCCCCGAGGAGATTCGCGCGGACCTGGACGCCCTGCTCGACTGAACTTTCCGGGTGGGCAGAGCTGCCCATTGAGCGCGGCCGGCGCGCCGGGTTCGCTGAGCGCACCCACCACGAGAGGCGGATACGCATGCGCGACCGGCAGCTGGAGGTCTACCAGGTGTTCGATCACCTGTCCCGGGAGCGCGTGGTCGGCCTGCTCAGCGAGGAGATCATCGCCGAGCACGCGGCGAACCCGGCCGGGCCGCACAGCGACGCCCTGCAGCGCGTGCTCCGCTACCTGCGCAGGGCGCCGGTCCAGGGCAAGTACCTGATCGTCGCGGTGCGGCCGTGGGCGGAGTACCGGATCGCGGCGCTGACCGGGGTGCGCGGCCAGGCACCGACGGTGCTGGGCGACGGGCCCTATGCCACCGAGGCCGAGGCGATGCACGCGGTGTTCCTCAAGCGGGTGGACGCGCTGCGGGACGGTGTCGCCTGATGGCCGGCCCCGCCCCGGAGCCGGTCCACGTCGCCCGGCCGGCGGTGATCGGCTACCCGGACCGCTTCTCCGTCGCCCCGGGCGAAGCCATCGATTTCAAGATCAGCTGTGCGGGTGGTGGCGAGTTCCAGGCCGACGTGGTGCGGCTTCGCAACGGCGACACCAATCCGGCGGGGCCGGGCTTCCGCGAAGAGGTGGTGCCCACCGCGGCAACCGGAAGCTACCCGGCCCGCACGCAAGCGATCCGGACCGGTTCGGCGGTGCTGGTGGACGACGCCGGCGGACTGGCCCTGGGTGCGTCCGGCGCGGTGCGCGGGTACGCCCAGCCGACCACGCCCACGCTGGGCGAGCAGGCGCTGATCTCCCGGTGGGACACAGCGACCAGCACCGGCTGGTGGGTCGGGCTGACCGACGGCCGGCTGACCCTGCGGCTGGGCGACGGGACCAGCGTGCACGACACCGTCACGGACCGCCCGCTGCACGCCTGGACCTGGTACGCCATCACCGCCAGCTGGCGCGACGGCACCACCAGCGTGCGCGCCGAACCCGCGCTGACCTCGGCGAACAGCCTGTGGAGCCCGGCGGTCGGGCTGGCCGTGGCGACCGCCGGCGCCGCGGCTGGCGCGCCCGACCCGGCCGTCGCCGCCGCCCCCACCGTGCTGGCCGCCTGCTGGGACAGCACCGTCGGAGCGACCACCGGGCATTACAACGGCAAGCTCGACTCGCCGTCGGTGTCCGCCGGCCCGGACGCCGACGTGGAGCTCGCCCACTGGGACTTCGGCGCGGACATCGGCCCGGCCGGCGCGGCGTCCGACCGGTGCACCGACCTGGGGCCGCACGGTTGGCACGGCCGTTGCCACAATGCGCCGTACCGGGGCATGACCGGGTGGAACTGGACCGGCGAGGAGGAGAACTACCGGCACGCCCCCGAGCAGTACGGCGCGATCCACTTCCACGACGACGCGCTGGCCGACGCCGGCTGGGACACCGACGTGACGCTGGTGGTGCCGGACGAGCTGCCCAGCGGGGTCTACGCGCTGCGGGTCGGCTACCGCGAGCACGTCGACCACATCCCGTTCTGGGTGCTACCGCCCAGGGGAACCGCGAGCGCGCCGGTGCTGCTGCTGTTCCCCACCGCGAGCTACCTGGCCTACGCCAACGACCACACCGCGTCGGAGGGGCCGGTGACGCAGTCGGTCCTCGGGCACACCTCGGTGCTGGCGGCCGCCGACCTGTACCTGCTCGAGCACCCGGAGCTCGGGCTGTCCACCTACGACCAGCACAGCGACGGCAGCGGGGTGGCGCACTCCACCCGGCTGCGCCCGATCGTCACGCTGCGCCCTGGCTTCCGGCACGCCACCGGCTCGCTCTGGCAGTTCCCCGCCGACCTGCACATCGTGGACTGGCTGACCGGGCTGGGCATCGATTTCGACGTGGCCACCGACGAGGACCTGGACGCCGAGGGAGCCGAGCTGCTCGGCCGCTACCAGGTGGTGCTCACCGGGACGCACCCGGAGTACACCTCCGCCCGGATGCTGGATGCCTTCGAGCAGTACCTGGGCACCGGCGGGCGGGCGATGTACCTGGGCGGCAACGGCTTCTACTGGGTGACCAGCTTCCACCCCGAGGCCCCGCACCTGATCGAGGTCCGCAAGGGCGAATCCGGCTGCCGCGCCTGGCAGGCCCGCCCCGGGGAGCTGCACATGGCGTTCACCCCGGAGCGCGGCGGGCTCTGGCGCAACCGGGGGCGGGCGCCGCAGAAGCTGTTCGGCGTGGGCTTCACCACCGAGGGCATGGACCACTCCTCGCCGTACACCCCGCTCGCCGACTTCGCCGATCCGCGTGCGGCCTGGTTGGTGGAGGGGATCGCCGGTGCGCAGCTGATCGGCGAACACGGGCTGGTCGGCGGCGGCGCGGCCGGGCATGAGTGCGACCGCTACGACCTCGCGCTGGGCACCCCGGCGCACGCGCTGCTGCTGGCCACCAGCGCGGGGCGGCACTCGGACAACTACCCCCTGGTGGCCGAGGACATCTACTTCCCGTTCGACGGCATGGGCGGCACGGACCACTTCCAGGTGCGGGCGGACATCGTGTACTTCACCACCGCGGCCGGTGGGGCGGTGTTCTCCACCGGTTCGATCGCCTGGGCCGGCAGCCTCGGGCACAACGGCTACGACAACGACGTCTCCGTGCTGACCGGGACCGTGCTGCGCCGTTTCGCCGACCCGGAGCCGCTGCCGCCGGTCGCACTGGACTGATGTGCTACCGGTCGGCGCCCCTCGGTGGGGAGACTGTGGCCGTCACAGTCCCCTCACCGCGTGGAGTGGTCGCCCGTGGACGCTGCCCTCGATCTGTCGCTGAGCTTGGCCACCGCCGCGCACAACCGGGCCGATCCGGCGGAGGCGGCCGCGGATGTGCTCGCCGAGCTGTGCGCCACCGAACCGGTGGTGGCCGCCGCGCTCACCTGCTACGACCCGATCTCCGACGTGCACCGCCCGCTGTGCTCCACCGGCTACACCGCGCCGGTGCTGGACTTCCTGCGTTCGCCGGCCTTCCTGGTCGACGACGCGGGCTACCGGCAGCTGCTGAGCGACCCGGCCAGGCGCGCCGGGTGCTGGTGGGACACCGCCGACTACCCGGCGTCCCGGTCGGTGACCCAGGTATTCCAGCCGGCCGGGTTCGCCGGTGGCGCGACGGCCCGGCTCACCACCAGGGGCGGCAGCTACGCCGGCGACCTGCACCTGAGTACCACCGAGGCCGAACTGCCCACCCCGACCATGATGTTGGCGCTGCGCCATGCCGCGCCGCTGCTGGCCGCCGCGGTGGACGTGACCCGCCGGCTGCGGCTCGGCCTGGTCGACCTGGGGCCGGACGCGCACGCGGCGATCGTCACGGCGGCCGGCGGGGTGCTCCCGCTGTCCGAGCCGACCGGTTTCGAGCAGGCCTGGGACCCGGCGCTGGTGCGGCAGGTGGACACCTGGCGCGGCGCCGGCGGCTGGGCTGGGGAGGGCCGGTACCGCCGGCTGTGGCGGGGGCGGTGGTGGTCGGTCCGGCTGGCCAGGGTGGATCGCGGCACCCTCGTCGTGCTGGAACCCGACCGTGCTCCCGGCACCCTGACGGTGCGCGAACTGGAGGTGCTCACGCTGCTCACCGACGGCCTGTTCAACGTCGCCATCGCGCACCGGATGGGCATCAGCGCGCGCACGGTGGCCCATCACATCGAGCACATCCTGGCCAAGCTCGACGCGGGCAGCCGCACCTCGGCCGCCCGGCGCGCGGTCGAAGAGGGTTTACGCCTGCTCCCCTGAGCAGCAAGCGGGCGTCCAGGCCACTTCGCATACCCAGCATGTACTCCGCATACCTCACAACCTGTGTGAAGTGCAGGCTGCGTATGCGAAGTCGGCGGAGCGGCGGTCCCGCACGCCGGCGGGCAGTTGAGGAGCGGGTGAGGTCTAGGCTTATTGTATATGATCTCGTATAGTATCGACGTCGAGGAGGTCACCTGGTGAGTTCTGTCATTGATCCGGTTACCGGTGAGCTGGGCGCCCGGCCCGGCAAGATCATCGCGGTGCACCTCAACTACCCGAGCCGGGCCGCGCAGCGCGGCCGCGCCCCCGCGCACGCGTCCTACTTCCTCAAGCCGAGCAGCTCACTGGCCGGCACCGGCGGCACCGTGCAACGGCCGGCGGGCACCGAGCTGCTCGCCTTCGAGGGCGAGATCGCGCTGGTCATCGGCACCGAGGCGAGCAAGGTCGAGGTGGGTCGGGCCTGGGCGCACGTCGGCTGGGTGACCGCCGCGAACGACCTGGGCCTCTACGACCTGCGCTACGCCGACCGGGGCTCCAACCTGCGCGCCAAAGGCGGCGACGGGTTCACCCCGCTGGGCCCCACGCTGCTCGACGCCCAGCTGCTGGACCCCACCGCGCTGCGGATACGCACCTGGGTGGACGGGGAGCTGGCGCAATCGGATGACACGGAGAACCTGCTCTTCCCGTTCGCCGAGCTGGTGGCCGACCTGTCCCGGCTGTCCACCCTCGAGCGTGGCGACGTGATCCTCACCGGCACCCCCGCCGGCGCCTCGGTACTGCGTCCCGGCGCGGTGGTCGAGGTGGAGGTGGACAGCTTGGCCCCCGGCCGACCGGCGCACACCGGCCGACTGCGCACCACCGTCGTCGACGGGCCGCCGCTGGCCGACATCGGCGCCCCACCCAAGGTCGACGACCAGTTGCGCGCCGACGCGTGGGGAGCGCCTTCCACCCCGGTCCAGCAACCCGACCGAGCCGAGGGACCCGACGAGCTGCTCACCGGGTTGGGCCGGGTCGCGGTGGCCACGCTGTCCGCGCAGCTGCGCCGGCGCGGGCTGAACGACGTGTCGGTGGACGGCGTGCATCCGGCGCGCCCCGGGTCCCGGTTCGTCGGGCGGGCCCGCACGCTGCGGTACCTGCCGCACCGCCCGGACCTGTTCACCGAGCACGGCGGCGGCTTCAACGCGCAGAAGCGGGCCATCGAGGCGGTCGGCCCCGGCGAGGTGCTGGTGATGGAGGCTCGCGGCGAACGCGGTACCGGGACGATCGGCGACATCCTGGCATTGCGCGCGCAGATCCGGGGCGCCGCGGCGATCGTCACCGACGGCGGGCTGCGGGACGCCGCGGTGGTCGCCGCGCTGGACATCCCGGTGTTCTCCGCCGGCGCGCACCCGGCCGTACTCGGTCGCCGGCACGTGCCATGGGAGACCGACGTGGCCATCGCCTGCGGCGGCACCGCCGTGCTGCCCGGCGACATCCTGGTCGGCGACGACGACGGGGTGGTGGTCATCCCGACGGCGCTGGCCGAGGAGGTGCTCGCCGACGCTGTCGAGCAGGAACGCCAGGAGCGGTTCGTCACCGACCAGGTCAGCACCGGGGCCTCCATCGATGGGCTCTACCCGCTGGCCGGCGCCTGGCTGGACCGCTACCGGGGCTGGGCGGCCGAGGGGCACGACGAGAAACGAGACGAGCGGTGACCGACCCGCTGAGCAAGTCGCAGCGCGCCTACGAGGTGATCAAGTCGCGGATCGTGGACGGCAGTTACTCCCCCGGCTTCCGCTTGGTGCTGGACCAGCTGGCCCGGGAGCTGCGGGTGTCCCCGGTGCCGATCCGGGAGGCGGTGCGCCGGCTGGAGGCCGAGCAGTTCGTGCAGTTCGAGCGGAACATCGGCGCCCGGGTAGTCGGCATCAATCCGACCGAGTACCGGCACACCATGCAGACCCTGGCCATCGTGGAAGGCGCCGCCACCGGGCTGGCCGCGCCGCTGCTGTCCGCCGCCGAATTGTCCAGGGCGAACGAGGTCAACCAGGGGCTGCGGGCCTGTTTGCGGAACTTCGACCCGCTGGCCTTCACCGCACTGAACCGGGAGTTCCACCGGCTGCTGTGCGGCCCCTGCCCGAACCCCCAGCTCATCGAGCTGGTCACCCGGACCTGGGCCCGGATGGCCACCATTCGCGACTCCAGCTTCACCTTCATCCCGGGCCGGGCCACCGAGTCGGTCGCCGAGCACGACGAGTTGCTCCGGTTGATCGGCTCCGGCGCGGGCGAGGTCGAGGTCGAGGCGGCCGCGCGAGAGCACCGGCTGGGCACCCTGCGGGCCTTCCTGGCCCAGGGAGCACGCACCGAGGAGGACCACGCATGAGGTTCCGAGGCAATCCGGCGAGCATCCGCGGCTCCATCGCGCCGGTGGTCACCCCGTTCAGCGCCGACGGCGCGCCCGACCCGGACGGGCTGCGCGCACTGATCGAGTTCCAGCTGGCCGCCGGCTCGCACGGGATCTCCCTGGGCGGCTCCACCGGGGAACCCAGCGCGCAGACCGTCGGCGAGCGGACGGACGCCATCCGGCTGGCCGCAAGGGTGATCGACGAGCGGGTGCCGTTCCTGCCCGGCACCGGTTCGGCCAAGCTGGACGAGACCCTGTCGCTGACGGCGGTGGCGCGGGAGGTCGGGGCGGACGCCGCGCTGATCATCACCCCGACTACGCCCGGCCCACCCAGGAGGCGCTGTACCGCTGGTACGCCACGGTGGCCAGGGAGTTCCCCGACCTGCCGCTGGTGGTCTACAACGTGCCGTCCCGCACCGCGGTGGACATCGCGCCGGACACCGTGGGCCGGCTGTTCCGCGACTTCGACAACATCGTCGGGATCAAGGAGACGACCAAGGACTTCGAGCACTTCTCCCGGGTGCTGCACGCCTGTGGGCCGGAGTTGCTGGTCTGGTCGGGCATCGAGCTGCTCTGCCTGCCGCTGCTCGCGCTGGGCGGGGTGGGCTTCGTCAGCGCGGTGGCCAACCTGGCCCCGGCGGCGGTCGCCGAGATGTACACCGCCTGGGAGACCGGCGATCAGCGCCGCGCCCGGGAGCTGCACTACCAACTGCACCCGCTGGTGGACCTGGTGTTCACCGAGACCAACCCGGCGGCGGTCAAGTGGCTGCTGGCCCGGCGCGGACTGATCAGCTCCGGGTTCGTCCGCCCGCCGCTGATCCCGCTCACCGAGGCCGGCCAGGCGCGTGCCGAGCAGCTGCTCGCCGGGTCGGAGCACCTGCTCTCCCCCGTCCCGGAGGTGACCCGGTGACCCCGCCCGACCTGCCCACCCACTTGCCGCACTTCATCGACGGCGAGCCGACCGACAGCGCCTCCGGGGCCACCTTCGAGGTGCTCGACCCGGTGTCCAACCAGCCCTATGCCACCGCCGCCGCGGGGGGTCCCGACGACGTGGCCCGCGCGGTGGCCGCCGCCCGCCGGGCATTCACCGAGGGCCCCTGGCCGAGCATGCCGTCCCGGGCCCGCGCGCGGGTGCTGATGGCGATCGCCGACGCGGTGGAGGCCCGCGAGGATCGGCTGGCCGAGCTGGAGTCGTTCGATACCGGTCTGCCCATCACCCAGGCCAGGGGCCAGGCCAAGCGCGCGGCGGAGAACTTCCGGTTCTTCGCCGACCTGATCGTGGCCAGCGGCGATGATGCGTACTCGGTGCCCGGCAGCCAGCTCAACTACGTGGTGCGCAAGCCGGTCGGGGTGGCCGGACTGATCACCCCGTGGAACACCCCGTTCATGCTGGAGAGCTGGAAGCTCGCTCCGGCGCTCGCCGCCGGTTGTCCGGTGGTACTCAAACCGGCCGAGTTCACCCCGCTCTCGGCCAGCCTGTGGCCGGGCATCTTCGCCGATGCCGGGCTACCTCGGGGGGTGTTCAACCTGGTCAACGGCATCGGCGAGGACGCCGGCGCGGCGCTGGTGGAGCACCCGGAGGTGCCGCTGATCTCGTTCACCGGGGAGACCACCACCGGGAAGACCATCATGCGGACGGCGGCCGAGCACCTCAAGGGGCTGTCCATGGAGCTGGGCGGCAAGTCCCCGGTGCTGGTATTCGCCGACGCCGACCTTGATGCCGCCCTGGACTCGACGCTGTTCGGGGTGTTCTCGCTGAACGGTGAGCGGTGCACCGCCGGGTCCCGGATCCTGGTCGAACGGGCGGTCTACGACGAGTTCTGCGAGCGCTACGCCGAGCGGGCCGGCCAGATCGTGGTGGGCGACCCGGCGGACCCGGCCACCGAGGTGGGCGCGCTGGTACACCCGGAGCACTACGCGCGGGTGCTGTCCTACGTGGAGGTCGGCAAGACCGAGGGCCGGCTGCTGGCCGGCGGCGGTCGGCCGGCGCACCTGCCGTCCGGGAACTACCTGGCGCCGACGGTGTTCGCCGACGTGAAGCCCGGCGCGCGGATCTTCCAGGAGGAGATATTCGGCCCGGTGGTGGCGCTCACCCCGTTCGACTCCGAGGCCGAGGCGATCGCCCTGGCCAACGACGTGCGCTACGGGCTGGCCGGCTACGTGTGGACCAACGACCTGCGCCGAGGACACCGGGTGGCCGCGGCGATCGAGGCCGGCATGGTCTGGCTCAACTCGCACAACGTCCGCGACCTGCGCACCCCGTTCGGCGGGGTGAAGAACTCCGGGGTCGGCCACGAGGGCGGGCACCGCAGCATCGACTTCTACACCGACGAACACATCGTGCACGTGGCGCTCGGCGAGGTGCACACCCCTCGATTCGGAGCCTCCCGATGAGCGCCGGCCCGGTCCCGCCCGATGTGATCCGGTCCGGGTACGCCGAACTGGTGGTCACCGACCTGGCCGCCGCCCGCTGGTTCTACGTGGACGTGCTCGGGCTGGTGGTCACCGCCGAGCAGCCGGACGCGCTCTACCTGCGCGGCTTCGAGGAGTACCTGCACCACAGCCTGGTGCTGCGGCTCGGCGAGGTGCCCGCGTTGGCGCGGCTGGCCTACCGGGTGCGCGGGCAGCCCCAGGTGGACGCCGCGGCGCGCTACTTCGCCTCGCTGGGGGTGCCGGTGCGGCGGGTGCCGGCGGGAACCACCCTGGGCGTCGGCGAGGCGGTCCGGATCGTGGACCCACTCGGCTTCCCGGTGGAGTTCTTCTACGACGCCGAGCACACCGAGCGGTTCACCCAGCGCTACGACCTGCACCCGGGCAACGCGATCACCCGGCTGGACCACTTCAACGTGATGGTCCCGGACGTGCGGGCCGGGCACGACTACTACCGGCGGCTCGGCTTCGGGGTGTCCGAGACGATCGAGGACGACGCGGACAACCTGTACGCCGCGTGGCTGTACCGCAAGCAGACCGTGCACGACATCGCGCTCACCGGCGGCGCTGGCCCCCGGCTGCACCACATCGCGTTCGCCACCGCCGAGCGGCACCAGATCCTGCACACCTGCGACATGCTCGGCGCGCTGAGCCGCGAGCACCACATCGAGCGCGGTCCCGGCCGACACGGCGTGTCCAACGCGTTCTACCTGTACCTGCGCGACCCGGACGGGCACCGCATCGAGATCTACACGACGGACTACTACACCGGCGACCCGGACAATCCGACGGTCCGGTGGAGCGTGGACGACAACCGCCGGCGGTCGTTCTGGGGGCACGCCGTGGTGCCGTCCTGGTACACCGACGGCTCGGTGGTGCTGGACCTGGACGGCCGGCCGGTGCCAGTCAGTGCGCCCGAGGCCCGGGAGTCCGAGCGCACCGGCGTGGTGGTCGGCGCCGACGGCTTTGCCGTGGCCACCGACGGCGGTACCCGCCGCTCAGTCAAGCTCGGCAACCAGCTCTGACCTCGTGAGTGGCGATGGTCGCTATAGCGACCATCGCCACTCACGACCCCTGGTCAGGGGCGCGGGGGAGGTCTCGATAGCCTGGCGGCGACTCCCCGGGGGTGATGCGTGCGCACGAAGCTCGCCTCGGCCGCCGCATTGGTGGCGCTGGTACTGGCCGCTGTGGTGCTCACCGGCTGTGGGTCCGCGCCGAGCCCGCCAGAGCCCGGGCCGCCGGCCGGTGCGCCGCCGCCGACCAGTTTCGCCGTGCCGGCGCCGCCGCCCAGCTCCCCGCCGCCGCAAGCGCTGCCCAGCGCGGCGCCGACCAGTTCGGCGAAGCCGGCGGCCGGCCGGAAGCTGCAGGTGGAGCTCACCGGCTATTCGTTCCACGACAACACCCCGCCGGGCTCGGCCGAGGTGTGCTGCTCGGTGCTGCACAGCCGCGCCGGTGGGCAGGGCACCTACGCCGACCCGATCACCGTGGCGGTGCCCGGCGGCGCCGGCGGCATGGCGTGGCGTGCGGGCACCCGGTTCTACCTGCCCACGGTGCGGCGCTATGTGATCGTGGAGGACTACGGGGCCAGCGCCGCGGACCCCGGCGTGGACACCCACCTGGACATGTGGATCGACGGCCGGGACGGCGACGAGGACAGCACCCAGGCCTGCATGGCGGCCATCACCGCGCGGGTGCCGGCCGAGCTGAACCCGCCGCCGGGCCGGCCGGTCATGTCGGGTCCGATCTACTCGGGCGGCTCCTGCCGCATCCCCGGCGGAGGCGGATGAGCGCGCTCGCGCTGCTCGTCAGCGGGCCCCCGGCCAGCGGCAAGACCACCCTCGGCCGCGCCCTCGCCGGACACCTCGGGGCCTGCCTGCTGGACCTGGACGTGGTCGCCGGCGCGCTCACCGAGACGATCACCCGGCTGCTCGGCACCGACGACCTGGACGCGCGCGAACTCGCCGGGGACGTCCGGGCGGCCCGCTACGAGAGCCTGCTGGCCACCGCCGAGGACAACCTGCGGGTCGGCACGCCGGTGGTGTTGGTGGCGCCGTTCAGCACCGAGCGGGCTAACCCCGCGCGCTGGCTGGACCTGCACGGACGGCTGGCCGAGGCGGGTGGCGCGGCGAGGTTGGTGTGGCTGCGGCTGCCGCCCGAGGAGCTGGTCCGGCGGCTGCGGGCGCGCGACGCCGGGCGGGACAGCGCCAAGATCGCCGACCCGGCCGCCTTCCTGGCCCGACACCCGGTGGGCCCGCCGGCCATCGAGCACCTCGCGGTTGACGCCACCCAGGACATCACGATGCAACTTGCCGGTGTTCTGCGCGCAATCTCTTGACAACTCGGCGCCGAGCGGCGAACCTTCCGGCACCGCTGTGACATCGATTACCTTCCTGACCGAAATTCAGTAAGCGACGCCGATCACGGCCAGCCCGGCCTGGCCTGCTCACCGTAATGAGGTACCTGTGCTCATCGCGACGCCGAACCTGTGCCTGGACCGAACCGAGCTGGTCTCGGCGGTCGTCCCCGGTGGCGTGCTGCGGGCGAAGTCCGTCGAGGTGACCGCCGGCGGCAAGGGCGTGAACGTGGCCCGGGTGCTGCGCGCGTTCGGCCACCACCCTCCGATCGTCGGGCTGGTCGCCGAGCGGGACGGCGCGACGCTGCGCGAGCTGCTCGCCGGGGAAGGCGCCACCGTGGTCGGCGTGCCCGCGCCCGGCTATCTGCGGCAGGCGATCATCATGATCGAGGAGCAGGTCGGCCGGACCACCGTGCTGAACGAGCCCGGCACCCGGCTCCCGCCGGCGGCGTGGGCGGACTACCGGGAGGCGGTGCGGGCCCAGCTGCCCGGTCAGACGCTGCTGGTGTGCATCGGCAGCCTGCCTCCCGGCGCGCCGCTGGACGGGTACGGGCAGTTGGTCGAGCTGGCCAGGGCGGCCGGGGCGCTGTCCGTGGTGGACTCCGCCCCAGGGCCGTTGGCGGCCACCCTGAGCTCCCATCCCGACCTGGTCACCCCGAACCTGGAGGAGGCCGAGGCGGCGCTGGCCGGGGATGCCGGCGAGGTGTTGCGCGCCAGCGACGACGACGTGGTCGAGCGCGCCGGGCGGGCGGCGCTGGCGCTGTGCGCGCGGGGCGCCCGGTGCGCGGCGGTCACCGCCGGCGGGCAGGGCGTGGCGTTCGCCGCGACCGGCGGCGAGGTGCACTGGGTACCCGCGGTGCCGGTGGACGTGCTCAGCGCGGTGGGCGCTGGCGACTCGTTCGTCGGCGGACTGGCCCTCGAGCTGCTCGAGATGGGCGCGGACTCGGCGACGCCCCCGACCACCGAGCAGTGGTTGGCCGCGCTGCACCGGGCCACCGCGACCGCCGCCGCGTCCTGCGAGCAGCTGCGCGCCGGCGGGGTCGACCCGGCGCGGGTGGCCGAGCTGCTCGAGCTGGTACGCGACCAGGCGCGGGAGCCGGTCCAGTGAGCGCGCGCAAAATACGGCTGAGCGACGTGGCCACCGCCGCCGGGACCAGCACCAAGACCGCCAGCCGGGTGCTCAACGGGGACCCTCGGGTGGCCGGGGACACCAGGGCGCGGGTGGAGGCGGCGATCGCCGAGCTGGACTACCGGCCGGACCCGCTGGCCCGCTCGCTGCGCAAGGGCACCGACGAGACCATCGGCGTGGTGGTCGACTCCATCGCCGACCCGTTCTTCGCCAGCGTGACCGGCGAGATCGAGAAGGTGGCGTTCGCCAGGGGGCTCACCGTCACGGTGGCCAGCACCGGCCGCTCCGCCGAGCGCGAGCAAGTGCTGCTGGACGGAATGATCCGGCGCAAGGTGGCCGGGGTGATCGTGGCGCCGGCCTCCCGCAACCACGGTTACCTGGGCTCCGCGTCCCGCCCGTTGGTGTTCATCGACCGCAGTCCGATCGACCTGGATGTGGACGCGGTGCTGGTGGACGACTACCACGGCGCCCGTACCGCGGTGGGCCACCTGATCGCCCACGGCCACCGCCGGATCGCCTACGTGGGCGACTACCTGAACCTGGAGACCGCCGACCAGCGGCTGGCCGGCTACCGCGCGGAGTTCGCGGCGGCCGGCATCCCGGTGGACGAAGACCTGGTCGCGGCGAACTGCCAGGAGATCGCCGACGCCAGCGAGCGGACCGGCGAGCTGCTGGCCCGGCCCGACCCGCCCACCGCGATCTTCAGCGCGAACACCCGCAGCTCAATGGGCGTGGCCCCGGCGCTGCACGCGCTGTCCCGCACCGACGTGGCGCTGGTCTGCTTCGGCGACTTCCTCATGGCGGCCAGCCTGCAGCCGGCGGTCACCGTGATCGACCACTCCCCCGAGCTGATCGGCCAACTGGCCGCCGAGCGGCTGTTCCACCGGATGGCCGGGGCGGACGAGCCGTCGCGGCGGATCGAGGCGCCGCTGCGGCTGATCGTCCGGGGCAGCGGGGAGCTCTCCCGGTGAGCGCGCGGGAGCTGGCCGTCGGGGTGGACATCGGCACCACCGAGACCAAAGCACTGGCCATCGACGCCGGCGGCGAGAACCCGACCGGCCGGCGGGTCGGTTTCGCCCGCCGCCCCACCACCTGGGTCACCCACCCTGGCGGACGAGTGGAGACCACCGGCGAGGCGGTGTTCGCCGACGTGCTCGGCGCGGTGTCGGCCGCGGTCAGGAGTGCCGAGGCGGACGGCCCGGTCCGGGTGACCGGAATCGGCCTGGCCGGGCTGGCGGAGAGCGGCGTGGTGCTGGACCCGGCCGGCCGGGTCGGCTCCCCGGTGATCGCCTGGTTCGACCAGCGCGGGGCCGAGGAACTGACCGAGCTGGCCGCACGGGACCCATGGTTCGCCGAAGCCTTCCCCGGCCGGGTCGGCCTGGCCATGGACGCCCAGTGCACGCTGGCCAAGCTGCTCTGGATGCGCGACACCGGGATCTCGCCGCGGCCGGGCGCGCAATGGTTGAACATCCCCGAGTACGTGGCGCACACCCTCGGCGCGGACCGGGTCACCGAGCCGTCGCTGGCCGCGCGCACCGGGCTGGTGGACGCGTCCACCGGGCTGGCCTGGGCGGCGGCGCTGGATCAGGTCGGGGCGCCGCCGGGGTTCCTGCCGCCGGTGCTGCCGGCCGGGCACGCCGCCGGTCGGGTCAGCCACCGCGACGCCCCGGCGGCACTGCGCGGCGCGGCGATCACCGTGGTCGGCCACGACCACCCGGTGGCTGCCGTGGGCTCCGGCGCCACCGAGCCGAACGTGCTGTTCAACTCCGCCGGCACCGCCGACGTGCTGCTGCGCTCGGTGCCCCGCCGGCTGAGCACCGAGGAACGCGCGCAACTGGTCGCCTCGGGCTACAGCGCCGGCGCGCACGTGCTGCCCGGGCACGCCGCGCTGATCGGCTCGGTGCGGGCCGGCCTGGTGCTCGGCCGGGTGCTGGACCTGCTCGGCCGCGCCGACCTGGCCGCCCGCCGGGAGTTGGACCGGCGCTGGCGACCGGGTACCGCGACCGGCAGCGTGCGGGTCACCGGCGCCGGCCAGACCGACGCCGAGGTGGTCATCCGGATCACCGACGGGGCCAGCCCGGATGCGGTCTGGGCCGCCGCGCTGGCGCACATCGGCAGCGTCACCTCCGCGCTGGTCCACTCCGCCGAGCGGATCGTCGGGGAGCACCGGGACGCGGTGGCCGCCGGCGGCTGGGTGCGATTGTCCAGCGTGCGGGCCAGCAAGAGCCAGATCATCCCCGGGCTGCGGTTCGCCGCGATCGACCAGCCGGGGGCGTTCGGGGCCGCCCTGTTCGCGGCCTGGGCCGGCGCGGGAAACCCCGTGCCTTTCCGGAAATTCAGCGACCGAATGCGGCCGGAGCGCCCGACCGGCCAGGCCGACGTCGCGCAACCCGAGGAGGCCACGACCTGGTGAGCCAGCCAACCGAACAGCAGCCGATTCGACAGTCCGGACCCGTCACCCTGGACGCCATCGCGGACCAGAGCGGCGTGTTCGCCATCGTCGCCATGGACCAGCGCAACACGCTGCGCCGGATGTTCGCCTCCGTGGGGCGCGCGGACGCCACCGACGCGGAGTTCCGGGCCGCCAAGGTAGAGGTGGCCAGTGCGCTGGCGCCGATCGCCAGCGGCTTCCTGCTCGACCCGACCTGGGGCGTGCCGGCGGTCACCGAGGCCGGCGCGCTGCCCCCTGACCGGGGCCTGCTGGTGGCGGCGGAGCCGGCGGAGCGGGGCAACTTCAACGGCGAGCCACACGCGCACCGCATCCCGGAGCAGAACGCCGCGTGGGTGCGCGGGCTCGGCGGGCACGCGGTGAAGTTCCTGGTCCAGCTGCGCCCGGACCGCCCCCGCGCTCCCGGCACCCCGGACCTGGTCGCCGACGTGCTGAACGTGGTCCGCGAGGTGGTCGAAGATTGCCGGGCGCACGGTGTGCCCTCGGTGGTGGAGAACATCGTCTACCGGCTGCCCGGGGAGGACGAGCTGACCCCGGCGCACCGCGAGGACATGATCGTCGAGTCCGCCCGGCTGCTCGCCGAGACCGGCCCGGACCTGCTGAAGCTGGAGTACCCCGGATCGGCGAAGGGCTGCCGGCGGATCGCCGACGTGGTCGCCGGCCCGTGGGCGGTGCTGTCCGCCGGGGTGGCCTTCGAGGAGTTCTCCCGGGTGCTCCGGGTGGCCTGCGACGACGGCGGGGCGTCCGGCTTCATCGCCGGGCGGTCCATCTGGAAGGAGTCGGTCGGGCTGACCGGCCGGGCCCGCACCGAGTTCCTGAACACCGTGGCCACCGAGCGGCTGGCCGAGCTGGTCGCGGCGGTGGACGGCCGGGCCCGGCCGTGGAAGGAGGCGGTGTCGGCATGACAGCGAGGCGACAGCGAGTGAGCATCGCAGCGGAGCGAGCGCGGAGCCGAATGAAATGACACTGTTGCGGGCAACGGGGCTTGTCAAACAGTACGGGCACGTGCGGGCGCTGAACGGCGCCGACTTCGACGTGGCCGCCGGCGAGGTGGTCGCGCTGATCGGGGACAACGGCGCCGGCAAGAGCACGCTGGTGCGGATGCTGTCCGGCAGCGAGGCGCCGGACGGCGGGGAGATCCTGCTGGACGACCAGCGGGTCCGGCTGGACACCCCAGCGGTGGCCCGCAGCCTGGGCATCGAGACGGTGTTCCAGGATCTTGCGCTCGCGCCGCACCTGGATCCGGTGCAGAACATGTACCTCGGCCGGGAGATCATGCGCCCCGGGCTGCTGGGCCGGCTCGGGTTCATGGACACCAAGGCGATGCGGGTCGGCAGCAGGTCGGCGTTCGACAAGTTGGGCGCCACCGTGGGCAACCTGTCCGGGGCGGTCGGCTCGGCGGACAGAAACAGGGCGTGGCGGTGGCCAGGGCGGCGGCCTGGGTGAGCAAGGTGATCTTCCTGGACGAGCCGACCGCCGCGCTCGGCGTGCGGCAGACCCGCAACGTGCTGGACCTGATCCGGCGGGTGGCCGACGACGGCATCGGGGTCGTTTTCATCAGCCACTCGATGCCGCACGTGATGGAGGTGGCCGACCGCATCCAGGTGATGCGCCAAGGCCGCCGGGTCACCACCTACGCGGCCAAGGAAACCAACATGGAGCAGCTCGTCGCCGCGATGACCGGCGCCTTCAAAGACGAGGAGGTAGCCAAATGACCAGTAGCGAAGGCGTCAGCGAGCGAGCATCCCGGGGGACGGCAGCCGGCGAAGCCGGCGGGGCGGGTCAGGCACAGCGAGCGCCAGCGAGCGAGGAGCGGAACGAGCGCGTAGCCGAGCCATCCAGCACCGCGTCCCGGGAGAACGACGACACCGCTTTCCTGGACGACGAGGGGCCCCGGTCCCGGCTGGCCCGGTTGGCCCAGCTGCAGGCGTTGCAGATCCTGCTGGTGCTCGCCCTGATCGTGCTGATCTTCGCGGTGCTCCGCCCGGACACCTTCCTGACCCCGTTCAACATCCGGGGCACGGTGGTCAACACGTCCATCCTGGCGGTGCTCGGGGTAGGCATGACGTTCGTGATCATCACCGGCGGCATCGACCTGTCGGTGGGCAGCGTGCTGGTGTTCAGCGGGGTGATCGCGAGCAAGGCCATGGGCGCGCTGGGCGGCCAGGGATGGGGTACCGCGATCGTCGGCATCCTGGTGGCCTGCCTGTGCGGGCTGGGCTGGGGCCTGGTCAACGGCCTGCTCATCGCCAAGGCCAGGGTGCCCCCGTTGATCGTCACGCTGGGCACGCTCGGCATGGCGCTGGGCTTCTCGCAGATCATCACCGGCGGCATCGACCTGCGAGACGCGCCGGAGGTGCTGGTCAACACGGTCGGCTTCGGCAACATCGTGGGCCAGATCCCGGTGCTGTCCACCATCGCCCTGGTCGTGGTGGTGCTCGGCGCCATCGTGCTGCACCGCACCAAGTTCGGGCTCTACACCTTTGCCGTCGGCTCGAACGCCGAAGCCGGCCGTCGAGTGGGCGTCCGGGTGGATCTGCACCTGATCAAAATCTATGCCCTCGCCGGACTGGTAGCCGGGTTCGCCGGCATTCTGAACCTCAGCTTCTTCCAGTCCACCACGATCAGCGGGCAATCGAATACGAACCTGAATGTGATTGCCGGAGTAGTCATCGGCGGCACCAGTTTGTTCGGCGGCGTCGGCACCATCTTCGGCACCGTGGTCGGGTTGTTCATCCCGTCCGTGCTGCAGAACGGTTTCGTGATTCTCGGCGTCCAGCCGTTCTGGCAGCAGGTCGTGGTCGGTGCGGTGTTGATCGCGGCGGTCTATGTCGATCAGGTCCGCCGTGCGGCCGCACTGCGTGGTTCCTCTCTGCAATTCCAATTTCTCTCCCGGTTCGGGAGTGGTCCAAGAAAGGTGAACCGATGAACCGCAAAGGGGCGATCATCGCCGGTTTGCTCACCCTGGCGCTCGCCGCGACCGGCTGCGGATCGAGTAATTCGACGAGCCCCGGAACAAGCAGCGGCCCGCTCAAGCTGGCGTTTGTCCAGGGGGTGATCGGAGACGCCTTCTACGTGACGATGCAGTGCGGTATTCAGGAGGAGGCCGCCAAAGTCGGCGCCACGGTGTCCACGAACGGCCCGCAGAAGTTCGACCCGGCGCTGCAGACCCCGGTGCTGCAGTCGGTGATCGCGTCGCAGCCGAACGCCATCCTGATCGCGCCCACCGACGTCTCCGCCATGCAACAGCCGGTGCAGCAGGCAGTGCAGCAGAACATCAAGGTCGTGCTGGTGGACACCACGCTCAAGGACCCCTCGATCGCGGCGTCCGCCATCGCCTCGGACAACCTGGGCGGCGGCAAGGCGGCGTTCGACGCCATTCACCAGCTCGCCCCCAACGGCGGCAAGGTGCTGGTGGTCAGCGTGCAGCCGGGCATCAGCACCACCGACGACCGGGCCAAGGGCTTCCAGGATGCGGTGAAGGCCAACCCCTCGTATCAGGATCTGGGAGTTCAGTACTCCAACAACGACCCGCAGAAGGCCGCACAGATCGTCAGCGCCGCGCTGCAGGCGAACCCGGACATCGTGGGCATCTTCGCCACCAACCTGTTCTCCGCCGAGGGCTCGGCCACCGGCATCCGGCAGGCGGGCAAGCAGGGCGCGGTGAAGGTGGTTGGCTTCGACGCGGGTCCGGACCAGGTGAAGGCGCTGCAGGACGGCACGGTGCAGGCTCTGGTGGCCCAGCAGCCCGCGCTCATCGGCCGCGACGGGGTCACCCAAGCGGTGGCCGCGCTCAAGGGCCAGCCGGTCACCAAGTCGATCGGCACCGGGTTCACCGTGCTCACCCAGGCCAACCTGAACTCGCCGGAAGGCCAGGCGGCGGTGTACAAGACCGCCTGCTGAGTGCGCTAGGGCGTGTCCTGGAGATCTATGCCGCGAGGCGCCGGCTGGGCGCCGCGACGCCGCTGGATGATCCGAGGGCCATGCCTTAGAGGACGGGCCTTAGAGAACGGGCCCTAGAGGACGGGCCCGGGGCGCCGCGGTGCTCCGGGCCCAGCCGGTGACGTCCCCGCGGGGCCCGCGGCGGCGGCATTAGGCCGACCAGCCCACCGCAACTCCTACCGCCTCGCCAATTCGCACGATTGGGTGGATTATTCGACGGCGAACGTTGCGTATTACAACCACATCTCCACCACCGGTAACCCTTTCCCCAAAACTCCTAAGTTACTCTGACCCGATCGGGTAGGGGACGAGTCAACTGGGGGTGGCCGGTGAGGCATGCCACTAACCGGTCAGCGGGAAGCGCGCTGCTCGGCCACCGCACACCAGATCCGGTGACTCGACTTTCGGACCAATACCCAGCTGTGCCAAGGACTTCGACGCGCCGCCCGGCTCCACTCCCGGCGTCCGCGTGGTGATCAATCTCCCGCGCCCCGCGCAAGATTTGCGCGGGATCGCGAAGAGGGGCGTAGCACTTTGGCCACCTCCGTCGATACCTAAGACGGAGGCGGGCGTAGCACTTTGGCCACCTCCGTCGATACATAAGACGATGAGGGTGCGTGATTGCTGACATGCCGCTGGCCGCGAAGGAGGTGAGTTGACGATGCGCCGTCCCTGGGAAGAGCCCAGCCGAGGCAGGCGTGGTCAACTGAGCCACTCCGGTGCCACGCCGTCCGGTTCTCCTTTTGATTTCTCGTCCGATCGCGACGAACGAGTTGATCCAGTCGAATTCCTCGCGGTTCGCGCGGACGACGAGTTGCTGGATGCGCTGTCCGGCGGGCGTTCCGTCGGACCCGCGCATACCGTCGGATTCGATCCTGCGCTGGACCGGGGATACGCGGACGACCAACAGGTCCTCGCGCTACTGGCCGAGTTGCGCGCGGACATCGAGTCGGTGCCTTTCCCCGAATTGATGTCGGCCGACGAGGCGTGCTCGGCGATTGTCGCGGGGCAACGCGCGGCGGCCCGACCCCGGCGGCGACTGATGCCGGTGGCCGCGGCCGCGGCGGTCGCTGTGATGGCCTTGTCCGGCGTCGCGGTAGCGGCCGGGAACGCGCAGCCGGGTGACCCGCTTTGGGGCGTATCCACCGTGGTGAACGGAGACCGGGCGCGTTCGGTCGAGGCCGCGTATCGGGTCAACACCGCGCTCGCCGCCGCACAGCAGGCGCTCTCCGAGGGCCGCGTGGCCGATGCGCGCACCGCGCTGGCCAACGTCGCGCCAGACCTGAACCAGGTGGACGACCCGGACCGCAAGATCGAGCTGTCCCGCAAGAGCCAGAACCTGGTACAGACCGTGGACGACGTGCGCGAGGGCGAGCGGGTGGACACCGATGAGACAGGTGCGCCGACCGACCCGAGCCGACTGCGGCACCGCGACCCGAGCGGCTCCACCCAGCTGAGCGGCGCCAACCCGGGCCGACTGAATGAGCCAGGCAAGCCGAACCAGCCAGGTAACCCGGGCAGCGGCAGCGAGCTGATCCTTCCGGCGAAGCCGGACGACCCGGCAAACCCCGCGAACCCCGTACAGCCGGCCGACCCGGCGAACCCCGCCAACCCGGCGAAGCCGGTCAACCCGGCGTATCCGTACCCGGCCCGGCCGAGTTCCCCCGAGGGCGGCGCGGCCGGTCGCCCCGGCAATCCCGCCGACCCGGGCTTCCCGGCTGGGCCAGGCACCCCGGGCAACCCTGGATATCCAGGCAATCCCGGCTACCCGGGCACCCCCGGTTACCCGGGCACCCCTGGCTACCCCGGCTATCCGGGTAATCAGGCGGTGAACCCCGCCAAACCAGGCAACCCCGGCGGCTCCGGCTCGGCCGACACCCGGCCAGGCCGGCCCCAGACCGGCACCGGCGGCAGCGATGCCAGGCACCGGGACACCACGACCAAGCCGGCCAACCCGACCACCACCGCTCCGGCATGCAACCCCGGCAGTGGCGGCGGCTCAGGCTCCGGTAGCACCTGTAGCGGTACCGGGAACCGGTGAACACCCGGTTCCGGGCACCCGCTCAACTCGTGGCGATGATCTCGGCAAGCACCGGGGAGCGTGGCGGCAGCACGTCGAACACGCCCACCGCACGGACCGCCGGGACCAGCGCACGCAACTGGTCGACTACCTGAACTCACCTCGGGCGCCCGGGGCGAGGCGGCGCTCGGCCGGCTGTTGCTGCGCGGCATCCGGATGTACCTCTACGACCGGCTGGTGGACGGCGTCGAGGGAGTGGACGCGACGACCTATCCGGTGCTCTCCGGATTGGCCCGGGGTGGACCGACCAGCGCCACCCGGCTCGCCGCGTTCATCGGGCTGGACCGCACCGCGACCACCCGCTACGCCTCGCGGCTGGAGTCCGCCGGGTTGCTGCGAAGGGCGCCCGACCCCGAGGACGCCCGGGCCACCCGGCTCGAGCTCACCTCCGCCGCCCGAGCGGCGGTCGCGGCCATGCGGGACACCCTCACCCAGGTCTTCGACGACCTGCTGGGCAGCTGGAGCGGCCCGGACGCGGATCAGTTCGCCGCCGCGCTGGAGCGGTACTCTACCCAGCTCGAGATGAACCGGAGCTAGGCAGGACCCCGTCGGCGTGACCGATGGCCGCCGGTGATCTCTTTCACCGCGAGGTCACCGGCCGGTGGGATGACCGCCTCACTGATTTCTGTCGTCCTCATCGCGCTACTGGCCGTTTTCCTCGACCTTCGTTAACGGCGCCCACCGCAATACCGCCGCAGGCCCCGATCGAATCCCTTGTCGAATCCTTCACTGACACCCGTGGTGTAACCCACGTCGTAATCCGCACCGGCCGCGTGATCCGCATAACTCTTTGACCGCCGCCTCTCTTCCTTACACGTTGTCCGGGCTTCCCGAATGCCGTCGGCGAAACCTTCCCGGTAGCCCTTTCGGTAGCCTTGCTGATACTCCCGCGAGCCCGTGTTCACCGTGGGATGCAGACTCACGCTGGCCGCGGTGATTGTCGTGATGGGGGTGGCCGCGGTTGCTACCGCAGTCGGACCGATAAGGAATGCGGACGCCGCGAGGGCGCCGACGACTAGCTTACTGCTGATCATGGTATCTCCTGGTGGCGCGCGCGTGGCAAGTGAGTTGTCACCCGCGGCCACGCGTCAGTATTCGGTGCCCAGCAGACTCACGTCATGGTCAATTGTGAGGACCCCACCATGAGCTCGAAGCGGGTTGCCTGCTGCGCGGGTGTTGAGGTGTTGAATTTCTACCTGCTGGCTAGCCAGCTGGCGGGAGGCGTGCGCCGCACCGCGGTTGGCGTTACGTGGTCATCGCCCCCGAAACCCCAGCTCGTGGGCGACAAGCACGGCAAGCTAGGCTCAGACCGCGCCTCTCCAAGTTACCGATGGCCCGAATGATGGCCTGCTCGAGAGTGATTGAGTCGGGCGAGGCGTCTGCGCTAAAAAGTTTCGCGGGATCGAATCGGACACCGCCCTGAATCGAGATTTCCGGAAGAAAATCGGACTCTCGAAACGGCTACGCCAAAGATCGCCTAACCTTGGAAATCCCGTCCCGGTTCGTTCGGACCACCAGGGAGACCAGCGAGCGGGTACCCGGCAGCGCGGCGAGCACCTGCTCCCGCTCGCCGGCCAGGTTGGGTAGGCGACATCGGGGGCGCAGGAGAGGACAGTGGTCGGTCCGTAGGGGGCCCGGTCCTGGGGCGGCCGGCATCTGTGAAGGGGCGCACTATGGGTATAGACGTCGGCGGGATCGCGGGTTCCGCACTGCGGGAGCTCGAGTCGGGGCTACGCGGGCGGTTGCTTGGCCCCGGGGACGGTGGCTACGACACCTCGCGCGCGGTGTTCAACAGCATGATCGATCGGCGCCCGCTCGCGGTGATCCAGTGCGCGGACGCCTCAGACGTGCTGGCCGGTATCGCGTTCGCACGCCGACACCAGCTACCGCTCTCGGTCCGCGGCGGCGGGCACAGCGTCGCCGGGAACGCGGTGTGCGACGGCGCTGTCATGCTCGACATGTCCGGCATGAAAGCCGTTCAGTTCGACACGGAAGCGCGGACGGTCAGGGCCGGTCCGGGGCTCACCCTCGGAGAGTTCGACAGCGCCACACAGGCCCGAGGATTGGCGACGACGCTCGGTGTCGTGTCCATGACCGGGATCGCGGGGCTCACCCTCGGCGGAGGGCTGGGTTGGCTGAACGGACGCTACGGCCTGGCATGCGACAACCTGATCTCCGCCGAAGTGGCGACCGCGGACGGGCAGCTGTTGAGGGCGAGCACACACGAGAACGAGGACCTGTTTTGGGCCATCCGGGGTGGCGGCGGCAACTTCGGGGTCGTCACCTCCTTCGAGTACCAACTCCACGAGGTCGACGTCGTGCTGGCCGGCGCGCTGTCCTACCCGATGCACACGGCTCCGGAGGTGCTGCGGTTCTACGACGAGTTTGTCAAGGCGGCCCCGGACGAGCTGTCCACGGCCGCCTCGCTCGCGTTGACCCCGGGCAGGGAGCCCGTGCTCTCGATCGTGGCTTGTTACTGCGGCGCCCTCGACGAGGGTGAACGCGTGCTGCGCCCGCTGCGGACGTTCCAGTCGCCGGTGGACGACGGCATCCAGCCCATGCCCTACACGGCGCTGCAGACGGGCGCGGACGGGGGCTATCCCTCCGGGCGCCTGCACTACTGGAAGTCCGGGTATCTGCGCGATCTGACCGAGGGAGCGACCCAGACCCTGTTGCGCTTCCTCCCGGACATGCCTTCCACGGCCAGCGGCGTCGGCCTGCAGCAGATGCACGGAGTGGCCAGCCGGGTGGCGCCCTCAGCCACCGCCTTCCCCCACCGGGCCGAGCAGTACGACTTCCTCATCCTGTCGCAGTGGCCCGATGCGGCCGACTCGCCACGCAACATCGAGTGGACCAGAGCCCTGTTCGACGCGATGCAGCCTCATCTTGAGGACGCGGTGTATGTCAACAACCTCGGCGACGAGGGCCCGGGCCGAGTCCACGCGGCCTACGGGGACAACTACCCGAGGCTGGCCGAGGTGAAGAAAACCTACGACCCCGACAACCTGTTCCGGGCGAACCAGAACATCGCTCCACCCACGGACGCACCCGCTGGAGAACTCGACAGGTAACCGCTTGCCCGCAATGCATCGCACCGTCGCCTGTTATGCGTTTCGCGGCGCCACCTGGCGCTGCGATGCTTGCCGCGTGCAGGGGGACCCGGTGGACGTGCTGGTGCTCGGGCCAACTCTGGTCCGGGCCGGAGACACCGTGCTTCCCGTCGACCGGCCGCTGGAGCGCGCCCTGCTGGTCCGGCTGGCCATGGGCCGGGGGACGGCGGTACCGGACCAGCGGCTGGCCGGCGACCTGTGGGGTGACCGGGAGCTAGGCCGGCCGGTCGAGCGGCTGCGGGTGGTGGTGTCCAGGTTGCGCAGCTCGCTGGGCCCGCACGCCGGCCTGATCAGTCGCTCGGCGGCCGGTTACCGGCTGGCTTCGGCGCCCACCGACCTGGTCCGGGCCGAGGCGGCGGCGGAACGGCTGCACGCGGCGGAGCGCATCGGGGACCACGCCAAGGTGCGGGACGCCTCGGCCACCGCGCTGGCCTACTGGCGCGGTCCGGCGCTGGCCGACCTTCGGATGATCCGCTACGCCCGGGTCGAGGGGGAGCGGCTGGACGACTGGCGGCTCACCCTGACGGTGGCCCGACTGGGCGCGGAACTGCACCTCGGAGCGGCCGGGGCGGTGACCGCGGAGCTGTCCGCGCTGGTCGCCGAGCACCCGCTGCACGAACCGCTGACCGGCCTGCTCGCCCTGGCTCTCTATCGGACCGGTCGGCAGGCCGACGCGCTGGCCCGGCTGGCCCGGCTGCGCCGCGCGCTCGCCGACGAGCTGGGCGTCAACCCGGGGCCGGAGAGTGCCCGGCTGGAGCTGCGGCTGCTGCGCCAGGACCCGAGCCTGCTGCCGACCCCGACGCCGGTCAACCTCGAGCCGACCGCGCCGACGATTCTGCTGCCGCGCCGGCTCGACGTGCCGCGCGCCACCGCCGCCGGCCTTGGCGAGGCGGTCGAGCAACCACGCCGCCCGGCCGCCGCCGACCCCCACCTCGGTGTGTCCGAGCAGCACCTCGGTGTGTCCGAGCAGCAGCTCGGTGCGGCCGAGCCGGCCCGCTACGCCGGCGACGCTCGGCCGGGTGCCGGCGACGCTCGGCCCGGGGCCGGGGGGCTGCCGGACATCGCGGTTGCCGAGCACGGACAACCGGGGGCGACCGTGCTGCGGCTGCCCGCGCGGGCCCCGGCCGGCCCGCCGGACACCCCGCGACTCCGAGGGTTCCCGCAACGGCCGCTGGCCATGGTGCGGACCCCGGCCGACCCGCCGGCGGACCGGGTCAGGGCGAGGCTTCCGATCCCGGAGACCGCCCTGGTGGGCCGCGACGGCGACCGGGCGGCGCTTCGTGCCCTGCTCCGAGGGCCGGCCATGGTCACCCTGGTCGGGCCGCCCGGCGGCGGCAAATCCCGGTTGGCCCTCGAGGTGGCTCGCGAGGTTGCCGACGGAGGCCGGCGGACGGTGTTCGTCCAGCTGGCGCCGCTGGGCCGAGAGGAAGAGGTGGTCAGCGCGGTGGCCGAGGCTGCCGGTGTGGCCCGAGACTCGGCGAACCCGCTGTCCCGGGTCGGGGCGGCGCTGCACGGTGCCCTGCTGGTGCTCGATCACGCCGACCACTTGGGCGAGCAGGTCTGCTCGGTGGTCGCTGGGCTGCGCCGGTCGGCGCCCGGTCTGAGTGTCTTGGTCACTTCCACCCGCGCGCTGCTGGTCGCGGACGAGGTGCCGCACCGGGTCGGGCCGCTGAGCCGGGCGCACGCGGTCGCGCTGTTCACCGACCGCGCCGGTCGCCGACGGCTCGGCCCTGGCGGGTCGGCGGCCGGATCGGGCCGGGCGGACGCGGCGAGAATCTGTGCCTCGATGGATGGGCTGCCGCTGGGCATCGAGCTGGCCGCCGGCCTGGCCAGGAGTCTGCCGGTCGCCCAGCTTGCCGGCCGGGTGGCCGGGCAGCTTCGGCTGCTCGCCGGCCGGGCCTCCGCCTCGGGTCGTCCGCACACCAGCCTGCGTGCCGCGCTGGACTGGAGCTACCAACTGCTCGACCCCCGGGAGCGGGTGGTGCTGCGCCGCCTCGGCGTGTTCGCCGGTGACTTCACCATGGACGCGGCCGGAGCGGTGGTGCGCGGCGGACCGATCGAGCTGGGTGACGTGGCGCCGGCGGTGGCCGAGTTGGTGGCCCGAGGCCTGGTCAGCTCGTACACCGAGGCGGGGCGGCGGCGGCTGGCGCTGCTCGAGACCGTCCAGGCCTACGCGCTGGCGCAGCTGGGCGCGACCGGAGAGACCGAGGGCACCCGCACCCGGCACCTGTCCTGGTGTCTGGGCTGCGTGCGCGCCTCGGCCAGCTCGGCGGCCACCGCGGGCGTCCCGCCGGGGCCGGCCGGCGTCTCGCCGGGCATCTCGGCGGTGGGATGGCCGAACCTGGCCGCCGCGCTGGAGCTTGCCGCCGGTCAGGCCCGCGCCGCCGACGGCCTGCGGCTGGCCCTCGCGCTGGACCCGCATTGGCTGGCCGCCGGGAGGTTCGAGGAAGCCCACCGGCACTACGCGGCGCTGGTGGACGCCGCCGGTGCCACCCGGGCCGAACGCGCCGAGGCATTCAGCAACCTGGGCTGGCACGTGGCGCGGTTGGGTCGGTTCGGCGAAGCGGTCGAGCTGCTCGCCCGGGCCGCCGACCTGCTCGACGGCGGGTCGGACCAGATCGCGCTGACCATCCGGTACCGGCAGGGCCGCCTGGAGCTCGGCCGCGGCCGGCTTCCCTCGGCCGTCGCCGCGCTGCGAGCCGGTCTCGCACTGGCGCACCGATCGGGCTCGCCCCGGCAGCGGGACTCCGTGGGAGCCACGCTGGGTGCCGCGCTGCTCATCGCTGGGGACGCGGACGGGGCGCTCGAGGCGTACCGGGGCGCGGCGCTCGCCGGCCGGGAGTGCGGCGACGAACGCGCCCTCGCTCTCGGATTGCATCGTGAGGCCGCCGCCCTGCTGGCCGCCGGCCGGACGGACGCGGCGGTGCGCCTGATTTCCGAGTCGGACCGCTACGCCAGCCTGCTGGCCGACCGCCGCCTGCTGCGCGGCAACGAGCTGATCCGGGCCCAGGCGGCCCGCGCCGACGGCGATCTGGCCGCCGCCGAACGGCACGCCAGGAAGGCGCTCGGCCCGCTCCAGGCCCGGCTCTCGGACAACCTGGACACCACCGAGGCGCTGGCCCGCATCGAGCTGGCCGACGTCCTTGTGGACACCGGCGCGCTGGTCGAGGCCCGGGCGCTGCTCGAGGCGCGCGGGCTGCTCGACGCCCCGCGGGAGCACCCCCCCGCCAAGCACGCCCTGCCCGAGCATGCCTTCCCCGAGCATGCCTTCCCCGAGCACACACGCACACACGCCCTGCCCGAGTATGCCGCTGAGCGAGCGGGCCAGCCGGCGGTGCTGCTCCGGCTGGCCGCGCGGCCGGTCGCGTCGGCACTGGCCTTGGCCGAGGGCGACCGGGTCACCGCCGAGCGGCTGGTCGCCCGCGCCGAAGCGGAGTTCGCCAGCTCCGGGTTCGGCTGGGCCCGCTACGCCGCCCGGCTGGCCGAGGTCCGGCACCGGCTGGACACCTCCGCCGGTGCCGGTCGGCCGCCGGGCATGTGCCAGTAGGTAGTGTCGAGACCCCGTAGCAGCCCACCGGCGAGCTGACCAGGAAAGATCGTGCGGTCAGGGTTCGCCGGCGCGGAGTGAGGCACCAGGGATGGACGGAATCCAGCTGCTGCTGATCGTCGTCGGGTCGATCGGGGTGACCGCGCTCGCCCAGCGGCGCGGGCTGCAGCCGGCGCTGGTGGTGGTGCTGCTCGCGGCGGCCGTCTCGTTCATCCCCGGGCTGCCCCGCTTCGAGCTGGGGCCCGACTTGATCCTGAGCGTGGTCGCCCCTCCCCTGCTCTACTCCGCCGCGCTGGGCTTCTCCTTCGTCAGCTTCAAGCGCGGCCTGCGGCCGATCCTGTCCCTGGGCGTCGGCATGGTGGTGGTGTCCACGCTGGTCACCGGGGCGGTGGCG
>DASWST010000232.1:0-10939 GCA_036402515.1 Pseudonocardia sp.
GTGCTGCTGCGCAGGATCCGCCGGAACCTGCCCGGCGCGCACCAGATCGCGGTGAGCTCGCTGAAGGGCGGGGTCGGCAAGACCACCGTGTCGGCGGTGCTGGGGCTCTCGTTGGCCGAGTACCGGGGCGACCGGGTCGTCGCGGTCGACGCGAACCCCGACGCGGGCACGCTGGCCGACCGGTTGACCGGGGAGATCGGGGTGACGGTGCGGCAGATGCTGGAGAACATCGCCAGCATCGACTCGCTGACCGCGGTGTCGCACTACACGAGCCTGGCCGGGCGGCTGCAGGTGCTGGCCTCCGAGCAGGACCCGGCGATGAGCGAGGCGTTCAACCGCACGGAGTACGAGCAGATCTGCGCGGTGCTCGCCAAGTTCTACAACATCATCATCACCGACTCCGGCACCGGGCTGGTGCACTCGGCGATGGAGGGCACCCTCGCGCTGGCCGACTCGCTCGTGGTCGTCGGCTCGCCGACGGTGGACGGCTCGTCACGGGCGTCGAAGACGCTGGACTGGCTGGTCGCGCACGGCTACGCCGAGCAGGTGGCCGACGCGGTGGTGGTGCTGTGCTGCGACCGGGTCAGCCCGGAGATCGACCGCGAGCGGGTGCGCGCGCACTTCGAGGCCCGCTGCCGGGCGGTGGTCGAGATCCCCTACGACCCGCACCTGGCCACCGGTGGGCGGTTGGATCTGGGTGCCATGCGGGATCCCACCCAGATTGCGTTCCTGGAGCTCGGCGCGCATATTGCCGACCGGTTCGGCAGCTGACCCGGGTACTGCCTCGGGTGGCTTACCCTGGAGTTGTCATGACCAGACACAAGCAAGACGAGACGCACCGGGCCTCGACCAGCCCCTGGGTGATCAACACCCGCGAGCTGGGGCGCCGGCCCGGCAACATGCGCAAGTACCAGCGGACCGTCCCGGCGCCGCCCGGTTTCGGGCTGGAGGTCATCGGGATTCCCCAGGGCGCCCCGATCGAGCTGGACCTGCGCCTGGAGTCGGCCACCGAAGGGGTGTTCGTCTCCGGGTCCGCGCATGCCGAGTTGGTCGGCGAATGTGCGCGCTGCCTGGAGCCCATCACCGACGAGGTGACCGCCCAGCTGGGCGAGCTGTTCGCCTACCCGGACAGCGCGACGGTGGCCACCACGGAATACGACGAGGTCAGCCGGGTGGTGGACGACCTCATCGACACCGAGCAGATGGTCCGGGACGCGGTTCTGCTCGGGCTGCCGTTGGCCCCGCTGTGCCAGGAGGACTGCCGGGGGCTGTGCCCGGAATGCGGCGAACGGTGGGCCGAACTCGGGCCACAACACACTCATGAGACACTGGATTCTCGATGGGCCGCCCTGCAGGGTCGGCTCGCATCCTCTGCCGACTCTGAAGCGGACGCTGAAGAGCGTCGGTGACCGTACCTAGATACCTGGAGAGATCGTCGTGGCTGTTCCCAAGCGCCGAATGTCGCGGTCGAACACGCGCTCCCGTCGTGCGCAGTGGAAGACTGCCGCGCCCACCCTCGCCCCATGCTCGAACCGAGCCTGCCGCGAGCTCAAGCCGCCGCACCTGGCGTGCCCCAACTGCGGCCAGTACGACGGCCGCGCGGTCGTCCGCCCCGCCTGAGCTACTCGAAGTACCACCCGCTCGTGGGAGATCGAGCGACGCGAGGGCCGGAGAGCGACCGTTCAGCGTTGTTGACCCAGCTCGGTGTGCACCTTGACACCGAGCTCTTAACGCTCGCGCTGACCCATCGGTCATACGCGTACGAGCACGGCGGACTGCCGACCAACGAGCGCCTGGAATTCCTTGGCGACTCGGTTCTCGGGGTGATTGTCACCGAGCGGCTCTACCGGTCGCACCCGGATCTGCCGGAGGGCCAGCTGGCGAAGCTGCGGGCCAGCGTGGTGAACATGCACGCGCTGGCCTCGGTAGCCCGTGAGCTGGGCCCGACCCTGCAGGACGGCCAGAAGGGCGGCCTCGGCGCATACCTCTACCTCGGCCGGGGTGAGGAGCTCACCGGTGGCCGAGGCAAGGCCAGCATCCTGGCCGACGCCACCGAGGCGCTGATCGGCGCGGTCTACCTGGCGCACGGCCTGGAGGTCGCCCGCGGCGTGGTGGAGCGGCTGTTCGACGCGCTGCTCAAGGCCGCCCCGCTGCTCGGCGCCGGCCTGGACTGGAAGACCAGCCTGCAGGAGCTCACCGCGTCCGCCGAGCTGGGCGTACCGGAGTACCGCATCTCCGAGGACGGCCCCGACCACCTCAAGACGTTCACCGCGGTGGCCGTGGTGGCCGGCCGGGAGCTGGGTACCGGGGTGGGCCGGACCAAGAAGGAAGCCGAACAGAAGGCGGCCCAGCTGGCCTGGCGCTCGCTGTCCGAGGCCGCCGAGCGGGCGTCCGGGGCCACCGAGACCGGCGCGCCAGGGCCCTGACAGGTCGGACATGCCGGAGCTACCCGAGGTCGAGGTGGTACGGCGGGGCCTGGCCGAGCACGTGGTCGGACGCAGGGTCGCCGCCGTCGAAGTGCTGCACCCCAGGGCGGTCCGCCGTCACCTGGCCGGCCCGGTCGATGTGATCGGGCGGCTCATCGGGCGCACCCTGACCGCGGTCGGGCGGCGCGGCAAGTACCTGTGGCTGGAGCTGGACTCCGACGCCGACCCGTCCGACCCGTCCGACCCGGGCGAAGGATCGGCCGACGCGCTGCTGGCCCACCTGGGCATGAGCGGCCAGCTGCTGGTCAGCGACCCGGCCGCGCCACCGCAGAAGCACCTGCGGGTGCTGCTCAGCTTCGCCGACGGCGGACCCCAGCTACGGTTTGTGGACCAGCGCACGTTCGGCGGGATGAGCGTGGAGACGTTGGTGAGTCCGGCCGGCAGCCCGGCGGGGGCGGCCGGGCGGGTCCCCGAGCCGATCGCGCATATCGCCAGGGACCCGATGGACCCGGCCTTCGACGCCGACGCGGTGGTCGCCGCGATGCGCGCCAGGCACACCGAGCTCAAGCGGGCGCTGCTGGACCAGTCCCTGGTGTCCGGCATCGGCAACATCTACGCCGACGAGGCGCTGTGGCGGGCCCGGCTGCACGGCCGGCGGCCGACCAACACGCTCACCCGCAAGGCCGGCCACGCCGTCCTCGCCTCGGCCGCCGAGGTGATGGCCGAAGCGCTGGACCAGGGCGGCACCTCCTTCGACGCGCTCTACGTCAACGTCAACGGCAACTCGGGCTACTTCGAGCGCTCGCTGAACGTCTACGGCCAGGAGGACCGCCCCTGCCACCGGTGCGGCACGGCGATCCGCCGGGAACCGTTCATGAACCGGTCGTCCTACTTCTGCCCGCGCTGCCAACCCCCGCCTCGGCTGCCTCGATCCTGACAAGTCCTGAGCTGGCCGGGAATACATCCGGGGCATCAAGAGCTCGTCAAGGGTTGAGGCGCGAGCGTCAGTGGACTGTGAGCGGCGGGTCGGACCGCTCGGTCGAGGGGACATGCTCGGGGCCTGAGGAGGTCCCAGCATGTTGCGATCGGAGCACCCAGCGGAGCCATGGCCCCGGCTGGCCGGCGGTACCGGAAGCGCACTCGGCTTTGCCGGCGCGATTGTCGCCACGCTGCTGGGATGGGCGCTCGGCGTGGGGACGCACCCACAGGTCGGGCTGGTCCCGCTGGCCGCGGTGGCGGTCTGCGTGGGCGCCACGACAACGCTGCCCGGCGCGCTGTCCGCCGCCGCGCAGTGCTGGGGCATGTACTCGGGCTTCGAGCTGCACCGCTTCGGCGAGCTGCGGTTGGACGGTCCGAGCCGTGCCGGGCTGGTGCTGCTGGTGGTGCTGGGCGTCGCCGCCAGCCTGCTCGGGCGGGTCGCGGCCGAGGGGGGACCAGCCCGCGCGGCCGTCAGGCGCGCCGGCTGGCACCGCGGCCAGCCCCCCGTGAGTGGTAAGTGGTCCTATGGGACCAATTTCCACGCACGGGTCAGTTCGGTCACTTCACGCACGGAATCCCGCCGCCGGACAAACTCGCCGCCGGCGCCGGGCTCGACTGGTCCGTCGACGGCGCTGTTGGGTCTGTCCCAGCCGCCCCCGGGCCGGCGGGCAGGCTGAAGTCGGTGCCGAGCACGACGCGCTCGTGCCCGCTGGGCAGGGACGGGTCGGCCTGGGTGGGTAGCCCGCCGAGCGCGGTGGCGAGCGCCCCGGCCGCCGCCTCCGAGCCGGGCGGGTAGCTCACCGTCGACTCGTGCCGAGGCTGGGCGCCGGTGCTGGTGGTGCCCCTGGTCAGGCCCCGGGCGGCCAGCTCGGTCTCCAGCTTGCCGGCCAGCCCGTCGCGGCCGGAGTCGTTGACCACGTCCAGCGTGGCGGCGGGCAGCTGGGCGGACGGCCCGTCGGCGGCTGAGGGAGCGTCATCCGGGTAGAACAGGCGGCGCACGGTGGCCCTCACCTGCGCCAGGTCGACCAGGTTCACGTCCTGCCCGTCCACCTGGCTGAACTGCTTCACCGGCAGCGTGGTGAAGGTGATGTTGCCGCCGAGCAGGCTCCGCGACCGCAGCAGGAAGGGCAGCAGGTCGAACCCGCCGTCGATGACCACGTCCCGCTTGGCCACGTCGATCAGTGAGTTCAGCCGCCCGGGGTCGGTGAAGGCGCCCGCGCCGCGCAGCTGGGAGGCCGCCGAGGCCAGGAACGCCTGCTGGCGCCGTTCCCGGTCCAGGTCGGTGAAGTTGAGCTCGGGGTGCACGTAGTCGCGGCGCTGCCGGACGAACGCGAGCGCCTGGGCGGCGTCCAGCTGCTGGTAGCCCTTCACGAACTTGGCGCCTGAGTAGCTGTCCTGGGTCGGCCCTGCCAGGCACACGGTCACCGAGCCGAGTGCCTGCGCAAGGTCGTAGAAGCCGATCAGGGTGACCTCCACGAAGTGGTCGATCGACACGCCACCGAGGAAGTCCTGGACGGTCTGGATGGACTCCCGCCGCCCGGCCTCCCGGCCCTGGCGCTCCAGCTCGGCCTGGTCGGTCACCCCGGCGGCGCGCAGCTGCCGCTCCTTCTCGTCCTTGGCCAGCCCGTAGGCCTGCTTGATCTTCTGCTTGCGCACCCCGTCCGGCGCCCCGGGCAGATCGACGTAGTCGTCCCGGGGGATGGAGATGGCCTGCGCTGGGCCGCCATTCGCCGGTACGTGCAGCAGCATCAGCACGTTGGTGTTGTAGCCGCCGTCGGTGGAGTCCCCGGCGTGCAGCTGGGCGAGCACGTCCGGGGGCAGCGGGTTGCCGTTCTGGTCCAACCGGCTGTCCAGCCCCATCACCAAGATGTTGGTGTCGCCGCCCGGAGACGAGCTGGCGCCGCCGGCCAGCGCGTCGGACCGGGTCAGCCCGCCGGACAGGTTCTGGTAGGTGTGCCAGCCGTATCCGGTGACGAACAGCACCAGCGCGGACACCAGCGCGACCAGCGCCTTGCCCACCGTCCGACCAGTGCTCCGCACAAAGGCCAGGGTGCCGGAGGAACCGCCCGATCATGAAAACCAAGCGGCGTGATCCTCAGCCCGCCCTCAGAGGACCGTCAACATACTGGTGAGCGAGCTCACCGGGCTGTCAAGAAGGCGTCAACGCCCCGACAAGACGCGTCAAGGCGCCGCAACCTGGCGGCGGACCCGACCGGGTGACGCGCACTCTCCAGGCGTCCCCCGAGATTCTGCGGAAAGGCACCGGGATGGCTGACCTGGCCTACATATTGCTGACGATTGGCGGCTTCTTGCTGCTGGCGGTCGTCCTGCGCGGATTGGAGCGGTTGTGATCGCCAACCTGATTGGTGGGGTGGTCGCGCTGTTCCTGCTCTTCTACCTGGCCTACGCACTCGTCCGTCCGGAGCGATTCTGATGTCATCCTTCGAGGCGGGCCTACTTCAGGTCGTCATCCTGCTGGTATTGCTGGCGGCGGTCTACGTGCCGTTCGGCAACTACCTTGCCTACGTCTACACCAGTGACAGGCACTGGCGGGTGGAGCGCTGGTTCTACCGGCTGGTCCGGGTCGACGCGGACAGTGACCAGCGCTGGACCGTGTACGCGGCCGGCATATTGGGCCTTTCCTTCGTCTCGGTCCTGCTGCTGTACCTGCTGCAGCGCCTGCAGCCGCTGCTCCCGCTCGGCTTCGGTCGCGGGGTCAACGGCGACACCATCCCCGCGTCGATGGCGTTCAACACCGCGGTCTCGTTCGTCACCAACACCGACTGGCAGTCCTACGTCCCGGAGACAACTTACGGGCACACCGTGCAGATGGCCGGGCTGACCGTGCAGAACTTCATCTCGGCCGCCGTGGGTATGGCGGTCGCGGCGGCGCTGGTGCGCGGGTTCGTCCGGCACGCGGTTGACCGGATCGGCAACGTCTGGGTGGACATCACCCGCTCGATCAGTCGGGTGCTGCTGCCTATCTCGTTCGTGGCCGCCATCGTGCTGGTGGCAATGGGCGTGGTGATGAGCCTGCACTCCGGAGTCAACGTGGTCGGGGTGGACGGCGCGCACAACACCATCGCGCTGGCGCCGGCCGCCTCCCAGGAGTCGATCAAGGAGCTGGGCACCAACGGCGGGGGAATCTTCAACGCGAACTCCGCGCATCCGTTCGAGAACCCCACCGGCGGCTCGGACATCCTGGAGATCTTCCTGCTGCTGGTCATCCCGGTCTGCCTGACCAGGGCGTTCGGCGTGATGGTGCGCAACCCCCGGCAGGGCACCGTGCTGGTCTCGGTGATGGGTGTGCTCTGGGGCGGGATGCTGGCCGTGGCCTGGTGGGCGGAGTCCCACCCGAACGGTCAAGCCACGCTCGCCGCCGGAGCGGCCATGGAGGGCAAGGAGGTGCGCTTCGGCATCCCGTCCTCGGCGCTGTTCGCGGTGTCCACCACGGGCACCTCCACCGGCGCTGTGAACTCGATGCACGACAGCTTCACCGGCCTCGGCGGCGGGGTGGCGATCCTGAACATGCTGTTCGGTGAGGTCTCCCCCGGAGGAGCGGGCACCGGCCTCTACGGCATCCTGGTCGTCGCGGTCATCGCGGTGTTCCTGGCCGGGCTGATGGTCGGCCGCACCCCCGAGTACCTGGGCAAGAAGCTCGGCCGTCGGGAGGTCACCGCCTCGGCGATCTCGATCCTGACCATGCCGACCCTGGTTCTTCTGCTGGGCGGGCTGGCCATCGCGCTGCCGTCCACCAGCGCCGCGATGACCAACGGCGGCGAGCACGGCTTCTCCGAGGTGCTCTACGCCTACGCCTCGGCCGCCAACAACAACGGCAGTGCGTTCGGTGGCCTCACCGCGACCAGCAATTTCTTCCAGTCGACCCTCGGCATCGCGATGCTGCTCGGCCGGTTCGTACCGATTCTCGCCGCGCTCGCGCTGGCCGGCTCGCTCGCCGCACAGCGTCGGGTTAAGCCGGGCGCCGGCACGCTGCCCACCGACGGTGCGCTGTTCGCCGTTCTGGTCGGCGGCACCGTGGTGATCGTCGCGGCGCTCACCTTCTTCCCGGCCCTCGGGCTCGGGCCCATTGCGGAGGCTTTGGCATGACCCTCACAACGGCGAAACACGAGCTAGGTACCCCGGACGAGGCGCGGGGGCCGCAGGCGGAGGGGACCGGCCGAGCGGTCGGCGCCGGCGCGTTCAGCCCCCGGCAGCTGCTTACATCGATGCCGGACGCCCTGCGTAAGCTCGACCCCCGGGTCCAGCTGCGCAACCCGGTGATGTTTGTGGTGTGGATCGGATCGGTGCTGGTCACCGTCTCCGCGATCGTCCAACCCAGCGTGTTCGCCTGGCTGATCGCGATCTGGCTGTGGCTGACCGTCATCTTCGCCAACCTGGCCGAGGCGGTCGCCGAGGGGCGGGGCAAGGCGCAGGCCGAGTCGCTGCGCCGGTCCAAGCGCGACACCGTCGCCCGGCGGCTCACCGGTCGAGGCCCCGCCGCCGACCCGGAGATCGAGGAGGTACCCGGTACCGAGCTGCGGATCGGCGACCGGGTGGTCGTCGTGGCCGGCGAGGTCATCCCCGGCGACGGCGACATCGTCGAGGGCATCGCCACGGTTGACGAGTCGGCGATCACCGGGGAGTCCGCTCCGGTGATCAGGGAGTCCGGCGGGGACCGGTCGGCGGTCACCGGCGGCACCACCGTGCTGTCCGACCGGATCGTCGTGGAGATCACCACCAAGCCCGGCGAGTCCTTCGTGGACCGGATGATCGCGCTGGTCGAGGGCGCCTCGCGGCAGAAGACGCCGAACGAGATCGCGCTGACCATCCTGCTCGCCGCGCTGACCATCATCTTCCTGCTCGCCGTCGTGGCGCTGCAGCCAATGGCCGGGTACGCCGGCGCGCCGCAGTCGCTGGTCGTGCTGACCGCGCTGCTGGTCTGCCTGATCCCGACCACCATCGGGGCGCTGCTGTCCGCCATCGGCATCGCCGGGATGGACCGGCTGGTGCAGCGCAACGTGCTGGCCAAGTCCGGTCGCGCGGTGGAGGCGGCCGGCGACGTGGACACCCTGCTGCTGGACAAGACCGGCACCATCACCTTCGGCAACCGGCAAGCCACCGAGCTGATCCCGGTGGACGGATCGCTGTCCGAGCTGGCCGCCGCCGCGCGGCTGTCCAGCCTGGCCGACCAGACCCCGGAAGGCCGCAGCATCGTGACGCTGTGCGCGGAGAAGCACGGGTTGGCGGCCGAGGCCACCGCGGCGGAGGCGGTCGCCGAGTTCGTCGCGTTCACCGCGCAGACCCGGATGTCCGGCGCGGACGTCGGTGGCCGGCAGGTGCGCAAGGGAGCCACCGCCTCGGTGGCCAACTGGGTGCACCAGCACGGTGGCCAGGTGCCGGTGCGGGTCGAGGCGGTGGTGGACGAGATCAGCGAGCAGGGCGGCACCCCACTGGTGGTCGCGCAGGTCGGCGTCGATGGCGCCAAGGTGCTCGGCGTGATCCGGCTGTCCGACGTGGTCAAGCCGCTGATGCGGGAGCGGTTCGCCGAGCTGCGCGCGATGGGCATCCGCACCGTGATGATCACCGGTGACAACCCCAAGACGGCCAAGGCGATCGCCGCCGACGCCGGGGTGGACGACTTCGTCGCCGAGGCCACCCCCGAGGACAAGATGGAGCTGATGCGCAGCGAGCAGGAGGGCGGGCGGCTGGTCGCGATGACCGGGGACGGCACCAACGACGCCCCCGCACTGGCCCAGGCCGACGTCGGGGTGGCGATGAACACCGGCACCTCGGCGGCCAAGGAAGCCGGCAACATGGTCGACCTGGACTCCGACCCGACCAAGCTGATCGAGATCGTGGAGATCGGCAAGCAGATGCTGATCACCCGGGGCGGGCTGACCACGTTCTCCGTGGCCAACGACGTGGCCAAGTACTTCGCCATCATCCCGGCGATGTTCGTGGTGGCCTACCCGCAGCTGGGCGCGCTGAACATCATGCACCTGGCCAGCCCGCAATCGGCGATCCTGTCCGCGGTGATCTTCAACGCGCTGGTCATCGTGGCGCTGATCCCGCTCGCGCTGCGCGGGGTGCGCTTCCGCCCGTCCAGCGCGGCCGCGTTGCTGCGGCGCAACCTCTGGGTCTACGGGGTCGGCGGCGTGATCGTGCCATTCATCGGAATCTTTCTCATTGACCTGCTGGTCCGGCACCTGCCGGGGATTGGCTGAACACGATGGCTGGCATGAAGTCATTGACCCGGCAGACCGCCGCCGGACTGCGGGTGCTGGTGGTGCTCACCGTGCTGCTCGGGATCGTTTACCCGCTGGCCGTGTGGGGCGTGGCGCACCTGCCCGGGCTGTCTTCCCGCGCGGAGGGCTCGGTGATCACCGCGCACGGCACACCGGCCGGCTCCGCGCTGATCGGCGTGGACCCGGTGGCCGCGAACCCGGCTTCCGAAGGCTCGCTTGCGGGGCCGAGCATCAGCACCGACCCGTACTTCCACACCCGGCCCTCGGCCACCGCGAAGGACGTGCTGGGCCCGGGTGACCCGTCCACCTCCGGCGCCTCGAACCTGGCGGGTGACTCGCCGAACCTGCTCAAGGCGGTCGACCAGCGACGCGCCCTGATCGCCGCACGGGAAGGCGTGGCGCCCTCGGCGGTGCCTCCGGATGCGGTGACCGCCTCCGGGTCCGGGGTCGACCCGGACATCAGCCCGGCCTACGCGCAGCTGCAGGTGGCTCGGGTGGCCAGGGTGACCGGGCTGCCGCTGCCTCGGGTGGCGCAGCTGGTCGCGGCCTGCACCGATGGGCGAACCTTGGGCATCTTCGGTGCCCCAGGGGTGAACGTCACCGAGCTCAACCTCGCCGTGGCCTCGGCGAGAGGGTGACAATGGCGCCGTGAGCCCTGATCATCACAGCCGCCGGGGCATCCTGCGCATCTACCTCGGGTCCGCGCCCGGGGTGGGCAAGACGTTCGCCATGCTCGGCGAGGCCCGGCGGCGGGCCGAGCGGGGTACCGACCTGGTGGTCGGGATCGTGGAGACCCACGACCGGCCCAAGACGCAGGCGCTGCTAGAGGGGCTCGAGGAGCTGCCGAGGCGGCGGGTCACCTACCGGGGCACCGAGCTGTCCGAGCTCGATGTGGATGCGGTGCTGGCCCGCCGCCCGGAGCTGGTGCTGGTGGATGAGCTCGCGCACACCAACGCGCCGGGCTCGCGCAATGCGAAGCGCTGGCAGGACATCGACGAACTGCTGGCCGCCGGTATTGACGTGTTGTCGACGGTGAATGTGCAGCACCTGGAGTCGCTCAACGACGTGGTGGAGACCATCACCGGGGTGCGGCAGCGGGAGACCGTGCCGGATGAGTGGGTGCGCGGCGCCGAGCAGATCGAGCTGGTTGACATCACCCCGGAGGCGCTGCGGCGGCGGATGGCGCACGGCAACATCTATCCCTCGCAGCGGGTGGACGCGGCGCTGTCCAACTACTTCAGGCCGGTGAACCTGGTGGCGTTGCGCGAGCTGGCGCTGCTCTGGGTGGCC
>DASWST010000233.1:0-87860 GCA_036402515.1 Pseudonocardia sp.
CGCCGGGTCCTGCTCGGAGGCCAACACCTGCAACCGCCCGGCCAAGCTGGTGTAGTGCGACACCGCGGTCAGCGAATCAATGCTGGCGATGTTGTCCAGCATCTGCCGCACGGTCACCCCGATCTCACCGGTCAACCGGTCGGCCAGGGTGCCCGCATCGGGGTTGGCGTCCAGGGCCACCACCCGGTCGCCCCGGTGCTCGGCCAGCGTCAAGCCCAGCACCGCCGACACCGTGGTCTTGCCTACCCCGCCCTTCAGCGAGCTCACCGCGATCTGGTGCGCCCCGGGCAGATGCCGGCGAATCCGGCGCAGCAGCACGTTCCGCGCCGCCTCCTCCTCGCTCACCCCCGGGTTGATCCGGCCGCCCGACGCGCTGAACACCGCGCGGCGCCAGCCGACGGTGGGCCGCTCGGCCCTGGCCCGGACGATCGTGTCGTCGGTGAGGTCGGCGGCGCTGCCGGGGTGGACGGAGGGAGCCGGGGAATGGCTGGGGGGACGGGTGGTCGTCACGTCCTGGTACTCACTCATGGCAAACCGATGCTGATGCTTGGGCCACCAACTGTGCGGATCGAAGGCCGCCGGAGCGAGGGTGCCGTCCGGATAACGAGGGTGGGCGGCCGCCCACCCATCCGGTCCGGTCAACGGCGGACCGAGATCGAACGTGCGCACGTCCCTCTCGGGATGCTCGGTCCGAACGGACTCGGGCTCTCTGATCGTCACTGTCGCCTCCAGAGCGATCGCCCATAACTACCCCCTTTGCGATCGCTAACGGACGCTACATTCGTTACTTCTGTCACTGCCGGTGATCACTATAGGCGTGCTGGAGGCCCGCACAACCGGAGCGCGCCCTCTCGGGGCCGCCGGCTGCCGCTCTTAGGCGAGCAGGTCAGTGCCGAGGCGCTCTCTCGGGCCGGCCGGCTCCGGGCGGCCTCGGTGCGCCCGCTGCCCCCGGCCCCGCTGCACGGTCTGCAAGGTGCGCGCCAGGGTGTCCTCGAAGCCCGCCAATGCCGATTCGATGTACTGGTCGCACTCGAGGCGCAGCCGAGTGGCCTCGCGCTCTCCCGCGTCGATGATCCGGCCGGACTCAATGTGCGCGGCCTGCACCACCTCGGTCTGGGCGACCAGCCGGGCCTGCTCCGCCCGTCCGTCGGCGACCGCCCGTTCGTAGTCGACCCGGCCCGCCTCCACCAGGTCCTGGTGCTGGGCCCGGGCGTCGGCCACGGTCCGCTCGGCCTCGTGCCTGGCCCGGCCGAGCAGCTGCTCGGCCTCCGCGCGGGCCTCGGCCACCAGCCGCTCGGCCTCCGCGCGGGCGTCGCCGACCAGCTTGTCGGCGTCCTGGTCGGCCTGGGCGGTGACCTCGTCGGCGCGCCGCTCGGCGCTGGCCGTCAGCTCGTCCCGGTGGTCCAGCACGTCCTGCGCATCGTCCAGCTCGCCGGGCACCGCGTCGCGCAGCTCGTCGAGCAGGTCGAGCACGTCGCCCCGGGGAACCACGCAGTTGGCGGTCATCGGCAGGCCTCGGGCCTCTTCGACCACGGTGACCAGCGCGTCGAGTGTTTCGAAGACCCGGTACACGTCACCCAGTGTGCCTGGCGGAGCACCCGAATCGGGGGATTGCGTGCGCCGCGTGTCCTAACCGCCCCGCGCGCTCGGCCCATTCGCCCGGTCGGAGGCCCCTCCGTGGTTGGCCACGGTCGCATGGCTGGCCCGGGCTGACCGGGCTGACCCGCTACGAGGTGGCGGCCAGGCGGTCGATGAGCTGGCGGTGCACCGGGCCGGGCAGCAGGTGCGCCACGTCCCCGCCGTACTTGGCCACCTCTTTGACCAGCGAGCTGGACAGGAAGCTGTACTCCGGGTTGGTCGACATGAACAGCGTGTCCACCCCGGACAGCCGCCGGTTCATCTGCGCCATCTGCAGCTCGTAGTCGAAGTCGGTGACCGCGCGCAGCCCCTTTACGATGGCGTGCACGTCGTTCTTCCGGCAGAAGTCCACCAGCAGCCCGTGGAACGAGGAGATCGACACGTTCGGGCAGTGCGCGGTGACCTCCCGCAGCATGTCCATCCGCTCGTCGACGGTGAACAGTCCCCGCTTGCTCTGGTTGACCAGCACCGCGACCACCAGCTCGTCGAACAGGCCGGCACAGCGCTCGATGATGTCCAGGTGCCCGTTGGTTACCGGGTCGAACGAGCCGGGGCAGACCGCCCGCCTCACCGCCGTGGCCTCATGGTGGCGAACCGTAACAAAGGCCGACATGCAGCACCGTGTCGCCGTAACGGCGATCACGCAGCGCCCGGATCGGCTCCGGCCAGTCGAACGCCCCGGACCGGGCCGGCCGCTCCACCACCACGATCGCCTCGCCGGCCAGCCAGCCGTGCGCCGAGGCGTCGCGCAGCCACCCGGCGATCTCCGCGTCTTCGGTGGCGTACGGCGGGTCGATCAACAACAGGTCGTAGCCGCGCGGCGCGGGGCCGGCCAGCACCGAGCCGGCCGGCGCGGCCCGCACCTGGGCCTCGGCTCCCAGGCCGAGCGCGGCGATGTTGCGGCGCAGGGTGGCCGCCGCGCGCCGGTCCGACTCGACGAACAGCGTGTGCGCCGCGCCCCGGGACAGCGCCTCCAGCCCGAGCGCCCCGGACCCGGCGCACAGGTCCAGCACCGCCGCCCCGGCCAGCCCCGGGTCGGCGTCCAGCGCGCTGAACAGTGCCTCCCGCACCCGGTCGGAGGTAGGCCTGGTGCCTCCCGGTGGCACGTCGATCCGCCGCCCACCCACCGCCCCGGCGATGATCCGGGTCACCGCACCCTCGTGAGTGGCGATGGTCGCTCTGGCAACCATCGCCACTCACGACCCCCGGTCACTCCAGCTCCAGGAGGAGGTCGCCGCCTTCGACCTGCTGCACCGAGCCGATGGCCAGGCGGGCCACCGTGCCGTCCTTGGGCGCGGTGATGCCGGCCTCCATCTTCATCGCCTCGATGGTCGCCACGGTCTGCCCGGAGGTGACCGTGTCGCCCTCCGCCACGGACAGGGTGACCACTCCGGCGAACGGCGCGGGCACGTGACCGGGGTTGCTCCGGTTCGCCTTCTCCGCCGCCTTCACGTCGGTGGTCACCGACTCGTCGCGCACCTGCACCGGGCGCAGCTGGCCGTTCAGCCGGGTCATCACCGTGCGGTAGCCGCGCTCGTCGGGCTCCGAGATGGCCTCCAACCCGATCAGCAGGGTCACCCCCGGCTCCAGCTCGACCTCGTGCTCCCGGTCCGGCTCCAGCCCGTAGAAGTAGTCCTTGCTGGACAGCACCGAGGTGTCCCCGAAGGCCTCCCGGTGCGCCTGGAACTCCTCGGTGGGTCCGGCGAACAGCAGCCGGTTGAGGGTGGCCGTCGGCTCGTCGCGCAGCCCCCGCCGGTCCGCGATGGACAGCTCCGGCACCTCCTTGGCCGGCGACCTGCCCTCCAGCGCGCGGGTCCGGAACGGCTCGGGCCAGCCGCCGGGCGGGTCGCCCAGCTCGCCGCGCAGGAAACCGACCACCGAGTCCGGCACGTCGAACCGGCCGGGGTCGGCCTCGAACTCCTTGGGGTCCACGTCCGCGCCGACCAGGTGCAGCGCGAGGTCCCCGACCACCTTGGACGAGGGGGTGACCTTGACCAGGTGGCCGAGCATCCGGTCGGCGGCCGCGTAGTAGTCCTCGATCTTCTCGAACCGCTCGCCAAGGCCCAGCGCGATGGCCTGTTGGCGCAGGTTGGACAGCTGGCCGCCGGGGATCTCGTGGTGGTAGACCCGGCCGGTCGGCGAGGCCAGCGCGGACTCGAACGGCGCGTAGACCTTCCGCACCGCCTCCCAGTACGGCTCCAGGTCGCACATCGCCTGCAGGGACAGCCCGGTGGTCCGCGCGGTGTGATCGGTCCCGGCGACCAGCGCGGACAGCGGTGGCTGCGAGGTGGTCCCGGCCATCGAGGCGACGGCGGCGTCCACCGCGTCCACCCCGGCGTCGATCGCGGCCAGCAGGGTGGCCAGCTGCCCGCCGGGGGTGTCGTGGGTGTGCAGGTGCACCGGTAGATCAAACCGCTCCCGCAGCGCGGTCACCAGGGTGCGCGCGGCCGGTGGGCGCAGCAGCCCGGCCATGTCCTTGATGGCCAGCACGTGCGCCCCGGCGTCCACCATCTGCTCGGCCAGCCGCAGGTAGTAGTCCAGCGTGTAGAGCCGCTCCCCCGGATCGGACAGGTCGGCGGTGTAGCACAGCGCGGCCTCGGCAATCGCCGTCCCGGTGTTGCGCACCGCCTCGATCGCCGGGCGCATCTGGGCCACGTCGTTGAGCGCGTCGAAGATCCGGAAGATGTCGATCCCGGTGCGGGCGGCCTCCTCGACGAAGGCGTCGGTCACCTCGGTCGGGTAGGGCGTGTAGCCGACCGTGTTGCGCCCGCGCAGCAGCATCTGCAGGCACAGGTTGGGCACCGCCTCGCGCAGTTCGGCCAGCCGCTGCCACGGGTTCTCGGACAGGAAACGCAGCGCCACGTCGTAGGTGGCGCCGCCCCAGCACTCCAGCGAGAGCAGCTGGGGCGCCATCCGGGACACGTGGGGGGCGACCGCGAGCAGGTCCTTGGTGCGCACCCGGGTGGCCAGCAGGGACTGGTGGGCGTCCCGGAAGGTGGTGTCGGTGACCGCCACCTCGGTCTGCTCGCGCAACCGGGCGGCGAACCGCTCAGGGCCCAACTCGGCCAGCAGCTGCCGCGAGCCGTCCGGCGCCGGCTGGGAGAGGTCAACGTGGGGCAACTTGTCGACCGGCTCCGCGACCGCCGGGCGCGCCCCGTGCGGCTTGTTCACCGTCACCCCGGCCAGGTACGTCAGCACCCGGGTGCCCCGGTCGGCGGACTGCCGGGCGGTGAGCAGGTGCGGGCGTTCCTCGATGAACGAGGTGCTGGTCCGGCCGGCCTGGAAGTCCGGGTCGGCCAGCAGCGCCTGCAGGAACGGGATGTTGGTGGACACCCCGCGCACCCGGAACTCGGCGATGGCCCGGCGCGCCCTGCGCACCGCTGTCGGGAAGTCCCGGCCCCGGCAGGTGAGCTTGGCCAGCATCGAGTCGAAGTGCGCGCTCACCTCGGCCCCGGTGTGCACCGTGCCGCCGTCCAGCCGCACGCCCGCGCCGCCGGGTGAGCGGTAGGTGCTGATCACCCCGGTGTCCGGGCGGAAGCCGTTGGCCGGGTCCTCGGTGGTGATCCGGCACTGCAGCGCGGCGCCGCGCAGCACGATGGTCTCCTGGCTCAACTCCAGCTCGTCCAGGGTGGCCCCGGCCGCGATACGCAGCTGGGCGCCGACCAGGTCCACGTCGGTGACCTCCTCGGTGACCGTGTGCTCCACCTGGATCCGCGGGTTCATCTCGATGAATACGTGATTCCCCTCGGGGTCCAGCAGGAACTCCACGGTGCCGGCGTTGCGGTAGTCGATGGACCGGGCGAAGGCCACCGCGTCCGCGCAGATCCGGTCCCGGGTCTCCGGGTCCAGGTTGGGCGCCGGCGCGATCTCCACCACCTTCTGGTGTCGTCGCTGCAGCGAGCAGTCCCGCTCGAACAGGTGCAGCGTCTCGCCGTTGGCGTCGGCCAGTACCTGGACCTCGATGTGCCGGGGGTTGACCACCGCCTTCTCCAGGAACATCCGCCGGTCCCCGAACGCCGACTCGGCCTCCCGCATGGCCGCCTCGAGCGCCTCGCGTAGCTCGCCGGGGGACTCGACCCGGCGCATCCCCCGCCCGCCTCCACCGGCGACCGCCTTGACGAACACCGGGAAGCCGATGTCCTCGGCGGCCCCGAGCAGCTCGTCGACCTCGGTGGACGGCGCGGAGGAAGCCAGCACCGGCAGGCCCGCCTCCCTGGCCGCGCCGATCGCCCTGGACTTGTTCCCGGTCAGCTCCAGCACCTCGGCCGGCGGGCCGACAAAGGTGATGCCGGCCGCCTCGCACGCCTGGGCCAGCTCGGGGTTCTCGGAGAGGAAGCCGTATCCGGGGTAGATCGCGTCAGCGCCGGCCTTGCGCGCCGCCCGGATGATCTCCGAGACGGACAGGTAGGCCCGCACCGGGTGGCCCGGCTCGCCGATCTGGTACGACTCGTCGGCCTTGAGCCGATGCAGTGAATTCCGGTCCTCGTGAGGGAACACCGCGACGGTGGCAATGCCCAGCTCATATGCGGCTCGGAAGGCACGAATAGCGATCTCGCCCCGGTTCGCCACAAGCACCTTGCGAAACATGTCCCCTCCACGCTGGCCGATCGGGCTACCGTGGGGGAAAGCTCACCACACACCGGCACGGCCCGCACGGAGGCCATCCCACGATGACCCGATGCCGATCGAGGAGGCAGCTCCACCGGAGCGCCTACCACCACCGGTCCTACCACCCCGCGCGGGCGCTGCTCATCGCCCTCATCGGGGTACTGATCCTGGGCGGCGCGACGAGCGCGGCGATCTTCATCGCGATAGCGCTCCCGGTGCTCCTGCTGGTGCTGTTCGGCGCCGGGTTGCTCAAGGTGCACCGGGCGGCCAGGAGAGCCCGCCGACGCCGGGCCGGGTACGCCACCGCGCGCCCGCTCCGGGCACCGGACCAGCTACCGGCCCCTCGGCCGGCGTCGGACTGGCGGGCGGAGTGGCGCGCGGCGCGGCGCAGGTTCGACACGCTGCGCGGCGAGTACGCCGAGTACGAGTGTGATCCGCTCGCGGTGCTGCAACTGCCCGCGCTGGCCGACGTCACGGTGCCCGCCACCGAGCGCTTCGTGGATGCGTTCGCCGAGGCGCAAGCGCTGGACACCGACGAACTGCCGCCCGCCGAGCACGCCGCGTCGTTCCGCCGCGCGGTGGACCGGGCCTGCCGGGCCTGGCAGGCCGCCAGGGACGCCGCCGAGCGGATCCGGTTGGCCGGGCTCTCCCCGGAGGAACGCGCCTCGGTGCGCCGGGTGATCAAGCTGCTCACCGTGGCCAAGGACAGCGGCAACGACGCGGAGCGGCTGGCCGCGTACGCCAAGGCCCGCGCCGAGCTGGCCAAGTTGGAGCGCGCCGGGCGCATCCACCTGCCCCGCCAGGCGGTGGCCGCCCTGGAGGCCTCGGCCAGAGCCGGGCTGCCGACCGGCTTCCAGACCTCGCCGGCGCCGGAGGCGGCTCGCCGCCCCTCGCCCGAGCCGGCCTAGCCCCACCAGAGGCCCCCGGAAGCACCCGGAAGACCAACACACCGGGATGGCCGGGGGTCGCTCGCTCCAGCCACACCCCCGGCCACCCCGGCCCCGGGTTACCCGAAGGTCGGGCTCCCCGCGGTCTTGAGCACCACCGTGCCGGCGAACCGGTCGTGCAGGGACTGGCGGTTGACCTGGTCGACCAGCAGGAAGATGCCGTCCAGCAGGGTGACCGCGGCCAGCAGCCAGGTGCCCATGCTGAAGGCGAACAGACCCAGCCCGGCGACCAAGCCGACCAGCACGAACACCCCGGGATACGCCGCCGCTCGCCTGATGATCGCTGCCTGGGTGAGCGGCTGACCGTCGGCCCGGGCCAGCTTGAGCTTGAACACCATCTTGCCGGCGGTCGCGCCGTACCTGCTGTGCATGACGACGTCGTAGCCGGCGTACAGCAGGCCGGTGATCACGCCGGTCAGTACCGCCGGGATCACCCACAGGTAGCTGCCGCCGTCGAACAAGAACGTCGGCATGAGCAGGGCGAAGAACAGCGCGGACAGGATCCACTGCACGATCATGAAGCCGACCCCGTCGATGATCCGGGCGACCAACCGCTGCCACCACTCCGCGATGTCGGTCCGCTGGGCCGGGCCGGGCGCGCCACCCTGGGCGCCTTGCCACCCCGACGGACCCGGTGGGTAGCCGGGCGGAGGCTGCTGGTGCTGGTAGTACCCGGCCGGTGGGGCCTGGTAGCCAGGCGGCGGGCCCTGGTAACCCGGCGGCGGGCCCTGGTGCCCGGGCGGCCCGGACCGGTAGGCCGGCTGGCCGCCCTGGTAACCGGGGGCCGGGTATCCGGGATGCGGCGCGCGGTGCTCCGGTGGCGGCGCCTGGCTCGGCGCGGGCGGCGAGTATCCCGGGCCCGGCTGCGCCTCGGGCGCCGGAGAGGCTCCCTCGGTTCGCCCCGACGACGGGTCAGAGTTCATCCCGAGCGGCTGGTAGCTGGACTGGCCGGACGACACGCGAGGTGGCAACGGGGCGCCGGGAAGCGCCGGGCCCGGCCGGCGCCAGGATTGCGGAGACGCGGTCATCGGGATGCCCCTTCGCCGCGGAGGTCGACCACGCCTATCCGGTCTTCACCGGTCAAGAACCTGCTGTCCGCCATGTTCCCCTCGTTCACGCTCGTTTATGCAGCGGTCCCCCGACCGGCTATCACCATGGCAAATGCTGCTTGCAACGGGCTTGTGGTGAACTTGCAACGGGACGGGACGGCGCCCAGGGGGTGGACGGCCGCGCGGCGGGGCTTGTCGCATGCCACGCGCACGGGGCGTGATCAGGGGACGGTCGCGAGCAATGAACGGTCCGAGGTTTGGAGTGCTGGGTCCGGTCCAGGTCCGGGACTCGACCGGTCGGCAGGTGTCCGTGGGCGGCCCCCGGCCTCGGGCTCTGACCTGCGCACTCGTCGCCGAGGCGGGCCGGGTGGTCTCGGTGGACCGGCTGATCGACCGGGTGTGGGGCGGGCAGCCGCCGCCGGCCGCGGTGGGCACCCTGTACGCGTACGTATCCCAGCTGCGCAAGCTGCTCGACCCGCTGCGCCGGGGCAACGCGACCAGCGGCGTGATCTCCACCACCGGCTCCGGCTACCTGCTGCACGCCACCCCGGCCGAGGTGGACGCGTCGCTGTTCGAGATCCTCGTGGAGAAGGCCGAGTCGGCGCCGCCCGGTGAAGCGCTGGACAAGGTGGATGAGGCGCTCACCCTCTGGCGCGGCGAGCCCTACGTGGATCTGGGCGACTCACCGGACCTGGCCGGGCTGACCCAGCCGCTGGTGGAGTTACGGCTGCGGGCCTTCGAGCTGCGCATCGGCGCGCTGCTGGAGCTCGGTCGGACCGGGCCGGCGGCCAGCGCGGCCCGCTCCCTGGTCCGCGAGCAGCCGCTGCGCGAGCCCTACTGGCGCCACCTGATGCTGGCCACCTACCGCGACGGCCACCAGGCGGACGCGCTGGCGGCTTACCTGGAGTGCCGGCGGTTCCTCGACCGCGAGCTGGGCATGAGCCCCGACGCGGACACCGAGGCGCTGCACACCGCGATCCTGCGGCGGGACCCGGGTTTGCGTCCCGGGGTCGCCGACGCCACCCCGGTCCGCTTGCAACCGAGGACAGGGCCGCCCGCGCCACCGGTCGGCCTGGAGATGCTGATCGGCCGCGACCCGCAGCTGGCCCGGATCAACGATGCGCTGCACGCGATGAACTCCGGGTCCGGCTGGCTGCTGGTGCTCGAGGGCGAGGCCGGGATCGGCAAGACCCGGCTGGCCGAGGCCGCCCGCGACCTGGCCGAGGCGCGGGGTGTCCGGACCGTGTGGTCCAGCACGATGCGCGACATGGCGGCCCCGCCGCTGTGGCCGTGGGAGCAGGTGCTGCGGGCGCTCGGGCTGCCCGCGCCGATCGCCGAGAGCCCCGGGGACGACCCGGCGACCGCGCGGTTCCGGCTCTGCCAGCGCATCGCCGACGCCATCCTGGACGCCAGCCGGCAGCAGCCACTGCTGATCGTGCTGGACGACGTGCACTGGGCGGACGCGCCGTCGCTGCACGTGCTGCGGCTGCTCGCCGCGCAGCTGAACCGGCACCGGTGCGTGCTGGTGACCACCCGGCGCACCGGCGACGGCACGGTCGACCCGGCGGTGGACGCCACCGTCGCGGCGCTGGACCGCGAGCACACCGTGCGCCGGGTGCCGATTCCCCCGCTCACCGTGGACCAGGTCGGCGCCATGCTGGGCCGGTACGCCGCGCACGCCGCCGTCGACCCGGCCGCCGTGCACCGCCGCACCGGTGGCAACCTGTTCTACCTGGTGGAGCTGGTCCGGTTGTACGAGAGCGGGAACGCGGCGGACACCGAGGTGCCCTCCTCGGTCCAGGCCGTGGTCGAGCAGCGCCACGACCAGCTGCCCGCCGACACCCGCGCCGTCCTGCGGCTGGCCGCGCTCGGCGGTGCGGAGCTGGACCTGGGGTGCTCGCCCAGGCCAGGGACACCGACCCCGCCACCCTGGTCGCCGCGCTGGAGCCGGCCCAGCGGTCCGGGCTGCTCCGTCGCGAGGAGGAGACGCTGCGCTGGCAGTTCGCCCACGATATCGCCCGGCAGGCGCTGGCCTCCCGGATCGGCCCCAGTGAGCGCGCCACGCTGCACGGCGTGCTGGCCGAGGCGATCGCCGGGGTGTACGGCGCGGACTCGGCGGAGCACCTGGACGATCTGGCCCAGCACCTGTTCCACACCGCGCACGGCACCACCTCGGAGGCGGCGTTCCTGGCCTGCAGCGCGGCGGCGGACCAGGCCAGGGCGTGGCTGGCGCCGGATCGGGCGGCCCGCCACCGGGAGCGCGCGCTGGCCGTGCTGCCCGCCGCCGACCAGTCCGAACGGCGCTACCGGACGCTGCTCGCGCTGAGCGAGGAACGGGGTATGGCCGGGGACAACGGGGGCGCCACCACGGCGATCGCGGACGCGCTCGGGGTGGCCCGCTCCGCCTTCGGCGACCAGCACGAGAGCGTGCTGGAGGCGGCGTCGATGTTCGGCTCGGTGACGCTGTGGACCTGGCAGCTGCCCGCCCCGGTGGAAGCCATGGTGATCACCACGCTGCGCGCGCTGCTGCGCACCGAGCTGGCCCCCGCGCAGCGGGCCACCCTGCTGGGTGCGCTGGCCCAGCGGCTCAACCTGGCCGGGGCGGAACGCGGCGAGGTGGAGCGGACCGCCCGCGAGGGGGTGGACCTGGCGCGCCGCGTCGGCGACACCGCGCTGCTCGGCCGGGCGCTGAACAACTACGTGCGGGCCGCCTGGTACGCCGACCGCGAGCTGGACCGGCTGGCCGCCATCGAGGAGGCGCTGAGCCTGGTCGGGCGCGGGCTGCCGGCGGAGACCGAGATCTTCGCCAGGATGCACCGGATGCCGATCCTGCTGCACCACGGGCGGATCGCCGAGTGCGAGCGCGAGCTCGCGGTCAGCGGCGAACTGGCCCGTTCGGTGGGTATCCCCGAGGCGGAGGCACACGCCACCTACCAGCAGATCACCCACGCGTTGATCTACGGCGAGTGGGCCGCCGCCGCCCGGATGATCGACTCCGCGCATCGGCAGTTCGAGCGGGCCGGGTTCGGCCACGTGGAGTGGTGCCGGGCGATCCAGAGCGCAGGCCTGGCCCGCGCCGCGGGGCGGCTCGGGGACACCGCGACCGAGCTGCTCAGCCTCGGCGAGTCGAACGTCTACGGGGTGGCGCTGCGGCCCACCGCGGTGCTGGCGCTGCTGGCCGCCGGCGACCCGGACCAGGCCCGGCGAATGATCGACCGGTGGGGCCTGGAGCGGGTGCCGGAGGCGCCGGTGTGGGCCACCGACTACATGCTCGCCGAGCTCGGCGAGGTGTCCGCCCGGCTGGGCACCCCGGACCCGGCGCACCTGTACAACCTGCTGCTCGACCAGCGCGGCATGCTGGCCGTGCTGGGCACCATGATGCTGTGCACCGGGCCGGTGGATCTGACCCTGGCCCGGCTGGCCCACCGGTTGGGCCGGTCCCGGCCGGCCCGCCAGCACCTGACCGATGCCGCGCGCCGGTACAGCTACCTGCCCGGATTCGGGAACTTCCTGGAATCGGTGAATGCCCTGCTCACCAACGGTTCCCCCGAAGAAGTGTCCTGATCAGGCCTTCTCCAGGTACTCGGCGCGGTCCTCGTCGACGATCTCGGCGACCATCGCGGCCAGCCCCGGGTTGCCGGCCAGCGACGGGTCGCCGGCGACCAACCGCCAGGCCCGGTCCCTGGCCTCGGTGATGGTGCGCTCGTCGCGCAGCAGGGACAGCAGCCGCAGCCCGGAGCGCCGGCCGGACTGGGAGGCACCCAGCACGTCGCCCTCCCGGCGCAGCTCCAGGTCGTGCCGGGCCAGCTCGAAGCCGTCGGTGGTGGAGGCCACCGCGTCCAGCCGGGCCCTGGCGGTGGTGCCCGGCGGGGAGTCGGTGACCAGCAGGCAGACGCCGGGCGCCGAGCCACGCCCGACCCGCCCGCGCAGCTGGTGCAGCTGGGACAGCCCGAACCGGTCCGCGTCCATGATCACCATGGCGGTGGCGTTCGGCACGTCCACCCCGACCTCGATCACCGTGGTGGCCACCAGCACGTCCAGCTCGCCGTCCGAGAACGCCCGCATCACCGCGTCCTTCTCGTCGGACGGCAGCCTGCCGTGCAACACCCCGAGACGCAGCCCGGCCAGCGGCCCCTCGGCGAGCATCGGCGCCACGTCGGCGACCGCGAGTGGCGGGCGGCGCTTCTCCCCGTCCTCCTCCTCGTCCGGCGGCTCCAGCTCGGTGTCCTCCTCGGCGGCGCGCTGGCCGGCCCCGGCGGCGCCGTTCTGGTCCTCGCCGATCCGCGGGCACACGATGAACGCCTGGTGCCCGCCGGCGACCTCCTCGCGCAGCCGATGCCAGGCCCGTTCCAGCCAGGCCGGCTTCTCCCCCACCGGGATCACCGTGGTGGCGATCGGCGAACGGCCCTTGGGCAGCTCGCGCAGCGCGGAAACCTCCAGGTCCCCGTAGACCGTCATGGCCACGGTGCGCGGGATCGGCGTCGCGGTCATCACCAGCAGGTGCGGCGTGCTCGCCTGGCCACCCTCGCGGCTGCGCAGCACGTCGCGCTGTTCCACCCCGAACCGGTGCTGCTCGTCCACCACCAGCAGCCCCAGGTCGGCGAACTCCACCCGGTCCTGGATCAGCGCGTGCGTACCGACCACGATCCCGGCCGCGCCGGACACGGTGTCCAGCAGCGCCTGCTTGCGGGCCTTGGCCGCCAGTGAACCGGTGAGCAGGGCGATCCGGGTGGCCCGGTCGGCCCCGTCCAGCTCCCCGGCGCGGCCCAGCGGGCCGAGCAGCTCGCGCAGCGTGCGGGCGTGCTGGGCGGCGAGTACCTCGGTGGGTGCCAGCATGGCGGCCTGCCGGCCGGAGTCGACCACCCGTAGCATCGCGCGCAGCGCCACGATCGTCTTGCCGGCGCCCACGTCCCCCTGCACCAGCCGGTTCATCGGGTGCTCGATCGCCAGGTCGCGGGTGATCACCTCGCCCACCTCGCGCTGGCCGTCGGTCAGGGTGAACGGCAGTCGTGCGTCGAACTCGTCCAGTAGTCCGGCCGGCACCGGCGGGCAGGCGGGCGCCGGCCGGTTCAGCGCGGCCAGCCGGCGCTGGGCCAGCGCCAGCTGCACGGCCAGCGCCTCGTCCCAGACCAGCCGCTCCCTGGCCCGGCGCCAATCGGAGTCGGTGCCCGGCCGGTGGATCCCGCGCAGCGCCTCCCCGAGGCCGGGCAGGCCGCGCTCGGCCAGGATCTCCGCGGGCACCGGGTCGGACGGATCGTCGATCATGTCCAGCACCTGCCGGACGCAGCGGGCGATCTTCCAGGAGGGCAGCTTGGTGGTGGCCGGGTAGATCGGCAGCAGGGCACCGGCGAACTCGTCCGCATCCACCTCGTCGTCATCGTCGCCGTCGGCACCGAAGATCATCATGTCCGGCTGGTTGAGCTGCAGCTTGCCTCGGAACGCGGTGACCTTGCCGGCGAACAGGCCGGTCCGCCCGGCCACCAGGCTGCCCTGGAACCGGCGGTTGAAGAACGTGCAGCTCAGCGTGCGGCCGCCGGAGGCGATCACCACCTCCATGATGGTGCCCCGGCGCTGGCGCATCTGCCGGGAGGACACCGAGCGGATCTCCGCCATCACCGTGACGTGCTCGCCCAGCTCCAGGTTCGCCAGGTCGGTGAGCTTGCCGCGCTCGGCGTACCGACGTGGGTAGTGCCGCAGCAGCTCACCGGCGGTGTGCAGCTCCAGCTGCGCGGCCAGCGCGTTCGCCGCGGCCTGGCCCACCAAGGGTTTGAGCGGGCTGTCCAGGTCGGTCATGAGGCGGCGCCCTTCGTGAGCTCGTCCTGGGTCGGTGCCGACCGAGCTTGCGAGGGAGGCGCGGAGCGAAGGGTCCGCCGGGCTAGCACCGTCATTCCACCCCCAGCTGCACCGGCCGCCCGACCGGGCCGCCCCGATACCGCACCACCTCGACCTCCGGGTGGGTATATCGAAGGTGGTCGGCGAGCAGCCTGCCGAGCTCGTCGGTGCCGCCCTGCCGATTCTCCCCGAGCAGCACGGTGACCAGCTCCCCGCCCGCGGTCAGCATCCGATCCGCCAGCTGGCAGGCGGCGGCGGTCAGGTCGTGCTCGATGAGCACCACCTCCCCGTCGACCAGCCCGAGCACGTCCCCGGCGTAGCAGCGGCCCGCCCAGGTGAGCGCCTCGCCGGTGGCGATCTGCACCACCCCGGTGCGGGTCGCGGCGGCCGCCTCGGCCATCGCCACCACGTCGTCGCCGGGCCGCCGCTCGACGTCGTGCACGGCCAGCGCGGCCAGCCCCTGCAGCACCGAGGAGGTGGGCACCACCACGACCTCCGCCCCGGCCACCCTGGCCAGGTCGGCGGCCTCCTCGGCGATCGGGGTGAGCTCGATGTCGTTGGGCAGCACCACCACGTGCCGGGCGCGGGTACCGGCCACCGCCGCCGCGATCTCCCCGGCGCCGGGGGGCTGCTCCGGCGCGGCCACCAGCGCGACCACCGCGTCGGCCCGGACCAGCTCGGCCACCGGCTCCCCGCTGACCACCGTCACCACCGCCCTGGCCAGCCGGAACCGGCCGGCTTCGGCGCCGTCCACGGCCATCGGTGAGGCGCGCTGGTCGGCGAAGCGCACGACGGTGATCCGGTGCGGGCGCCCCGCTTCCACACCGGCCTCGATGGCCGCGCCGACGTCGGTGCAGTGCACGTGCACGTTCCACTGGCCGGTGCCGCCGGGCCCCCCGTCACCGACCACCGCGACCGAGTCACCCAGTTCGTCCAGCCGGGCGCGCAGGGCCTCGATCCGCCCGGCGGAGCTGCCCTCCAGCAGGTACATCACCTCGTAGTCGTACTCGCTGGCGCCGGACTCCCGGTCGGCGATCAGCGCCCCCCGGTCCCGCGCGCGGCCGGCGTGGTCGGCGGCGTAGTCGGTGGCGGAGGCGGCGGTTTTCACGGTGGTGGGGCGGCCGGTGACCACGCCGGCGAGCGCGTCCAGCAGCAGCACCAGCCCGCGTCCACCGGCATCCACCACGCCGGCCCTGGCCAGCATCGGCAGCTGCCGGGGGGTGTCGGCCAGCGCGGCGGCGGAGCCCTCGGCGGCGGCGGTGACCACCTCGTCCAACGCCCCACCCCGTTCGGCGACCTCGGTCGAGGCCAGCGCGGCGGCGCGCAGCACGGACAGCACCGTGCCCTCCACCGGCCGGCTGACCGCCGCCCTGGCCAGCTCATCAGCCCGGCACAGCGCGGCGGCCAGCACGCGGCCGTCGACCCCGCCGTCCGCCCCGCCGTCCGCCCCGCCATCAGCCCCGTCGTCCGGCCAGCCCTCGGCGTCGGCGAGCACCTCGGCCAGCCCCCTGGGCAGCTGCGACACGATCACCCCGGAGTTGCCCCTGGCACCGCGGAGAGCGCCGCGAGCCAGCGCCGCGGCCACCTCGGCGGCGGTGTCCGCCCGTCCGGCCGGAACGGGGCGGCGAGCCAGTTCCTCGGCTGCCGCGCGCAGGGTGAGCACCAGGTTGGTCCCGGTATCCCCGTCCGCCACCGGGAACACGTTGATCCGGTCCAGCTCGGCGCGGTGGGCTTCCAGCAGGTCCACCGAAGCGTCCGCCCAGCGCCGGATGGCACTCGCGTCCAGGACCCGCAACACCCGTACACTCCCCTTCCGGTACCTGCTGGCTGACGCCAGTGTCACCGTGGACCGAGCGTAGCGAGCCTGGGGGACGGTAGCCGGCGGAGCCGGCGGGGTGGGTAGAACCCCGGGGGACGGTAGCCGGCGGAGCCGGCGGGGTGGGTACGACGCAGTGCTTTTGGTCGCCCCGGTTTGGTCACCGCCGGACGGATGGTTACCCTGGGGAGAAGCACGTCCGGTGTCCCAGCCGGGCCGCGCGCCCACTGAGGGCGCAATCCGATCTACCTGAGGAGTTATCGACGTGGCTGCCGTCTGCGACGTCTGTGGCAAGGGTCCCGGCTTCGGCATGTCCGTGTCGCACTCGCACCGCCGTACTCACCGCCGCTGGAACCCGAACATCCAGACCGTGCGGGCCATCGTGAACGGAAGTTCGCGGCGTCGGCTGAACGTGTGCACGTCCTGCCTCAAGGCCGGCAAGGTAGCCCGCGCCTGACCGCACCGCTCTAGCGACCCGCCAGGCCGACCCGGCATGGCGGGTCGTTTGTGTGCACGGATGTCCCGGAGTCGTGACCTGCTAGGGCAGTTTCCAGTCGATCGGCTCGGCGCCCCGGGTCTCGAGCAGCTCGTTCACCCGGCTGAACGGGCGGGAGCCGAAGAACCCCCGGTCCGCCGACATCGGGCTCGGGTGGGCCGACTCGATGCACGGCACGCCCTCGCCCAGCAGCGGCCGCAGCGTGCGTGCGTCCCGGCCCCAGAGGATCGCCACCAGCGGGCTGGGGTGCGCGGCCAGCGCCCGGATGGCCTGGTCGGTGACCTCCTCCCAGCCCTTTCCCCGGTGCGACGCGGGCTGCCCGGGTTGCACCGTGAGCACCCTGTTGAGCAGGAGCACGCCGCGCTCGGTCCACGGGGTCAGATCTCCGGTGGAGGGCAGCGGGTGGCCGAGGTCCTCGCCGTACTCGCGGTAGATGTTGACCAGGCTGCGGGGCAGCGGCCGGGTCTCCGGGGACACCGAGAAGGACAGCCCCACCGGGTGCCCCGGGGTGGGATACGGGTCCTGGCCCACGATGAGCACCCGCACGGCGTCGAACGGCTGCTGGAACGCGCGGAGCACGTTCGCCCCGGCGGGCAGGTAGCGCCGCCCGGCGGCCATCTCGGCGCGCAGGAAGGCGCCCATCGCGGTCACCTGGTCGGCCACCGGAGCCAGCGCGCGCGCCCAGCCGGCCTCGACCACCTCATCCAGCGGCTTGCCGCTCATGACCGGCCCCGCTGGCCCGCTCCCGGAAGGCTGCCGGTCTGCCGGAAGTCGGGCGATTCGAGCGTGGAAGGGAGCACCCGTCGGAGCCTAGTGAGTCCCGGTTGGCCCCCGGCGCTCAGCCCAGCGGCTTGCCGAAGTACCTGCTGCCGGGCGCACAGCGGTAGACCCCGAACCCGGGGATCGGCTGGTAGCCGGCCGACCGGTACAGCCCGATGGCCTCCGGTTGGCGGGTGCCGGTCTCCAACACCATGCGCCGCGCGCCGGCGGCCACCGCCGTGCGCTCCAGCTCGGCCAGCAGCCGCCGCGCGAACCCCCGCCCTCGGGCCTGGTCGACCACGTACATCCGCTTGAGCTCGGCGTCCTTATCGGCATCGGCGTCGGCATCGGCGTCACCGTCGGCGGAGGCCGAGCCCGCGGTGTGCTGAGACCGGCGACTCGGTGTGCTGTGAGCGCCGACTCGCCGGTGCGTGCGCCAGCCGCCGCAGCAGACCGGGGCGCCGTTCGCGTAGCCGACCAGGAACACGCCGGTGGGCGGGGCGAACTCGGCGGGGTCGACCGGAGTCGCGTCTACCCCGCCGTACCGCTCGATGTACACCAGTTGCACGGCCTCGACCAGGGTGACCGCGTCCGGGTGGTCATAGCCGACCACGCTGAGTTCCAGCGGCGCGCCGGCGTCGGTCACTACTCGCCTCACCCGTCGAGTCGGCGCAACTCGACCCGGAACTGCTGGCCGCGCCGCACGTAGGAGTCCACGGCGTACTGGAACGCCCCCTCCGGCACCTGGTAGCCCTCCCGGATCCGGGCCGGCACCCCCAGCGCCATGCACCTGGCCGGAACGTGCGAGTTCGGCGAGACCACCGCGCCGGCGGCCACCACCGCCCCGTCGTCCACCCGGGAGCCGTTGAGTACCACCGCGCCGGAGGAGATCAGACAGTGGTCGGCGATGGTGGCCGCCTCGATGTGCACGTTGTGCCCGACCGTGCACTCATTGCCGATCAAGGTGGGCTGCCGCCGGGTGGTGTGGATGACGGAGCCGTCCTGCACGCTGGTGCGGTCCCCGATCACGATGCGGCCGTGGTCGCCACGCAGCACGGTGGTGGGCCATACCGTGGACAACGCCCCGATCGTCACGTCCCCGATGATCACCGCGTCCGGGTGGACGTAGGCGTCGGGGTGGATGTTCGGTTCCAGCTCACCGAGCGCATAGATGGGCACCGGCAGACCCTACGCAGTTCGCCGACCACCGCCCGGCGCCGGCTCAGGCGTAGCAGGTCAGCGGCTTGCCTCCGTTGTAGGCGACCATCTCGGAGAGCGCGCTGAGGACGTCGATCTGGCCCCCGCGCGGGGTGCCGTCCAGCTCGGCGTAGGCCCGGTGCAGGTTGCCCACGATCCGCTCGGAGTCCAGCAGCGCGGCGTAGCCGCCCAGGTCGACCTCCCTGGCCGCCTGCAGCGGGGTCAGCCCGGCCGCCTTGCCGGCCCGCGCGGTGTCCTGCACGAAGCGCAGGTAGCCGAGCACGTCGTCGATCAGCTCGGGGCCGCTGATCCCGCCGTGGCCGGGCACGATGGTTTCCGCGCCGAGCGGCTTGACCACCGTCTCCAGCACGTCGATCGCCCCGGCCACCGAGCCCATCAGCAGGAACGGGGTGCCGCCCCGGAACAGCAGGTCACCGGCGAACAGCACGGAGCGCTCGGGCAGCCAGATGATCGAGTCGTTCGTGGTGTGCGCCGCGGTGCCCACGTACCGCACCTCACAGCGCAGTTCGTCGGACCACACCGTCACACCCTCGGCGTAGGTCAGGAACGGCAGCTCCAGCCGCAGGTCGCCCCAGTCGATCGGGGTCCAGAACGGCAGCGGCTGTGGCGGCCCGAACGCGGTCATCTCCGCCCGGGTCTTCTCGTGGGCGACGATGGTCGCGCCCTCGAACAGGCAGTTGCCGAAGGTGTGGTCACCGTGGTGGTGAGTGTTGATCAGCGTGCGTACCGGGCGCTTGCTCACCGAGGTGATCGCGCTCAGGTACGCCTTGGTCCGCGCCTCGGTGGAGCACGCGTCGATGCTGATCACGCCCTGCGAGCCGGCCAGGAAGCCGGTGTTGTTGATCCACCAGCTGCCGTCGGGCTGGATGTAGGCGTAGACCCCGTCGCTGACCTCCACGACGCTGGGCTCGCCGAGGTGCGCCGGCGCCTCGACCGGTGAGGAACTCATTCGCCCAGCTTAGGACCCGTGAGTGGTTAGCGTTGCTATGACAACGCTAACCACTCACGGGTTAGTCGATCAGCTCGTAGGCCGGCAGGGTGAGGAAGTCGACGAAATCGTCGGCCAGCGCGACCTGCTCGAACACGGAGCGGGCCTGGTCCCAGCGGCCGTCGGCGTAGGCCTCCGCACCGACCGTCTCGCGGATCTTCGCCAGTTCCTCCTCGACCACCGTGCGGACCAGCTGGTCGGTGACCGTAGTGCCCTCGGCCAGCTGCACCGAGCCGTGCACCCACTGCCAGATCTGCGAGCGGGAGATCTCGGCGGTGGCGGCGTCCTCCATCAGGTTGTTGATGCCGGCGGCGCCGTTGCCGCGCAGCCAGGACTCGATGTACTGCAGCCCCACGCTGACCGCACTGCGTAGCCCGGCCTCGGTCGACTCGCCGGGGGTGGACGCGACGTCCAGCAGTTCGGCGGCGGTCACCTTCACCTCGTCGCGGGTCCGGTCCAGCTGGTTCGGCCGGTCGCCGAGCACCCCGTCGAACACCTCCCGGCAGAGCGGCACCAGGTCCGGGTGGGCCACCCAGGAGCCGTCGTAGCCGGCCTCGGCCTCGCGCTGCTTGTCCTCCCGGACCTTGGCCATCGCCTTCTCGTTCACCTCGGGGTCGCGCCGGCTGGGGATGAACGCCGCCATACCGCCGACCGCGAACGCCCCGCGCCGGTGGCAGGTGGCAACCAGCAGCTCGGTGTAGGCGCGCATGAACGGCGCGGTCATGGTCACCGAGTTGCGGTCCGGCAGCACGAACGCCGGCCCGGCGTCCCGGAAGTACTTGATCAGCGAGAACAGGTAGTCCCACCGGCCGGCGTTGAGCCCGGAGATGTGCTCGCGCAGCTCGTAGAGGATCTCTTCCATCTCGAATGCGGCGGTGATCGTCTCGATCAGCACGGTGGCCCGGACGGAGCCGTGCGGCACGTTGCGGATCCGCTGGGCGTAGGTGAACACGTCGTTCCACAGCCGCGCCTCGCGGTGGCTCTCCAGCTTCGGCAGGTAGAAGTAGGGCACCGACGGGTTGTGGAAGAAGTACAGCCCGAAGTCGACCAGCGCGCCGGCCACCGGCGCGCCGTTCACCGTCACGTGCCGCTCGTCCAGGTGCCAGCCCCGCGGGCGCACCACGATGGTGGGCAGCTCGGTGGCGGTGACCCGGTACTCCTTGCCCTCCGGGCTGGTGAACTCCACCTTGCCGGCGTGGGTGTCGATCAGGTTGAGCTGGCCGGCGACCACGTTGTGCCAGGTCGGGGTGGAGGCGTCCTCGAAGTCGGCCAGCCACACCTTGGCGCCTGAATTGAGTGCGTTGATGGTCATCTTGCGCTCGGTCGGGCCGGTCATCTCCACCCGCCGGTCCACCAGCGCCGGCGGGGCCTCGGCCACCGACCAGTCGGCCTCGCGGATCGAAGCGGTCTCGGCGAGGAAGTCCAACCGGCCGGTTCGGGCGACTTCAGCGCGCCGCTCGGCGCGGGCCGCCAGCAGCTCCTGGCGGGTCGGCTCGAACTCCTGGTGCAACGCGGCGATGAACTCCAGCGCCTCGGGCGTGAGCACCTCGTCCTGGCGGTCCACCGGGTAGCCGTGAATTTGAATTGACGAAGTCGTGGAGGCCATGGGACGAGCGTACTTTTTGCAAAGTGGACACGCCATTCCACGATGCGGAACTCGCCTGCCACCCTTTGGTGGTGCCTCTTAGCCCCCAGATGGGTCACGTTGCGTTGATGTAAAGCGCGCGGGAATTTGCCCCGTTCAGGCCAACAGGGGTCACATGATGTGTCGACTGCCCTTTACAGGTGACGGGTCCACGCCCAAGAATCACCGATGTGGCCTAAGCCGACCTCACAGTCGCGCTCCCACCCGGCCGGCAACAGCCGACCGTGACGACCCCGGACACCGTCGGAGGCTCCCCATCTCTGCTTCGCATCCAGGGGGCGGGCCGGTCCTACCTGCCGAAGCTGGCTTTCCCCCTATCCCTCGGCCCCGAGCACCGCTCAGCGAGTCGCTGCGCCGGATCCTTCCCCGACCGGAACCGCCCATCCAGATCGACCTCGACGAAGCGTGTACCGATCTCGCCGAAGTCGCCGTGCGCACCTGTGCGCACGGCTCCTGGCAGGAGAACGCGTGCTTCCTGCTGGGCTCCGCTTCGGGTCGCTGGCAGGTCATCCCGTTCAGCCACCCGGTGGTCTGCGAGCTGATCGGCCGACTCCGGGCACTGCCCGGTTTCGACGAAAACCAGCTGCTGGACCTGATCGGCTCCAAGGAGACCGAGATCGTGGTGCTCTGGCGCGACCCGCAGCTGGCGCGCGTCCGCTAGGAGCCAGACCTAGCCCACGACCTAGCCCCCAATTGGTCCGGTTGTCCCTCGACAGCCGGACCAGCGGGCGCTGGGAGCCGTCCAACTCTCAGCCTCTCTGGACCGCGATCCGCGCTGTGGTGGCGTTGCATCTAAGATGCATCTAACATCTGCGGGTGTACGCGAGCCATCACCGAACCGGGCTCATGCCCGGCCAAGGTGTCGCCCGGTCCAGGCCCCACTTGACGGCGGCCAGGCGGCGAGGTTCGGTGTACACCGCAGGCCCGGGACGTGGACGTACGGGGAGGTGCGCGATGCCCATCGGCGCCACCGCACGGCGGGACTTCGAGCGCGCGATCGGCGCGGACAACCTGATCACCGACCCGGCCCAGCTGCGCAGCTATGAGTGCGACGGGCTGACCGGCTACCGGGTGGTTCCCGCCCTGGTACTGCTGCCCCGGACCGCCGAGCAGGTGGCCGCCTCGGTGCGGGTATGCGCCCAGCACCGGATCCCGTTCGTGGCCCGGGGCGCCGGCACCGGCCTCTCCGGCGGGGCGCTACCGGTGGCCGACGGCGTGGTGATCAGCCTGCAGCGGCTGCGCCGGGTGCTCGAGGTCGACTCGGTGGACCGCCGCGCGGTGCTGGAGCCGGGGGTGACCAACCTGGACATCACCAAGGCGGCGGCGCCGTACGGGCTGTACTACGCGCCCGATCCGTCCAGCCAGCAGGTGTGCACCATCGGCGGCAACGTGGCGGAGAACTCCGGCGGGGCGCACTGCCTCAAGTACGGCTTCACGACCAACCACGTGCTGGCACTGGAGGTGGTGCTGGGCGACGGCTCGGTGGTGACCCTGGGTGGGGACAGCGCCGAGCAGCTCGGACCGGACCTGCGCGGGGTGTTCGTCGGTTCGGAGGGCACCGTCGGGATCGCCACGAAGATCACCGTGCGGCTGCTCCGCACCCCGGAGTCGGTGCGCACGCTGCTCGCCGACTTCCCGTCCATCGAGGCGGCCGGTGAGGTGGTCAGCGACATCGTGGCCGCCGGAATCGTGCCGGCGGCGGTGGAGATGATGGACACCCTGGCCATCGAGGCGGCCGAGGAGGCGGTGCATGCCGGGTACACCCGGGGCGTGCCGGCGGCGCTGGTGGTGGAGCTGGACGGACCGGCCGAGGAGTGCGGCGAGCAGTTCGAACGGGTCCGGGCGATCTGCGACAAACACGGCTGCACCCGGCTGCACGTCGCCGGGGACGCCGAGGAGCGCGCCGCGATCTGGCGCGGCCGCAAGTCCGCGTTCGCCGCCGTCGGGCGGATCAGCCCGGACTACTTCGTGCAGGACGGGGTGGTGCCGCGCACCCGGCTGGCCGAGGTGCTGCGTCGGATCGCGGACATGGGCTCCGACGCCGGGCTGCGGGTGGCCAACGTGTTCCACGCCGGCGACGGCAATCTGCACCCGCTGGTGCTCTACGACGCCGCCGCCGAGGAGACCGAGCGCGCCGAAGAGCTGTCCGGGAAGATCGCCGAACTGTGCGTGGAGCTGGGCGGATCGCTGTCCGGCGAGCACGGCATCGGTACCGACAAGGCCTGCTCGATGCCCAAGATGTTCGGCGAGGTCGACCTGGCGGTGATGGCCAGGGTGCGCTCCGCCTTCGACCCGGCCGGACTGTGCAACCCGGGCAAACTGCTGCCCACCCCCCGGCTGTGCGGAGAGCGGCCCGGCAAGTTCCGGCCGCACCCGCTGGAGGAGGCGGGAGTGATCGAACGGCTATGACTTCCCAACCGACCTCCCAACCGGCTTCCCACGCCGACGCACCCACCACAGCGGTGCGACCCGCCGACCTGGCCGAGGCGTCCGCCGCGTTGGCCGAGAACGCCGGGCGGGTACTGATCCGGGGCGCCGGCACCGCCGCCGACTGGGCCGGTCAGCCGGAACCCGCCGACCTGGTGCTGGACACCACCGCGCTGTGCGGGGTGCGCGCGCACAACCCGGGGGACATGACCGTCGAGGTGGGCGCCGGCACCCCGCTGCGCGAGCTGAACGCCGAGCTGGCCGAGCACGGCCAACAGGTCGCCCTGGACCCGGCCAGGGTCGGGCTGGGCGCCACCGTGGGCGGGCTGATCGCCACCGCCGACTCCGGACCTCGGGCGCTGCTCTACGGCACGCCGAGAGACCTGGTGATCGGGGCGACCGTGGTGCTCGCGGACGGCACCGTGGCCCGCACCGGCGGGCACGTGATCAAGAACGTGGCCGGCTACGACCTGGCCAAGCTGGTACACGGTTGCTACGGCACCCTTGCGCTGCTCGCCGAGGTGGTGCTGCGGCTGCACCCGCTGCCGGAGGCGAGCGCCACGGTGCGGCTGGCCGGGTCGCTCGGCGACGGTGCCCGAGCGGCCGGCCAGGTCTTGGCCAGCCCGCTGGAGCCGGTGGCGCTGGAGTGGAGCGACGGCGGCCTGCTGGTGCGGTTGGCGGGCAGCGCGGCGGCGCTGGACGCCAGGGCGGAGCGGCTGGTCAGCCTGCTCGGGCTGGAGGCGGTGCGGCTGCGTCCGGACGAGGAGGCGGATGCCTGGGCCGAACACTCCGCGCGGGTCACCGGCCGGGCGGGTGTCGGCGGTCCTAGCGGCGGCGGGGCCGCCGAGCGGCCGCCCGATGCGACCGCGGTGCTGCGGGTCGGCGCGCGGCCGTCCCGATTGGCCGGACTGTTGACCGAGCTCACCGCCACCTTGGGGGCCAGCGCGGTCACCGCTGGGCTGGCCACCGGCATCGGCACCCTTACCCTGCCCGCCGAACCGGACATCGTCGCCCGCGCCCACCAGCTGGTACATCGGGTCGGCGGCACCTCGGTGCTGCGCGCCCGCCCCTCCGGTGCCAGCGTGCCGGGCTGGGGGCCCGCGCCGTCCTCGGTGGGGCTGCTGCGGGCCGTCCGGGACGAACTCGACCCCAAGGGGCGGCTCGGCGCCGGCCGCTTCACCCCGTGGCTGTGACCATTTCGCCGACCAACTCGCCGATCATTCGCCGATCGCGCCGCCTGGCCGTGACCAGCCGGCCCACCCCGAGGAGAAGCGCACCGTGACCACCCCAGCCGGATCCGCGGAGAGCAAGCTGCCACAGACCGGCCCGTCCGCGTTCGACCCGCACCGCCCGCCCTCGGCCGAGCTGCTGGGTGACTGCGTGCACTGCGGCTTCTGCCTGCCGACCTGCCCCACTTACCAACTGTGGGGCGAGGAGATGGACTCCCCGCGTGGCCGGATCTACCTGATGGACATGGCGTCCAAGGGTGAGATCGGGCTGGACGGCGCGCTGCACCAGCACATCGACGCATGTCTCGGCTGTATGGCCTGCGTGACCGCGTGCCCGTCCGGCGTCCAGTACGACCGGCTACTCGAGTCGGTCCGCCCGCAGCTGGAGCGCAACGTGCCTCGCACGCGGTCCGACCGGCTGTTCCGCGGCGCCATCTTCGCGCTGTTCCCCTACCGGCGCAGGCTGCGGGCGGCCGCCGTGCCGGGTGCGCTCTACCAGCGGCTGCGCCGGGTGCCGGCGGTGGCCCGACTGGCCGGCAAGCTGCCCGGTCGGCTCGGCGCGATGGAGTCGCTGCTGCCGCCGGTGCGGCTGCGCGAGGCGTTCGCCCGGCTGCCCGAGCGGATCCCGGCGGTGGGCCAGCAGCGGCGGCGGGTCGCGCTGCTCACCGGGTGCGTGCAGGACGTGTTCTTCCACTCGGTGAACGAGGCCACCGCCCGGGTGCTCGCCGCGGAAGGCTGCGAGGTGCTGGTCCCCCGTGGCCAGCGCTGCTGCGGCGCGCTCGAGCTGCACGCCGGTCGGGAGCTGGACGCCCTCGGGCGGGCCCGGCGGACCATCGCCCTGTTCGGTGAGTTGGACGTGGACGCGGTGGTCACCAACGTGGCCGGCTGCGGCTCCTCGATGAAGGAGTACGGCCACCTGCTCTCCGACGACCCGGAGTGGGCCGAGCGGGCGGCGGCGTTCAGCGCGAAGGTCCGGGATGTGAGCGAGGTGCTGGCCGAACTGGAGCCGGCGGCCCCTCGGCACCCCATCCGGGCCCGGGTGGTCTACCACGACGCCTGTCACCTGGGGCATGCCCAGGGCGTGCGGGCGCAGCCGCGTGCGGTGTTGCGCACCATCCCGGAGCTGGAGCTGCTCGAGGTGGCGGAGCCCGAGCTGTGCTGCGGTTCCGCCGGCATCTACAACCTGGTGGCGCCGGAGGCGGCGGCCGAGCTGGGCGCGCGGAAGGCGGCGAACATCCGCGCGGCCCGGCCCGACCTGGTGGTCACCGCGAACCCGGGTTGCCTGCTGCAGATCCGCCGGCACCTCGGTCCCCCCGAAGGCGGCACAGCTGAAGGCACGGCGCTGCCGCTGATGCACCCGGTGCAGCTGCTGGACGCGTCGATTCGGGGCGTGCCGGCCAGCCTGGGCTACTCGCCGGCTCAGTCGAGCCCGAGCACCGACGGGTTGGCCGCGACCGAGCGCCAGTAGCTACCTGGCTGGGCAAGCAGTCGGCGCTCGGCGAGCGCCCCCCCGGCGGCCAGCCGCGGTACACCGACCGGCGGACCTGCCCGCCGAACCCGGTGTTCGCCCAGTCGCGCAGCGGAGTGGGCACACCTCCCATTGTGGCTGCTCAGACCCCGTGAGTGGTATTGGTCGCGATAGCGACCAATACCACTCACGGGCCTTGACCCGCGGGTTCTCCCCCACACGAGATGGGGGTTTCCCGCGGGTCAGGACTAGGGCCAGCGCCATCGTTCTCGATCTTCAGAACCGGCAGCCTCTGTCATGTCGACGTTCCGGCCACCGGAGCACCCGAAGGCGCGGGAGCGCTGACAGAGGAGAGATGAGATGTCGAAGTTCAATGGGTTGGGGATCATCGCCGCGGTGCTGCTCTCGGCGGTGGTCACCGTGCCGGTCGGGCTGGTTGTCCTTCTGGTGACCGCGGTGCCGGCCGCCGCAACTCGACTCCGTCCATCGCGCCCCCGGCTCAGGGCCGCCAAGATTCCGGCTCAACTCGGCGCGAAGTGGTCCCAGCCGGCCGTGCCGTCGTAGGTCCGGCCGTCCACGGTCACCCCGCTGCCCTCGGCCACCGAGCCGATCACCAACCAGCCCTCCGGCAGCGCCGCGTCCGGGGGGAACGCGGCGGCCAGCGCGTGGTCCTCGCCGCCGGTGAGCAGCCAGCGCAACGCGTCGGCGCCCAGGGCGGTGGCTACCTCGGCCAGCCGGGGCGCCAGCGGCACCGCCTCGGATCGTACGTCCAGCGCCACGCCGGAGGCCTCGGCCACGTGCCCCAGGTCGGCGAGCAACCCGTCCGATATGTCGATCATGGCGGTCGCTCCGGCAGCCGCGGCGGCCGGCCCGGCGGCGTACGGCGGCGCCGGCACCCGGTGCGCCCCCACCACCTCCACGGGGGAGCGGAACCCCCGGCGCAGCACGGCAAGTCCCGCCGCCGCCCAACCGAGCCGGCCGGCGACCGCGAGCACGTCCCCGGGCCGGGCGCCGCTCCTGGTCACCGGCTCCCGCCCGCGCAGGTCACCGAGCACCGTCACGGCCAGCACCACCTGGGGCGCGGACACCACGTCGCCGCCGACCACTCCCGCGCCGGCCGCCTTCGCCTCCGCCCACAGCCCCGCGGCCAGCTCCTCGGCCAGCGCGGCGGACGTGCCGGGCGGGCAACCCAGGCCCACCAGCAGCGCGGTGGGCGCGGCACCCATCGCCGCGATATCGGCCATGTTCACCGCCGCCGCCTTGCGCCCGATCTGCTCTGGCGTGGACCAGTCCAACCGGAAGTGCACGCCTTCCACCAGCACATCCGTGCTGGCCAGCACCCGGCCGTCCGGCGCGGCCACCATCGCCGCATCGTCACCCGGCCCGAGCAGCGTGCTGCCCGGCTGTACCCGGCCCTCGGTCACCCGGCTGATCAATCCGAACTCGCCGAGGTCGGCCACCGTCGGCGGCTCCGCCGCAACTGGCGGAGCCTGGTTGCCAGCCCGGCCGGGCAGCTGGTCGGCCACAGCCCACGCTCCCTTCGTCCGATCATGTGTCGGACATATGCCTGCGCCGCGGTACGTTGCTCTCGCTGTCGTTCTACCCGAGAGGCGACATGGCATAGCGAAGGGGCGCGCCGTGGTCCAGGCATACATCCTGATCCAGACCGAGGTCGGCAAGGCCTCCGCCGTTGCGGCGGAGATTTCCGGGCTGCCCGGAGTACTGGCCGCGGAGGATGTCACCGGCCCCTATGACGTGATCGTGCGCGCGGAAGCGGACAGCATGGACAACCTCGGGCGCCTGGTCGTGGCGCAGGTGCAGAACGTCGCCGGCATCACCCGCACGCTGACCTGCCCGGTGGTGCATCTGTCCTGAGCGGCACGGATCCCAGCCCAGGACCCGCCCCTGGCCGACCAGCACCCACCGGCGGAGCAGCACCCACCGGCGGAGCGACACCCGCCGGGCGCCGGCACCCCGCCACCGTGGCGATCTACGTGCTCCCGCTGGTCCTGCTGGCGGTGGCCGCTGTGCTGGGACTGGTCGTCAGCCGGGGGACCGACACCGACACCAAAGGCAACGCCCGACCGGACACCCGGCCGCTGGCGCTGCCACCGGTCGAGGCACCGGACGCCGGCACACCACCGTGCACCCAGCTGCTGGCCGCGCTGCCACCCACGCTGCCCGCCAGCCCCGCGCCGCTCCCCCGGCTCGCCTTGCGCCCGCCCGCGCCAGCCGGCGCGGCGGCCTGGGCCGGACCCACCGGCGGTGACCCGGTGGTACTGCGCTGTGGGCTGCCCAGGCCGGCCGAGCTGACTCCCACCTCGGCGCTGATCGTGATCAACGGAGTGAGCTGGCTGGACCTGGCCCAGCCGGATCGGGACACGTTCATCGCGGTGGACCGGCCGGTGTACCTGGCCGTCACGGTGCCCCGGGGCCTCGGGACCGGGCCGGTGCAAACCGTGTCGGACACCGTGCGCGCCACGCTGCCCGCGAACCCGAAGTAACCCCTGGCTCAGCGCAGCCCGGTGCCCCTGGCCAGCGCGGTCTCGACCAGCGTGCTGAGCAGGGCCGGATAGTCGATTCCGGTGACCGCCCACATCCTCGGGTACATCGAGATCGGGGTGAACCCAGGCATGGTGTTCAACTCGTTGATCACCACTCGGCCGTCCTCGGAGACGAAGAAGTCCACCCTGGCCAACCCCTGACAGTCCAGCGCCCGGAACGCGGCGATGGCCAGCTCCCGGACCCGCTCGGCGGTGGCGTCGTCCAGCTTGGCCGGGATGTCGAACTCACACACATCGTCGAGGTACTTGGCCTGGAAGTCGTAGAACTCCGGCACCGCCCCGTCCCGGCCGGCACCGACCAGCCGGATCTCGGCCGCCGCGCTGGCCCGCACCGAGCCGTCCGGGAACTCCAGCACCCCGCACTCGATCTCCCGCCCCGGGATGGCGGCCTCGACCAGCACCTTGGGGTCGTGCGCGCGCGCCACGTCCACCGCGTCCGCCAGGTCAGCCCAGCTGGTCACCTTGGTGATGCCCACCGAGGACCCCGCCCGGGCCGGCTTGACGAACACCGGCAGGCCCAGCCGGGCGCGCTGCGCCTCGGTCAACGTTGCGGTGCCGGGACGCAGCACCACCATCTCCCCCACCGGAAGCCCCTCGGCGGCGAGCAGCTTCTTGGTGAACTCCTTGTCCATGCCCGCCGCGCTGGCCAGCACCCCCGGGCCCACGTACGCCGTGCCGGCCATCTCGAGCAGTCCCTGGATGGTGCCGTCCTCGCCGTACGGCCCGTGCAGCACGGGGAACACCACGTCCACCCCGCTGAGCAGTTCGCCGGCCCTGCCCTCGTCCAGGCGCACCAGGCCACCGCGCGTCGGGTCCGCAGAGAGGGCCAGCGCGGTGCCGGTCGAATCCACCGAGGGCAGTTCCCGGTTCTGAATGGTCAATGCCCTCGGGTCGTCCTGGCCCAACACCCAGCCGCCGTCCCTGGTGATCCCGACCGGCAGCACCTCGAACCGCTCCCGATCCAGGTAGGCGAGCACGCTCCCGGCCGACACACAGGAGATGGCATGCTCGCTACTGCGCCCGCCGAACACCACCGCGACCCGGATGCGCTGCTGTCCGTGTTGTCCACCCTGGCGCTGCTCCATGGCCGGCGAGCGTAGCCGCCCGCCCCGGTCAGCACTCAGCCCAGGCCCGCCGGACCATCTCGGCGACCACCTCCACCGCCGGCTCCAGCTCGCCGCGGGTCGGCCCGGCATATCCCACCGACACGCCGAACACCCTGGCCGGACCCCGGTGGTACTCGCTCAGGCCGGGCACCAGCACCCCGGCCCGGGCCGCGCCGTCGATCACCGCCTGCTCGGCCCGCGCCGAGGGCAGACCGACCCGCAGGTGCCCGCCGGCCGCGTCGCCGAGCACCGGGGCGCCGGTGCCGGCAATTGCCTCCACCACCCGCTGCCGCCGCTCGGTCAACTCGGCGCGCAGCCGGCGCAGGTGCCGGGCCAGGTCGCCGTACTCGGCCAGCGCGGCGAACACCAGTTGACCGGCCGGCGAGGGACGAATCGCGGCGTGCTGCCGGGCAGCCAACAGCCGGGCGTGCAGCACCGGCGGGGCCACCAACCAACCCACCCCCAGCGCCGGGGTGAGCAGTTTGCTGCTGGTGCCCAGGTAGGCCACCACATCAGGGTCGAGCGCGGCGAGCAGCGGCAACGGGGCCACGTCGTAGCGCAGCTCGCCGTCGTAGTCGTCCTCCAGCACCAGGAAACCCTCCGCCCTGGCCCGCTCCACCAGCGCCACCCGGCGCCCGGCGGACAGCCGCGAGCCCAGCGGGAACTGGTGTGCCGGGGTGCAGTACACGGCGGACAGCCCGCTCGGCAGCCGGTCCACCCGAAGGCCGTCGGAGTCCATCTCGGCCGGCACCACCCGCAGCCCCCTGGCCTCCAGTGTCACCGCCGCGCGCTGATACCCCGGCTCCTCCAGAGCGACCCGCGCGCCGGGCGGCAGCGTGGCGGCGATCTCGTCCAGTCCGGCGGTGGTACCCGAGGTGGCCAGCAGCTGGTCCGGCCGCGCGGCCAGCCCTCGGTGCCGCAGCAGGTGGTCGACCACCGCTCGGCGGAACTCCGGATGTCCGGCGTAGTCGATGACCCGAGCCGGCGGCCGGTCCGCCGCGGCGCGCCAGGCCCGCCGCCAAGCCGCCCGGTCCAGCACGTCCAGGCAGGGCCGGCCGGCGGTGAGGTCAGTCAGCTCGGGCTCCGCCGACGGATCCGCCGAGGAGCCCCGCGCGGAAGCCGGGGCCATTGTCGCCGCGGCGGAGTCTCCAGCGGCGGCTTGCCGTTGCTCTGCGCACCTATACGCAACGCCGGCCTCGTCTACAGCGGAGGCGTGCGCCCGCGCCCGGTGGGTCGGCGGGGCGGCGGTGATGAACGTGCCGGAGCCGCGCTTGCCGGCCAGCCAGCCCTCGGCGAGCAGCTGGTCGTAGGCGGCGGCGGTCACCGTCCGACTCACCCCGAGCCGGGCGGCCAGCGCGCGCGTCGAGCTGAGCCGGTCGCCCACCCGCAGCGCACCGCTGCCGGCCGCGGTGCGCAGCGCGTCCGCCACCTGCACCGCCAGCGGCTCCTGGCCGAGCCGGTCCAGCACGATGGGCAGATCGTCCGCGGGCACCGCCGCACCTCCGTCAAGTGGACTGCTCAGAACCTACGGGAATGGCCCTACCAGGATGCCACTTCTCCGTCGCATCATCGAGACCATGAGCACCGTGACGACGACGCAGCCCCGGCCGACCCCGGAGCGGCCGCTGTCCCCCACCCCGCGCAGCACCCTCCGGCGAGCCAAGGAGCGCGGCCGGGAGGACCGCGCCGACTTGTACGCGGTGCTCGACGAGGCACTCATCTGCCACCTCGGCGTGGTGGTGGACGGCGCTCCGAGGGTGCTGCCGACCTGCTACGGAGTTCTCGACGACGTGCTCTACCTGCACGGATCCACCGGGGCCAAGAGCCTGCGCAGCGGGTCCGGGACGCCGGTGTGCGTCACCGTGACGCTGGTCGACGGGCTGATCTACGCCCGCTCGGTGTTCCACTTCTCGGCCAACTACCGCTCCGCGGTGGTGCACGGCACCGCCCGGCTGGTCACCGACCAGGCGGAGCGGCTGGCCGGGTTGCGGGCGATCGTGGAGCACACCACACCCGGGTCCTGGGATCACGCCCGCCAGCCCAACCCCAAGGAGCTGGCCGCCACCGCCCTGCTGGCCCTGGACCTGGAGGAGGCCAGCGTGAAGGTCCGCACCGGGCCTCCGATCGACGATGAGGCCGATGTGGCGAGCGGATCGGCCTGGGCCGGCGTCCTGCCGGTGCGCACCGTGTTCGGCGAGCCGGAGCCGGCGCCCGACCTGACACCCGGTCTCAGCGTCCCCGAGCACCTGCAGACCAGAGCCGGTGCCGACCTCGGCGCGACCCAAGCGCGGGTCTAGGAGCGCCCTGAACAATGCATGCTCTGCTGCGCGGTGACCAGTCGGCGCCTCGCTGCGTTGTCGTCGGCGCCGATACAACAGCGGTATCGGCCCCTCCTCCGCCTTACGATGCATCCAACTGGATCACCGCTCGCGACGAGCGGCACTATTCAGGACCCTCCTAGCCCGAACCGTCGGCGACGCCCTGCTCGTAGGCGCGCAGTGTGTCGACGAACATCCGGCGCTGGTCCGGGGTGAGCGGCTCGAGGGCGGCGCGCCACGCGGTCGCCCCCTGAGCCAGCCAGCCGTCGATCGCCGGCCGCTGCCGCTCGGCGAGGGCGACGATCCGACGTCTCCGGTCGGCCTCGTCCTCCCGCCGCTGCAGCACCCCTTTGCGGCTCAGCTCGCTGACCATCAGGCTCACCGTGGTCGGCGCCACTTCCAGGCGGCCGGCCAGCTCGTTCACCGTCATCGGGCCGTCGAAGAGCAGGTAGGACAGCAGCGACAGGTGCCGGGGTGCCAGCTCGAGCGACTGCAGCTCCTCCGGTATCGGGATGCGCTTGACCCGCCCGACCAGCCGCGGCATCAGCAACAGCAACGCCCGGATCGCGCCGTCGACGTCGAGGTCGGCGTCGGCGCGCGGTGCCGCGCGGTCACGGGTTGACATCCACTGGCCCCTATAGCTTTACTGACAAAGTACCTTTGCGAGCAAAGGCAACTTCGTATCAGGGACAGGCTATCGGAGGGGCTCACGTGGCCGATCAGGAACTAACCAACTTCAACCAGCGGATCATCGCGGAGTTCCGGGCCAACGGGGGCGTGGTCGGTGGCATGTTCGCGGGCGCGCCGCTGCTGCTGCTCACCACGGCCGGTGCCCGAACCGGCAAGCCACACACCAACCCCGCCGTCTACCGGTCCGACGGCGAACGCTTCCTGGTGTTCGCCTCCAACGCCGGCGGGCCGAGGCACCCGGATTGGTTTCACAACCTGCTCGCCGACCCCCAGGTCACCGTGGAGATCGGCCAGCTCGGGGTGGTCACCATGCTCACCGCGCGGGCGGAACCGCTGCGCGGCGCTGAGCGGGACCACTGCTACGCGGCCCAGGCCGAACGTGATCCAGCGTTCCGCGAGTACCAGGCACACACCACCCGGACAATCCCGGTCGTCGCGCTCTGGCCGCTCGAGCTCACCGACCCCGCCCGAGGCCGGGCCATCGCCGACCAACTGGTCCACCATCACAACGAGCTGCGGGCCGAGTTTGCTCGGGCCCGATCGGCGATCGGCAACCTGCTCAGCGGGCGAACCGGGCCCTCGGCCGAGGGCGGGGCCGAGGCCCACCACGGCCGCGCCCTGCTCGGGCACTGCCTCACCTTCTGCTACCACCTGCGCACCCACCACCTCCGCGAAGACGGTGCCTTCTCCGCGTTCCGCGCGAGATTTCCGGAACTCGGCACCGCGCTCAACCAACTCCACACCGAGCACCGACGGGTGGCCGAGACCCTGGCTGGGCTCGAGCTCGCGCTCGAACGACTGGCGACGAATCCGCAACCGGCCGAGCTCGAGCGGCTTCGCGACGAGCTGGAACGCCTAGGCGCCGACCTCGAGGACCACTTTCGCTAGGAGGAAGCCGAGCTACTCCCCCGCCTGCACGCCGCCGCGCCCTGAGCCCGCCCGATTTAGCCGGTTGCCGCGTCGAGGGACTTGAGGACGTCGGCGACCAGGTCGGCGGTGTCCTCGCAGCCGGCCGACATGCGGACGAAGCCCGGGCCGACCAGGTCGCCCCACCGGGCCCGGCGGTCCAGGTTGCTGGACAGCCCGCCGAAGCTGGTTGCCGAGGCCACCAGGGAGCTGGTGGCCAGGAATCGGCCCACGGCGGCCTCGGAGGGCAGCTCGAAGGACAGCACCCCGCCGAACCGGCGCATCTGCCGGCTGGCCAGCTCGAAGGACGGGTCGCCCGGCAGGCCGGGCCAGCGCACCTGAAGCACCCCGGGGTGCTCGCTCAGCGCGGTGGCCAGCGCGGCGGCGTTCTCCGCCTGCCGGGCCAGCCGCAAATCCAGGGTGCCCAGGCCGCGGTGGGCCAGCCAGGTCTCGAAGGGCCCCGGCACCGCGCCGCCCCGATTGCGCGCGGTGGCCAGCCGCCCGGCCAGCTCGGGGTCCGCGCTGCTCACGTGGCCGAGGATCAGGTCGCTGTGCCCGGACAGTGCTTTGGAGTCGCTGGCCACCACCAGGTCCGCGCCGAGCGCCAGCGGCCGCTGGCCCAGCGGGGTGGCGGTGGTGTTGTCCACCGCGAGCAGCGCGCCGGCGGCGTGCGCCCGATCGGCCAGCTCGGCGATGTCGCAGACGTCCAGCCGGGGGTTGGACGGGGTTTCCAGCAGCACCAGGCTGGCGCCGTCGAACAGTGCCGACGGCCAGGGCCCGGCGGTGGGCACCTCGCGCACCTCCACCCCTAGCGGGGCGAGCTCCTCGGCGGCCAGGGCACGGGCCAGGTAGTAGCCGTCCGCCGGCAGCACCACCGCCGAGCCGGGCCGGCACAGCAGCCGCAGCATCGCCGAGACGGCGGCCATCCCGGACGCGAAGAGCACCGTGTGCCCGCCGTCCAGCTCGCCGATGGCCGCCTCCAGGGCCCGCCAGGTCGGGTTGGCCGAACGGCCGTAGAAGTCCACCGGGGTCGGCGCCTCCGGCGGCCCCAGGTGGTAGGCGGCGGCCAGCACCGGCCCGGCGTGCAGCGGCGCGCCGATCCCGTCGTCGACCCGCCCGGCGTGCACGCAGCGCGTCCCGTCCCCGACCGCCGTGCGGTGCTGTTCGATCACGGCTGCCACGCTACGTGAGCGGATCCGTCCCGCCTGGGTTGTCCGCGTCACTCCCGGTCGCCGGACCGGGTCACTCCCGCGTGAGGGTCACTCCGGCTTGAGGGTGCGGGTGATCAGGCCCTTGGCCATCGCCGCGGCGGACTCGCCCTCGTGGCACACCCGGCGCACCCCGTCGGCGATCGGGACGTCCACCTCGTGTCGGGCGGCCAGCTCACAGATCGACAGGCAGGACTTCACCCCTTCGGCGATCTGGCCGTGGTTGGCCGCCTCCGCCTCGGCCAGGCTCTCCCCCCGGCCCAGCCGTTCGCCAAAGCTCCGGTTGCGGGACAGCGGCGACGAGCAGGTGGCCACCAGATCACCCAGGCCGGCCAACCCGGCGAAGGTCAGCGGATCGGCGCCGAGGCGCACCCCGAGCCGAGCGGTCTCGGCCAGCCCACGGGTGATCAGCGAGGCCCTGGTGTTGTCGCCGAAGCCCATCCCGGCGGCGATGCCACAGGCCAGCGCGATCACGTTCTTCCCGGCCCCGCCCAGCTCCGCGCCCACCAGGTCGGTGTTGGTGTACACCCGGAAGTAGCCGGTCGTGCAGGCCAACTGCAGCGCGACCGCCCGGCCCTGGTCGGTGCAGGCGATCACCGTGGCGGTCGGCTGCTCCTCGGCGATCTCCTTCGCCAGGTTCGGGCCGCTGAGTACGGCGACCTGGCTGGCCGGCACCCCGGCCACCTCGGTGACCACCTCGCTCATCCGGCTGAGGCTGCCCAGCTCGACGCCCTTCGCCAGGCTGACCAGGGTGGCGTCCGACGGCAGGAAGTCCCGCCAGCCGGTCAGATTGGCACGCAGCGTCTGCGAGGGCACCGCGAACACCACTGCATCCGCCCCGTCCATCGCCTCGGCCGGGTCCGTGGTGGCCCGCATCACCCCGGGCAGTCGAATGCCCGGCAGGTACTCGTGGTTGGTGTGCCGCTCGTTGATGTCCTCGGCCACCTCCGCGCGGCGCGCCCACAGCGTGACCTGGCGGCCCGCGTCGGCCACCACCTTCGCGAACGTGGTGCCCCACGATCCGGCGCCGAGCACCGCGAGCCGGCGTACCCCGGACCGCGCTAACTCCTCAGCCTCCGCCCGCACCTCGGTCACGACGCGGCGTCACCGGTGACCGGGCCGCCGGCTGCGCTACCTCTGCGGTAGAAGTCCGCCGGCGCGGGTTCGCCCCGAACCTCGGCCAGCAGCTGGCGGACCGAGGCCATCAGGTAGTCGGTGACCTCACGCAGCAGCGCGGCGTCGACCGGGCGGCCGCGGAACGCGGACAGGTCGATCGGGTCGCCGGCGCGGACCACGACGTCCTTGCGCGGCAGCGGCCGGAACTTCTTGTTGTAGTGGTCGTACACCGCGAGCGTGCCCCAGTGCACCATCGGGACCACCGGCACGTCGCTGGACAGCGCCAGCCGGGCGACCCCGGTGCGGGACACCATCGGCCAGCCGGCCGGGTCCCTGGTGATGGTGCCCTCCGGGTAGATCACCACCGCCTTGCCGTCGTGCAGCGCCTGCACGCCGGCGCTGAGGCTGTGCTGGGCGTCCGCCGAGTCGCGGTAGACCGGGATCTGCCCGCTGCCGCCCATCGCCCCGCCCAGCACCGGGACCTTCCACAGGCTGGCCTTGGCGAGGAACCGGGGGACCCGACGGGCCCGGTGCACGAACACGGCGGAGTACACCGGATCCAGGTACGAGACGTGGTTGGCCACGATCAGTACCGGCCCGGTCGTGGGGACCTTGTCCAGCCCCTCCACCCGCCAACGGCTCACCAGCCAGGTGAGCGGATAGAACAACACCGCGCACAGTCCGACCCAGAAGCCGCCCTTTTCCCGCGCCACCCGCAGACCTCCTCGATTGCGGCCCGTGCGACCCGGCATGTCCGGATCTGTCTCCTCGACCCCGGGAAGTCTGTACCCGGTGGTCACCGGCGGAAGTCTGTACCGGCCGGGCGCCGGCGGTCCAGCAACCATCCCCGGTGGCGTGGCGGCCCACTGGTGGAACGATGAATATGTGGCCCCGAGGGTAGAGGTGGATCGCATGTCCGCGGTGGACCTCATCGTCCCGGTCAAATCCCTGGCCAGGGCCAAGACGCGGCTGCGTGGCGCGGCCGATGATGGGGTTGGCGACCCGGTCCCGCACAGCCGGCTTTCCCTCGCGCTGGCCCGTGACACGATCGCCGCCGCCCGGTCCGCGCGGGGGGTGCACGAGGTGATTGCTATCACGTCGGACCTCGAGGTCACCTCGGTGCTCACCGCCAAAGGGGTGCAGGTGCTCGCCGACCGCCCGGAGGCCGGGCTGAACGCCGCGCTGCGCTTCGGGTCCGAGGTGTTGCTGGCCAGGAACCCGAACCGGCCGATCGGCGCGCTGCAGGCCGACCTGCCCGCGCTGCGCCCCGACGAGCTGGCCGACGCCCTGGCGCACGCCCGCCTTGTCCTGGACGCGGGAACCGCACCCCGCGCCTTTTGCGCCGACGCCCACGGCGAGGGCACCACGCTGCTGGTGGCCGCGGCGGGGGTGCCGCTGGCGCCCCGGTTCGGGCCCGGCTCCGCCGAAGCGCACGAGCGCGCCGGGGCGCTGCGGCTGCGCGGTGAGTGGCCCGGGCTGCGCCAGGACGTGGACACCCCCGAGGACCTCAGACGCGCTGCCGAGTTGGGCCTGGGTCCGGCCACCCTGGCCGCGCTGCGGACGACCGCGCGCCCGCGCCGTTGACGCTGGTCCATACCGGTTTCGAGGGCCTTTGGGCATGCCGGTAGGCGATCGTGACCTGCTATTCACCTGCTACCCATCTTGGCGGGGGCTTCGCCGCGGCCGCGAGTGGGCAAGAATGTCTCCGTGGCCTCCGATGGACAGAACGGTCGACGGACAACGCGTGGCACCAACCGCCGGAGTACTCCGGCGCCGCGTTCAGCGCCGGGGACCGGGCGGTCGTCGGTGACCACGGCCGCCGCCCCGGTAGATGTTCCCCCGGAGGCCGAGGTCCCCGCCCAGTCCGACGGCGCGCGTCCCGCCACGAAGGCCGCGTCCGGCCGTACCTCCACCCACGCCAAGAACGACCCGCCCAGGAGCGAAGCTCCGATCAAGGGCGAGGTACCTGGCAGGGACGCGCCGGTGGGCAACGGTGTCGCGGCGAGAACCGTCCCGAGCACCGTGGGCACCCGCCGGCCGGCGCCCCGACCCGCTGTACCCGTCACCCAGTCGGACCCGGCGGCGCCGCCCGCGCCCACCCCCGCACAGGTGCGCAACGACCTGCCGGACGACCGCTACCTCAACCGCGAGCTGTCCTGGCTGGACTTCAACGCACGGGTGCTCGCGCTGGCCGAGGACACCAGCCAGCCGCTGCTCGAGCGAGCCAAGTTCCTGGCTATCTTCGCCTCCAACCTGGACGAGTTCTTCATGGTCCGGGTGGCCGGGCTCAAGCGCCGGGACGAGACCGGGCTGGCGGTCCGCTCCGCCGACGGGCTCACCCCGCGCGAGCAGTTGGCCCGGATCGCCGAGCGCAGCCAGGCGCTGGCCGAGCGGCACGCCAAGGTGTTTCTCGACTCGGTGCAACCGGAGCTGGCCGAGCACGGCGTGTTCATCCTGCGCTGGCGCGACCTCACCGAGCCGCAGCGAAAGCAGCTCTCCGAGTACTTCTTCGAGCAGGTCTTCCCGGTGCTCACCCCGCTCGCGGTGGACCCGGCGCACCCGTTCCCGTACATCTCCGGGTTGTCCCTGAACCTGGCCGTGACGGTGCGGGATCCGCAGTCGCACACCGAGCGGTTCGCCAGGGTGAAGGTGCCCAACAACGTGCCTCGGCTGGTCCCGGTGGTTTCGGACAGCGGCAACGATGTGTTCCTGCCGGTCGAGGACCTGATCGCGGCGCACCTGGGCGAGCTGTTCACCGGCATGGAGGTCGCCGAGCACCACGCCTTCCGGGTCACCCGCAATGCGGATCTGGACGTCGAGGAGGACCGCGACGAGGACCTGCTGCAGGCACTCGAGCGGGAGCTGGCCCGGCGCCGGTTCGGTCCGCCGGTGCGCCTCGAGGTCACCGACACGATGAGCGAGCACGTGCTGGAGCTGCTGCTCCGCGAGCTCGACGTGGACCCGCACGACGTGATGGTGGTGCCCGGGCTGCTGGATCTGACCATGCTCTGGCGGGTGTACGGGGTGGATCGTCCGGAGCTCAAGGACGCCCCTTTTGTGCCGGCCACCCACCCGGCGTTCGCCGAGGGTGAGACCCCGAAGAGCGTGTTCGCCACGCTGCGCCAGGGCGATGTGCTGGTGCACCACCCGTACGACTCGTTCTCCACCAGCGTGCAGCGGTTCATCGAGCAGGCCGCCGCCGACCCGAGCGTGCTGGCCATCAAGCAGACCCTCTACCGCACCTCCGGTGACTCGCCGATCGTGGACGCGTTGGTCAGCGCCGCCGAGGCGGGCAAGCAGGTGGTCGCCCTGGTGGAGCTGAAGGCCCGGTTCGACGAGAAGGCGAACATCCGCTGGGCCCGTGAGCTGGAGAAGGCGGGCGTGCACGTGGTGTATGGCCTGATCGGGCTCAAGACGCACTGCAAGACGTCGTTGGTGGTGCGCCAGGAGGGCTCCCGGATCCGGCGCTACTGCCACGTGGGTACCGGCAACTACAACCCCAAGACCGCCCGGCTCTACGAGGACCTCGGCGTGCTGACCGCGGATCCCACGGTGGGCGCCGACGTGGCGGACCTGTTCAACTCGCTCACCGGCTACGCCCGGCAGAGCCGCTACCGCACGCTGCTGGTCGCGCCGTACGGCGTCCGGCGTGGCCTCTTGGAGCGGATCGAGGCGGAGATCGACCACCACAAGGCCGGCCGGCCGGCGGGCATCCGGTTCAAGATGAACTCGCTGGTGGACGAGCAGGTGATCGACGCGCTCTACCGGGCGTCCCAGGCCGGCGTGAAGGTGGAGATCGTGGTCCGGGGCATCTGCGCGCTGGTCCCCGGGCGCCCTGGGCTGAGCGAGAACATCCACGTGCGGTCGATCCTCGGCCGGTTCCTGGAACACTCCCGCGTCTTCCATTTCGAGGGTGCGGACGAGTACTGGATCGGCAGCGCGGACATCATGCACCGCAACCTGGATCGACGGGTCGAGGTGCTGCTCCGGGTCAACCCGGGGCTCAGCGAGCAACTGGACGAGATCCTCAGTTCCGCGCTGGATCCGTGCACCCGGTGCTGGGTGCTCGAGCCGGACGGCACCTGGTCGCCATCGCCGACGCCAGGCGCCGGCGCCACGATTCGGGACCACCAGGCCGAGGCGTTGCGCCGACACGCGGCGGCACTGGCAGAGTGATCCACGTGGAACGCACCGGGACCATGTCCGAGATTGTCGCCGCCGGAGCGGTGCTGTGGCGCCCCGCCGACGGCGGCATCGAGGTCGCGGTGGTGCACCGGCCGCGCTATGACGACTGGTCGCTGCCGAAGGGAAAGCTGGCGCGGGGCGAGTCCGCGCCCGCCGCCGCGGTCCGGGAGGTCGCCGAGGAGACCGGCTCCACGGCGGTGCTGGGGGTAAAGCTCGGCGACTCGCACTATCGGGTGCCGCAGGGCGACAAGGTGGTGCACTACTGGAGCGCGCGGGCGACCGGCGGTGAGTTCGAACCCAATGACGAGGTGGATGAGCTGCGCTGGCTGCGTCCCGATCTGGCCGACGGGCTGCTCAGCTACTCGAGGGACCACGAGATCCTGGACCGCTTCCGCCAGCTCGGATCGCCGCCCCGGCCGCTGCTGCTGGTCCGGCACGCCAAGGCGGGCAGCCGGTACGACTGGGACGGCGAGGACGAGCTGCGCCCGCTCACCGTCAAGGGCAGGGAGCAGGCCGCCGAACTGAGCGCGCTGCTGCGCCTGTTCGGCCCCACGCGGGCGTACGCGGCGCCGCCGATCCGCTGTCCGCAGACCATCCAGCCGCTGGCCGACCAGCTCCACCTGGAGATCACCCCCGAGCCGCTGCTGGGCGAGGAGGACTACTGGAAGGACCCGGACGCGGCGTTCTCCCGGTTCCTCGAGCTGTCCGCCGGTTCGGACGTCGCGGTGGTGTGCAGCCAGGGCGGGGTGATTCCGGACCTGGTCACCCGGCTGACCGGCAACGAGGAGCCGCCGTCGCGCAAGGCGAGCACGTGGGTACTCGGCTTCACCGGCGACCGGGTGGTTACCGCCGACTACTACTCCGAACCAACCGGCTGACGCCCATCCGGCCCCGCCCGATGCCCGGTTGCCCGGCTCGGCCGACGCCGGATGGCGCGGCTACTTCTTGGTCTTCTTCTTGCCCGCCTTGCCGGTGGCCGCCTTGCCGTTCTTGCTGGCGTTCTTGGCGGCTTCTTCCTTGGCGGCCTCCTTCGCCGGGGACTTCGCCGGCTTAGCCACCTTCGCGGTGGCCTTGGGCGCCTTGCCCTTCTCGGCGGTCTTGGTCGCCGCCTTCGCCGGTGCCGCGGCGGCCGGGGCCGGGGCGACGTTGTTGGTGGACGCGTTGTGGGTAGCCGCCCTGGCTACCGCCGGACGGGCGGCCCGAGAGCGGGTCGGTGCCGGCCGAGCGGCGGCCGGTGCGGCGGGCGCGGCACCCGGCTCGCGGGCCCCGCTGATCACGTCGCGGAAGCCGGCACCGGGCCGGAATGCCGGCACGGCGGTCGCCGGCACCTGGATCACCTGACCGGTGCGGGGGTTGCGACCAGCCCGCGCGGCCCGGTCCCGCCGCTCGAATACCCCGAATCCTGTCAATGACACTGAGTCACCGGCGTGCACCGTCCGGACAATGACGTCGAGCAGTCCGTCCACCGCCGCGGCGGCGGTCTTACGGTCCCCATCCAGGTGCTCGGCGAGCGCCGTGACGAGCTCAGCCTTGTTCACCTCGTGCCCCTTCCCGCGTTCTCGGCCCCAATTGGGCCGAGCAGGTCCGGATCACCGTAGAGGTTCTGGCTGGTCAGTTGCCAGTCGGCTCGCCCAAAAGCGATCACCCCGAGGCGCTGGTCACCGTTCGTGGCATCCGAGCGGGCCGGTTCGCCTCGAATTGATCGATCGCATCGGCGCTACGCAGAGTGAGGCTGATGTCGTCCAGTCCCTCGAGCAGTCGCCACCTGACGTACTCGTCCACGTCGAAGCGCATGGACAGATCCTTAGCGGTAATGACCTTCTCGGTGAGGTCGACGGTGACCTCGGTGCCCGGTTCGTTCTCCAGCAGCTTCCACAGCAGCTCGACGTCGTCCTGGGCACACTGCGCGGTGAGCAGCCCGCCCTTGCCGGAGTTGCCGCGGAAGATGTCGGCGAACCGCGCGGAGATGACCACCCGGAACCCGTAGTCCATCAGCGCCCACACGGCGTGTTCCCTGGACGATCCGGTACCGAAGTCCGGCCCGGCGACCAGCACACTGCCCCGGGAGAACGGCTCGACGTTCAGGATGAAGTTCTCGTCCTGCCGCCATGCGGAGAACAACCCGTCTTCGAACCCGGTGCGGGTGACCCGCTTCAGGTAGACCGCCGGGATGATCTGATCGGTGTCCACGTTGGACCGGCGCAGCGGCACGCCGATACCGGTGTGCGTAGTGAATGGCTCCATGATTGGGCCCTCCTTCGTCGGGCCTGTGAGTGGTATTGGTCGCTATAGCGACCAATACCACTCCCGGGGTATCAGTCCAGGTCTTCGGGTGAGGACAGCGTGCCGCGTACGGCGGTGGCCGCCGCGACCAGCGGGGACACCAGGTGGGTGCGACCGCCCTTGCCCTGGCGGCCCTCGAAGTTACGGTTCGAGGTGGACGCGCTGCGCTCGCCGGGAGCCAGCTGGTCCGGGTTCATGCCCAGGCACATCGAGCAGCCGGCCGAGCGCCACTCCGCGCCGGCGGCGGTGAACACGTCGCTGAGGCCCTCCTTCTCGGCCTGGAAGCGCACCCGCATCGAGCCGGGCACCACGAGCATGCGCACCCCGTCCGCGACCTTGCGCCCCTTGATCACCTCGGCGGCGGCCCGCAGGTCCTCGATCCGGCCGTTGGTGCAGGACCCGACGAACACGGTGTCCACCGGGACCTCGCGCAGCGGGGTGCCCGCCTCGAGGCCCATGTACGCCAGCGCCTTCTCGGCGGCGATCCGCTCGTTCTCGTCGGCGATCTGTTGCGGGTCGGGCACCCGCTCGCTCAGCGGCAGGCCCTGCCCCGGGTTGGTGCCCCAGGTGACGAAGGGGGTGAGCGCGTCGGCGTCGATGGTCACCTCCGCGTCGAAGGTGGCGTCGTCGTCGGTGCGCAGCTGCTCCCAGGCAGCGACCGCCTCGTCCCATTCCGCGCCCTTCGGGGCATGGTCGCGGCCGTTCAGATATGCGTAGGTGGTGGCGTCCGGCGCGATCATCCCGGCCCGGGCGCCCGCCTCGATGGACATGTTGCAGATCGTCATCCGGGCCTCCATGGAGAGGTTCTCGATGACGTTGCCCCGGTACTCCAGCACGTAGCCCTGACCGCCGCCGGTGCCGATCTTGGCGATCACCGCCAGTACGACGTCCTTGCTGGTCACCCCCGGCCGCAGGGTGCCGTCCGCACTGTTGATGTTGATCGCCATGGTCTTGAACCGCTTGAGCGGCAGCGTCTGGGTGGCCAGCACGTGCTCGACCTCGGAGGTGCCGATGCCGAACGCCATCGAGCCGAACGCGCCGTGCGTGGAGGTGTGGCTGTCGCCGCAGACCACGGTCATCCCGGGCTGGGTGAGCCCGAGCTGCGGGCCGACCACGTGCACGATGCCCTGCTCGGCGTGGTTCATCGGATAGAGCGGGACGTCGAACTCCGCGCAGTTGCGCCGCAGCGTCTCCACCTGGGTCCGGGATACCGGGTCCGCGATCGGCAGCTCGACGTCCTTGGTGGGCACGTTGTGGTCCTCGGTGGCGACCGTGAGATCCGGTCGGCGCACCGGGCGCCCGGCGAGCCGCAGCCCGTCAAACGCCTGCGGACTGGTGACCTCGTGCACCAGGTGCAGATCGATGTAGAGCAGGTCCGGCTCCGCGCCCTGCCCCGGGCGTACCAGGTGGGCGTCCCATACCTTCTCCGCGAGCGTCCTTCCCATCGCTTCCTCCGTGTGACCGTCGATCTAGACTTCCCACATATCGGGAAGTTAGTATCGGTACGTGAGACAGCATAGCGGGATTGGGGTGCTAGACAAGGCTGTCGGGGTGCTCTGGGCGGCCGCGGCTGAGCCCTGCGGGCTCTCCGAACTGTGCCAGCGCACCGGCCTGCCCAGGGCCACCGCGCATCGACTCGCGGTAGGCCTGGAGGTACACGGCCTGTTGCACCGAGGGGCGGACGGCCGGTGGCGGCCCGGGCCCACGCTGACCGAGCTGGCATCCCGCTCAGGAGACCCGCTTCTGGAGGCCGCCGCGGCGGTACTGCCCCGGCTGCGCGACCTGACCGGCGAGAGCGTGCAGTTGTACCGGCGGGACGGCATGCAGCGCGTCTGCGTGGCGGCGTCCGAACCCGCCAGCGGGCTGCGCGACACCGTGCCGGTGGGCACCAGGCTGTCCATGGGGGCGGGATCGGGAGCAAAGGTGCTCACCGCCTGGGCCGATCCGTCCACCCAGCGCGCGGTGCTGGCCGAGGCCACGTTCTCCGAGCGCACCCTGATGGAGGTGCGCCGGCGCGGCTGGGCGCAGAGCGTGGCCGAGCGCGAGTCCGGAGTGGCCAGCGTCTCCGCCCCCGTCCGCAACTCGAACGGGCAGGTGGTCGCGGCCGTCTCGGTCTCCGGCCCGGTGGACCGCATCGGCCGCCGCCCCGGCGCCCGGTGGGCAGCCAACCTGCTAGCCGCCGCCGACGCCCTACAACACCGCCTCTAACAGTGAGGCGGCGCGCACGCCAAGTTCGACTTGTCGTTGGATTCTGACACGACAGCTAGCAAATGCCCTTGCAAAAAGACGCGACAAATGCCCAAGGAGCAGCAGCCCACCGCCACGCACACGCAAGGTCTGCGCCGGCGACCCACAGGCTCTGTGCCTCACAGGCTGGCCCCGCCAGCAAACACCGTCGCCCGCCGACGCCCTCAACCAAGATCCACGGAAGCCCGGACCCCGGACCCCAGAACCCACCGCCCTAAACCCCCACCGAAAGCCCGGCCGCCAGCCAACCCCGCACCAAAGCCAACCCCGCACCAAGCCGAGCCGCACCAAAGCCAACCCGCACTAAAGCCAACCCCGCATCAAAGCCAAGCCGCAAACAAGAGCCCAAACCGTGGGGGCCAGGGGGCGAAGCCCACCGGCGCGGGGGTCTGGGGGCCGGGCCCCCAGCGCAAAATGCGAAAGAGCCCCACCCACGCTTTCCGTGGGTAGGGCTCTCCCAGCTCTGTAGCCCCGACGGGATTTGAACCCGCGCTACCGCCTTGAGAGGGCGGCGTCCTAGGCCGCTAGACGACGGGGCCATTGGGAAACGGTGTGCACCGAATCCGCTGGGGTACCAGGACTCGAACCTAGACTAACTGAACCAGAATCAGTCGTGCTGCCGATTACACCATACCCCAATTGCTGTGGAGCACCGTCACCAGTGTTCCGTGCTGCCAACGATCGTAGCCGACCCCGCCGCGACGCCTCAAACCGCCACCCAGCCCCACCGACTCCAGCTCCGGGCCCAGTACCACCTCATCATCGGCCGCGGCGCCCTCACCAGGACGTTCGCCCGGCCCACCCACCCGGACACAGCGAACCGGGCGCGGCAGCGGCGCTCCGTTCGGCGCCCTCCGGCCTGGGCGCCCGGCCCGTCCAGGCCGAGCGAACGATCACTCGGAAGCCCCGGAAGCGGCCGCTCGGTTCGCCTCAACAACTGTCGCGCCGGCCCCCTCCAGCTCAGTTGCGCAAATGACCACATTGCTCGGCGGCAATTGCCTGGCGACCGATCTTCGCCTTTCGATATATGAGGAACCGCACATCCCATAACCCATATGGGTGCCGCAACCGCCGACAACCCATCCCGGGCCAGCGCGGTCAGGTGCCGCCAGAGGAAGGGTTCCGCTGGGCCAGGAGGAGAAATCCCCACCTAACGAATTGCGCTAGGTGACGCTGGCCGGCCAGGGTGATCTTCATCGCTACGGCCCAGCTTGACCGTGCCGGCCGGGGCGAGGACGATATTTTTCAATAGCTGTTGAATAAAGGGGCGCCAGATGAGTGAGACCGGATGTGTGGTGGTGGGCGGTGGACCGGCGGGCATGGTGCTGGGGCTCTTGCTGGCCAGGGCCGGGGTCCGGGTGACCGTGCTGGAGAAACACAGCGACTTCCTGCGTGACTTCCGAGGCGACACGGTGCACGCCTCCACCCTGACCCTGCTGGACGAGCTGGGCCTGTCCGAGGAGTTCGAGAAGCTCCACCGGCGGCTGGTGGATCAGATCACCGTGCAGCTCGACGCCGGTGCGGTGCCGCTCAAGCTGCGCTGGCTGCCCGGTCCGCACAAGCACATCGCGCTCGTGCCGCAGTGGGACTTCCTCGAGATGCTGGCCAGCGCGGCGGAACGCGAGCCGAGCTTCACCCTGCGGCGCAACGCTGAGGTGACTGGCCTGCTCACCGAGGGCGGGCGGGTGGTCGGCGTGCGGTACCGCGATCGCGGCACGGACGGCGACGGCCAACCCGGAGACCCAGCCACCGAGCACGCGCCAGCCACCGGGCACGAACCAACCACCGAGCACGAGCTGCGCGCCGCGCTCACCGTGGCCTGCGACGGTCGCGGATCGACGGTGCGCGACGCGGCCGGGCTGCGGCCTCGGGAGTTCGGCGTGCCGATGGATGTGTGGTGGTTCCGGCTACCTCGCAAGGAGTCCGATCCGATCGGCGCGGTGGGCCGGTTCTCCACCGGGCACGTGGCGGTCATGCTGGACCGGGGCGACTACTGGCAGTGCGCCTACCTGATCCGCAAGGGCTCGGACAGCCGGCTTCGGGCGGCGGGCGTGCAACTGCTGCGCTCCGAGTTCGCCGGCTTGGTGCCGTGGACCGAGGACCGGATGCACGCGATCACCAGCTGGGACGACGTGAAGTTGCTGAACGTGAGCCTCAACCGGCTCCGCCGGTGGTCCTCGGACGGGCTGTTGCTGATCGGGGACGCGGCGCACGCGATGTCCCCGGTCGGTGGGGTGGGTATCAACCTCGCGGTGGCCGACGCGGTCGCGGCGGCGCGGATCGTGGCCCCCGCGCTGCGCGCCGGGCGGGTCAGCCCGGGCCAGCTGCGCCGCGTGCAGCGGCGGCGCTGGTGGCCCACGGCGGTGATCCAGGGCGGCCAACGGCTGGCACATCGGTTCGTGTTGGGGCGGAAGCTGGAGGAGGACCCGGGAGCCCGGCGCCTCGCGACACGGCTGCCACTTCCGATGCGGGTGCTGCGCAGGTTCCCGGTGCTCAGCACGATCCCCGCCTTCCTGGTCGCGATCGGCCCGCTGCCCGAGCACGCCCCGGGATGGGCCAGGCGGCGGCCCGAGTCCACCCGCTCCGCCGCCGAATAACCGACGCCGGCCCCGCGCCGGGTACCGCACCGCGGAGGGGCGGCGGGCGGCCCGGCGGGACCGGATCAGCGGAACCGGCCCGGCAGGTTCCCGATCACCGGGACCTGGTCAGCGGGCTCTGGATCACGGGGCCGCAGTGGCCGGGATGCGCTGCCGCATCGACGCATACGTCAGCGCGTCGACCAGCGCCAGCCACGAGGCTTCCACCACGTTGCCGTGCACCCCGACGGTGGTCCACATGCCGGACCGGCCGTCGGCGTAGTCGGTCGACTCGACCAGTACCCGGGTGACCGCGCCGGTACCGTGCCCCGAGCCGTGCCGGGGGTTCAGGATGCGCACCTTGTAGTCCGACAGCTCGACGCCGTCCAACCACGGGCAGGACGGGGTGAGCGCCGAGCGCAGCGCCGCGTCCAGCGCGTTCACCGGCCCGTTGCCCTCCTCGGTGGCGATCACCCGGGCGCCGTCCACGATCATCTTCACGGTGGCCTCGGCGACCACCTCGCCGTCCGCCCGCCGCTCCACGATCACGCGGTACGACTCCAGGGTGAACGGCGGCAGCGGGCCGCTCTCCGGATCGACCGCGGAGCGCATCAGCAGTTCCAGCGAGGCGTCGGCCGCCTCGAAGGACCACCCCTGGGCCTCCCGGCTCTTCACCGTGGCCACCACAGAGGACACCGCGGCCGGGTGGCCGGCCAGGTCGAGGCCGAACTCGACTCCCTTGAGTTCGACGCTCGCCCGGCCAGCCATCTCGGTGACCAGCACCCGCTGCCCGTTGCCGACAACCGTGGGGTCCATGTGGTTGTACAGCTCCGGGTCGACCTTGATCGCACTCGCGTGCAGGCCCGCCTTGTGAGCGAACGCTGACGCCCCGACATAAGCCTGGTGGGTGTCGGGGGCGATGTTGGCGATCTCCGCCAACGTGTGCGAGGTCCGGGTCAGCTCGGCGAATGCCCCGTCCGGTAGGACCGGCATGTCGAGCTTGGTCACCAGGTTCCCGACCACGGCGAACAGGTCGGCATTGCCGGCCCGCTCCCCGTAACCGTTGGCGGTGCACTGCACGTGGCTGGCGCCGGCCTGCACGGCGGCCATGCTGTTGGCCACCGCGCATCCGGTGTCGTCCTGGCAGTGGATGCCGAGCCGGAACCCGGTCCGGTCGGCCACCTCTCGTACCACTTCGGCGACGCGCAGCGGCAGCATCCCGCCGTTGGTGTCACACAGCACCGCCACATCCGCGCCAGCGCCGACCGCCGCGTCCAGCACACCCAGCGCCGTGTCGGGGTCGAATTCGTACCCGTCGAAGAAGTGCTCGGCGTCCAGGAACACCCGGCGCCCCTCGGCCCGTAGCAGGCGCACCGTGTCGGCCACCATGGCGCGGTTCTCCGCCACGTCGGTGCGCAGCGCGCGCTCGATGTGCCGGCGGTCCGACTTGGCCACCAGGGTGACCACCGGCGCCTGGGAGTCCAGCAGCGCGCGCACCTGCCGGTCGTCCTCGGCCCGCACTCCCGGCTTGCGGGTGGCGCCGAACGCGACCAGCGCGGCGTGCCGCAGCTCCAGCTCACCCGCCACCGCGCGGGCGAAGAATTCGGTGTCCTTCGGCAGCGCGCCGGGCCAGCCGCCCTCGATGAACCCCACGCCGAGCGCGTCCAGGTGCCGGGCCACCGCGAGTTTGTCGGCCACCGAGTAGCTGATGCCTTCCCGCTGGGCGCCGTCGCGCAGCGTGGTGTCGTAGACGTGGAACCGGTCACCGAGGGAGGTGCCGGCGGGTTCGGTCCGCGACGAGGTCCTCTGCTGGCTGGGCGCTGGGTGCGGGTCCGGGCGGGACATCGGCTGTGCTGCTCCTGGTGTCGGGTGGGAAACGTGTCGGCAAGGGCTTGGGGGCAACTCAGTTCGGGACAACGCAGTTCTGGACAAACAAAAAGACCCCCCGCGGGATGCGAGAGGTCTGCGCGTCGGGTGATGGTGCTGCTACCCGACGCGCTCCACGATAATGACCACAAACTGGCGTGCCATGTCAGGCAGCGTAGCACCTCTTGGAGCAACGCCCGCTTCACCCGATCGTAGTTGGGGCTGCGCCCGGTGCCGGTGACCAGCAGGATGGACCTCGACGGGGGGCCGCCCGGCCGCCGCCTGCGATCAAGGGAGATCCAGTTGCACCAGCTCACCGTGCTCTACAACCACCCCGAAGACCCCGCCGCGTTCAAGAAGTACTACCGCGAGGTGCATGCTCCGCTGGCCGCCAAGGCCCCCGGTGTCTCCGGCTTCACCGTGAACTGGTGCGAGCCCGGCCCGGATGGCAGCTCCCCGCCGTACCACCTGATCGCGACGCTCAGCTGGGAATCGAAGGAGGCCATGCTGGGCACCCTGGGCTCTCCGGAGTTCAAGGCAGCCGGGGACGACCTGCCGAACTTCGCCGGCGCCGGTGTACAGATGATCTTCGGCACAACCGACACGGTCGTCTGATCCCACCCCGGACGCGAAACCGGGCCTCCTGAGTCAGGAGGCCCGGTTGGTCCGTTCCGCGTTGGCTCAGGCGTTGGCTCAGATGGCGTCGAAGGTGGCGGGCCGGCCGACCAGCGCGGCCAGCCGGTCGCCGATGGACTGGGTGTGCCCGGCCGCGCCGTGATCACGGGTAGCCAGGTCGAACGCCACCGAGGCCTCCACCTTGCGGGCCGCCTCGGACCGCCCGAGGTGATCGAGCAGTAGCGCCACCGACAACACCGCCGCCGTCGGGTCCGCGATGCCCTGCCCGGCGATATCCGGCGCACTGCCATGTACCGGCTCGAACATGCTCGGGTTGCGGCGGCTGACGTCCAGGTTGCCGCTGGCCGCCAGCCCGATGCCACCGGTCACCGCGGCCGCCAGGTCGGTGAGGATGTCGCCGAACAAGTTGTCGGTGACGATCACATCGAACCGGCCGGGGTCGGTCACCAGATGAATCGTGGTGGCGTCCACGTGCTGATAGGCCACCCCGACGTCGGGGTACTCGAGCGACACCTCTTCGACGATGCGCGACCACAAACCGCCGGCGTAGGCCATCACGTTCGTCTTGTGCACCAGGGTGAGGTGCTTACGCGGCCGCTTCGCCGCCCTGGCGAAGGCGTCACGCACCACCCGCTCCACGCCGAACGCGGTGTTCACGCTGACCTCGGTGGCGATCTCATGCTCGGTGTCCTTGCGCAGGTGCCCACCGGTGCCGGCGTACGGCCCCTCGGTGCCCTCCCGGACCACCACCATGTCGATCTCCGGCGGGCTGGCCAGTGGGCTGCGCACCCCCGGATACAACCGGGCCGGGCGCAGGTTCACGTGATGATCGAGCTCGAAGCGCAGCCGCAGCAGCAGGCCGCGTTCCAGGATGCCGCTGGGCACCGAAGGGTCGCCGACCGCGCCGAGCAGGATCGCGTCGTGCTCGGACAGCTCGGTCAACACCGACTCGGGGAGCAGCTCCCCGGTGGAGTGCCAGCGCGCCGCGCCGAGGTCGTAGGTCGTCGTCTCAGTACCTGGTGCGACCTCTCCGAGGACCTTGAGCGCCTCGGCGATGACCTCCGGCCCGATCCCGTCTCCGGGAACCACCGCCAATCGCATGACCTGCCGCCTCCTCGTACTGCCCTGTAATTCCCGGGAACCGATGTCCCGACGGCACGCTACCGGCTGCGGTCTGAGCCATTCGCCAGTCGCCACCCATTCGGGTCCACCCACAGTGGTGAAGATCTAGCCTCCCGGGGCGCGTCGCGCCGTGATATCGCCCGAACCAGCGAAATTTCGCCGAGTCTGAGCGGTCCGAGCTACGCGACGCCGGTCAGGGTGGCGAACGCGATGATGCTGTCCACGTAGCTGCGCTTGGCCTTGTCGAATCCCCCGCCGCAGGTGATCAGGCGCAGCTGGGCGTCCGGGGTGTCGCCGTAGACATCCACGGTGGGGAAGGTGTTCTTGGCGATCTGCTGCATCTTGGTCACCGTGAAGACGGCGGTCTTGCCGTCCTGGCGGGTCACCTTGACCTGGTCACCGGGCTTGAGCTGATTCAACTTGGCGAAGATGCCCTCTTTGCCGTTCCCGTTGATGTGACCCAGGATGATCGCCGGCCCGGCCGCGCCCGGGGTCGGGCCCAGCCGGTACCAGCTGGCCTGCAACGGGGTGTTCACCGGCGGCACGGTGATCGTCTGATCCGGGTTCAGCCCCAGCGGCACCAGGCTCGAAGTCGCGTTGATCGCATCGATGCGCACCTGGGTCGGCGGCGAGGCCGGCAGCGGGGGGGCCGCCGTCACCGGGCCGCCGGTCACCGTGGGCGAACTCAGGCTCGGCCCGTCGTTGGGCCCTGGGCCCGACGGGGCGCTACACGATGCCGCCAGTACCGCGAGCACCACGACACCAGCCGCCACGCCGGCCCGCGCCAGCCCACCATGCATGCTCATCGCCGTGTCCTCCGCCGCGCGAGTACCGCACCAGTTCCGGCCATCGCCGCGCCGGTGATACCGATCAGGCCCAGTGCCACCACACCTGGGGAGCCCGCGCCCGGGGCGCCAGCATCGGCGCCCGCCGGTCCGCCGCCGGTCTCCGGGGCACCCACCGGATAGACCGAGACCTGGTCCCCACCGCCCGGCGAGTTGTCATCCCCTTGATGGTCCCCATCGCCCTGGACGAAGAACGACTCCTCCATCGTGTCGTCCCCACACCGCACCCGGACCGTGTGCTCCCCCTGCTGCGCGTCATCACTGACGTGGGTGGTCCCGCTGTAGCGCCACGCCTTACCGTCGTCGTCCAGGTCGATGTCGTCCAACGCGTCGGACTCCACCCGGCCCACCGACCAGTCACAGCCCACCCGGATGTCCACCTCGTCGCCGCGATGCCCGTACCCCGGATCCACACTCAGATACCGGTCATGATCACCTCGGTCGGACAGCACCCAGAACCCCTGGTTGTCGCTGTGCCCGTCGCAGCTGACCGTCACCCGGTGCCAGCCGTTGCTCACCCGGTCCACCACCCGCGTGGAACCGGTCAACCGGCCGCGATCCCGGCGCAAGGTGATGTCCTGCAGCGCGTCGGACTCCAACCGGGCCGAGTTGTCCCGGCAGCGCACCGACACATCCACCGAGTCGCCCCGATATCCCGACCGATCGCTCAGCCAGAAGTCCCGGGGCCCGTCGCCCGACCAATTGCCATCTCCACGGTCCACCCGGAAGGTGTCGGTGGCGGTGTCCCGGCGGGAGCCGTCCGCGCAGACCCGGGTGGCGGTGTGGTCGCCCTCCCTGGCGTTGTCGTCGACGGTGCCGGTGCGGCCGCGGATGTCCACTCCGTCGGCGCTCAGCGACACCTGGCGGCCACGCGAGCAGCCTCCGTTGAAGTAGACCGTGTCGCCCTGTTTGACCGTCCTGGGCGACACCGAGAGCGTCGCCCGCAGCTCGTCGTTGCCCGGCCCGGGACCGCCAGGCCCGCCCGGCCCAGGGCCGCCGGGGCCGCCTGGCCCGCCTGGCCCGCGATCCACCCGGAAGCCGGCCGATGCGGTGTCGCGCTTCGAACCGTTCACGCAGACCAGGGTCACCGTGTGGTTGCCGTCCCCGGCATTGCGGTCCACGGTGCCCCGGTTGTCCTGGAACCTCATCCCGTCGGAGGTCAGCGAGTCCACCCGGCCGTTCTCGCAGCGGGGATGGGCGGTGACGGTGTCACCCGGGCGCACGACAGGGGGCGACACGGAGAGCGAGGCCTTAGGGTCGGGGATCGCCACGCCCACATCACCGGGCTGCTGATCGGCCGGCTTGGGGGCCACCGGCGGTTTGGGCGGCGGCGCGGGCGGCGGGGCCGGCTGGGACGGCCGGTCCCGGGTCGCGTCGTTGTTCTGGTTCCCGGTGCCGCCGGCCGGAGGTGCGGGCCGGGGGAGCGTCGAGGACGGCGGCTGCGAGCCGTTGCCGTCGTTGTTGTCCGCCGCCATCGCCCCCGGCGCACTCCACGCCACAGTCAGCAGCGCCAGGGTGGCGCCGGCCAGGAGTGTGCGCGTCCGCATCGTGCGTATTCCCCTCGTCCGACCCGCTGGCGAGGTGCCAGGGGACGCCGCCGGAGAGACCGCTGACGATCTTGATGAGGTGTCCCCGCGTCAGCCCGACCGCGGTCGAAGACACATCCTCCCCGACTGCCGACAGCGACCTTCGTCGCGTTCGCCCCAGGAGTTTCACGGCAGCGCGGGCACCGCACAACAGAGTGAACCCGAAGGTGGGACGGCCGGTGCCGGCCGCCCCACCTCCGAGACGATCATTCAGCCGAAGCTGACCTGGCTCACCGTGCGGGCGCCGATCGCCGCGCCCACCGGGCTCAACACGGTGTTGTCCACCGGGCGGTCCACCCGCAGCAGCATGATCGCGTCCGCGCCGTCGGTGGTCTGGCTGATCTGCGCCGCCTCGATGTTCACCCCGGCCTCGCCGAGCAGCGTGCCGACCCGGCCCATCACCCCGGGGCGGTCGGTGTACTCCAGCAGCACCACGTCACCCTCGGCGCGCAGGTCGAAGTGCCGGCCGTTGACCTCGACCAGCTTCTCCACCAGCGCGCGCCCGGTGAGCGCACCAGAGACGGTCACCTGCTCGCCGTCCGGCATCGCCGCGTGCAGCCGCACCACGCTGCGGTAGTCCTCGCTCTCCGGAGCGGTGGTGACCTGGTAGGTGACCCCGCGCACCTGGGCCAGCGAGGGCACGTTGACGAAGGTGACCTGGTCCTCGACCACGTCGTTGAACACCCCACGCAGCGCGGCCAGCGGCAACACCGAGACGTCCTCGGCGGCCAACTCGCCGAGCACCTCGACGGTGACCGTGGTCGGCACCCGGCCGGCCAGCGCGTAGAGCAGGGTGCCCAGCTTCTGGGTGAGCGGCAGGTAGGGACGCACCTCCTCGCCGACCACCCCGGAGATCTGCACGTTCACCGCGTCCGGGACGAACTCCCCGGCCAGCGCGAGCAGCACCGAACGGGCCACGTCGGTGCCGGCCCGGTCCTGCGCCTCCACCGTGGAGGCACCCAGGTGCGGGGTGACCACCACGGAGGGCAGCTCGAACAGCGGGCTCGAGGTGGTCGGCTCGGTGACGTAGACGTCGATGCCGGCGCCCGCCACGTGCCCGGAGCGAACCGCCTCGGCCAGCGCGTCCTCGTCCACCAGGCCGCCCCGGGCGGCGTTCACGATCACGACGCCCTTCTTGGTCTTGGCCAGCTGGTCCTTGCCGATCAGCCCCAGGGTCTCCGCTGTCTTGGGCAGGTGGATGGAGATCACGTCGGCGCGCTCGAGCAGCTCGTCCAGGGACATCAGCTCGATGCCCAGCTGGGCGGCGCGGGCCGGCGCCACGTAGGGATCGAAGGCGATGATCTGGGTGCCGAAGGCGAGCAGCCGCTGGGCGACCAGCTGGCCGATCTTGCCGAGGCCGACCACACCGACCGTCTTGCCGTTCAACTCGACGCCGGTGTACGCACTGCGCTTCCACTCCCCCGCGCGCAGGCTGGCGTCCGCCGCCGGCACGTTGCGCAGCGCGGACAGCAGCAGCGCGACTGCGTGCTCGGCGGCGGAGACGATGTTGGAGGTCGGCGCGTTGACCACCAGCACGCCCCGTGCGGTGGCCGGCGGGACGTCGACGTTGTCCAGCCCCACGCCGGCCCTGGCCACCACCTTGAGCTGGTGCGCGGCGTTGAGCACCTCGGCGTCCACCTTGGTGGACGAGCGGACCAGCAGGGCGTCCACGTCGGCCACCGCGGCCAGCAGGGCGAGCCGGTCGGTCCCGTCCACGTGCCGGATCTCGCAGCTTTCGCTGAGCAGATCGATGACGGACGGGGCCAACTTCTCGGCCAGGAGGACGACGGGTCTGCGGGCGGTGCTCACGGTGCTCCCAGGTTCGAGGTGCGGTGTCGGCACCGATGGTAGTGGCGCGGGCTAGAGCCACCTCACCAAATAGCGGTATAGCGGGGTGGCCTGTGGGCCGCCCCCGGCTAGCGCGGTGAGCACTCCGCGCCCCGCTAGCGCGGTGACCGCTCCGCGCCGGTGCGGTCAGATGTGGTTGGTACGCAGCACCACGTTGCCGGCGCTGTCCTGGATCTGCAGGGCGGCCAGCTGCTGGGGGGTCCGGTCGGTGGCGGTGGCCAGCACGATGTCCCGGTTGCGCACCGCGGTCCACCGGGCCAACTCGATGCTCGAGCCATCCGTCGTCTTGGCCACCAGGGAGAAGACCGGCGGCTCGTAGCCGTTGCCGCCCGGGTACCGGCAGCGCATGACCACCTCGGTACCCCAGGCCTTCTGGTTGATCGCCACCGCGGCGGTCGCGCCGGCGTTGCCCATCGACACCATCGGCACCGGCAACTGGGCCGCCGCCACCACGCCCGTCGTCGGCTGGTGGAGCACCCCGGCGGCCGCCGCCGTGCCTCCCACGCCGACCAGCGCGACCAGCACCAACGCCGCCGCGACCAGGGTGCGACGGCGGGACCGCTGGCGGTGGATCTCGCGCAGCGCGGACACCAGCGCGGTCGGCTCGCCGCCCGCCGAGGCCGCCGCCGAACCCGCCGAGGCCGCCGCCGAAGCCGCCGCCGAAGCCGCCGAAGCCGCCGTCGAAGCCGAACCCTGGGTCGGTGTCCCGGCCCGCGGCGGTGGCGCTGAGCGAGCCTCCGGGGGCGGCGGCGGTTGGACGCCCCTTGGCGGGCCGGGGCTCCGGGCCAGCAACCCGGGCAATCCGGCGAGCTGGCCGACCTCACGCAGGCAGTACGGGCAGTGCGCCAGGTGCGCGGCGTAGTCGGCGCGTTCAGTGGGGTCCAGTGAGCCGAGCAGGTACGACCCGGCTTCCTCGGTTCGCGGGCAGCCATCCGGCGGCACCGGCGTCACGGCGTGACTCCCATCTCGACCAGCGCGACCCGCAGCGCCCGCAGCGCGTAGTGGGTGCGCGACTTGACTGTGCCCGGCGGTACTCCCAGGCGCGCGGCGGCCTCGGCGACCGAGCGCCCTTGGAAGAAGCACTCCCGAATCACGTCCTGGTGCGCCGGGGTGAGGTGGCCCACCGCCTCGGCCACCAACCAGCTCTGCAGCGCGTCGTCCACGCCGTCCGCGATACCGGTTTCCGGGGGCTGATCCGTGATCGTCTCCGGACGCACCGAACGCGCCCGCCACTCGTCGATCAGCACATTACGCAGGGTACGCAGTAGCCAACCCCGAGTGCTTCCCCGCTGTGGATCTAATGACTCGGGATGTCGCCATGCTCGCACCAGGACCTCCTGCACGGCGTCCTGGGCTCGACCCAGATCGCCATTGGTCATTCCCAGCGCGTACGACTCCAACGCCGCGCCGTGTTCGGAGTACAGAGCGCGGATGAGCCGGTCGTCGACTACCAACGGCACCTCCGCTCTCGGGTACACACACGGATCGGCCCGGGAATGGGTTCAGTATCGACGCGGCGGCTTGACGGGACATTGCCGACCCGACTCAGTGCGGCGGCGGGGCCGGGACGCCCTCCAGGGGTACCGGTGTGGCGGGGGCTGAGTCCGCCCCGTGCGGAACCTTGAACATCAGCGCCAACACCGCGCCCGCCCCGGTGAGGATCGCGCACACCAGGAACACGTTGCTGTAGGCCGTCGCGGTGACCTCCAGCTGCAGCCGTTGCATCACCGGGTAGAGCCCCATCGGGCCCCGCTGAACGAGGTCAGCGAGCCCCGGCGGCCCGTGAGTGTCGCTGAGCACCATCCGGTTGGAGCGGTCGGCCAGCACCTGGGCCTGGTGGGTGGCGGCCATTGAGGTGAGCACCGCCAGCCCGAGCGCCGAGGCGACCCGCTGCACCACGTTGTTGATCGCGCTCGCCCCGTTGACCTTGTCCGGTGGCACCGCGGCCAGCCCGGCCGTCATGATCGACATCATGGCCAGGCCGTTGCCCAGCGCGCGGATGCAGGTCCAGATCACCACGTCGCGCTGGGTCATGTCCGCGTTGATCCCGCACAGCAGGTAGGTGCCGTAGGCCGCGATGGCCAGCCCTATCGCGGCCGGCCAACGCGGTCCGATCAGGTCGTAGAGCCGGCCGGCCACCGGCATGGTCAGGCCCATCACCAGCGCCTCCGGCAACAGCAGCAGCCCGGTGCGCAACGGCTGGATGCGCAGCCCCTCCTGCACGTACAGCGGCACGTAGAACAGCACCGCGAACAACCCCACGGACAACACCGTGATCAGCAGCAGCGAGTTGGTGAACGGCCAGAGCTTGAACACCCGCATGTCCAGCAGCGGGTTGTCGATCTCCAGCTCGATCACCACGAACAGCGCGAGGCTGAGCAGACCGCCGACGATCAGCATCAGCACCCGGTAGGAGGTCCAGCCCCAGTCCTGCCCCTTGGACAGCGCCAGCAGCAGGGAAAACATCGCGACGGCGACGGTGAGGAACCCCAGCACGTCGAATCGGGCCGCCCGGGCCTGAGGGAACGCCGGGAGCATGAGGTACCCGAGGACGGCTCCCAACAGGCCGATCGGCACGTTGATGAAGAAGATCAGCCGCCAGTCCACGTACTCGACCAGGTAACCGCCCAGGGTGGGTCCGATGGCCGGGGCGAACACGATGCCCAGCCCGTACAGGCCCATCGCGGTGCCGATCTTCTCCCTCGGCACGATCCGGTACACCATGGTCAGGGTGACCACCGGCAGGATCCCGCCGGGGATGGCCTGCACGATACGGAACACCACCATGCTCTCCAGGTGCCAGGCGAGGCCGCAGAGCGCGGAGCCGGCCGCGAAGGCGAGCAGCGAGACGTTGTAGGCGCGGGTCAGGCCGACCCGGTCACCCAGCCACCCGCTCACCGGGACGATCACACCGAGCGCCAGCGAGTAGGCGGTGGTGATCCACTGGATGTCTTCGGTGGTGGTACCGAAGTCGCGCTGGATGGCCGGGATCGCCACGTTGACGATGGTGATGTCCAGCACCGACATGAACATGCCGACGATCAGGACGGCCAGCGGCACCGCCCAGCTTCGGGTGGACGGGGCCTCCTCGACGTCGCCCGGCCGCGCGGCGCCTTCCGCATCCGGCCGAGGCTCGGTCGGATGGGTCATGGCCGAACCGTACCGTTCGGAACACTCCTGGCCTACGGCGTTTCCGCTGGGCTGACCGGCCGCCACACCCCGACTCGTCGTTCGAAAAGACACGACAAGTCGCACCTGTCGTTCGAAAAGGACACGACAAGTCGGCCGGAACGGAGCGGAGCGGGCGGGCAGTGGTCGGGTGGCCACCGCCCGCCCGGCGCGGTGCCGGGTCAGGCTGGCGGGGCCACCCAGGACATCAGCGAGCGCAGCTTGGCGCCGACCTGCTCGATCTGGTGGTCCTCGCCCTGCTTCTGCAGCCGGCTGAAGTTGGGCCGGCCGGCGTCGTCCTCGGCCACCCACTCCCTGGCGAACGTGCCGTCCTGGATCTCGCCCAGGATCTTGCGCATCTCGTCCTTGACCGCCGCATTGATCACCCGGGGACCCCGGGTCAGATCGCCGTACTCGGCGGTGTCGGAGATGGAGTACCGCTCACCGGTGATGCCGCCCTCGTACATCAGGTCGACGATCAGCTTGAGCTCGTGCAGGCACTCGAAGTAGGCGATCTCCGGGGCGTAGCCAGCCTCGGTGAGCACCTCGAAACCGGTCTGTACCAGCGCTGCCGCGCCACCGCAGAGCACCGACTGTTCACCGAACAGGTCGGTTTCGGTCTCCTCGGTGAAGGTGGTCTCGATGACCCCGGCCCGGCTGCCGCCGATTCCCTTGGCGTAGGACAGGGCGAGCGCCTTGGCCCCGCCGGTGGCGTCCTGCTCCACGGCGATCAGGCAGGGCACGCCCTTGCCGTCCACGAACTGCCGGCGCACCAGGTGCCCGGGGCCCTTCGGCGCGACCATCGCCACGTCCACGTCGCCCGGGGGCTTGATCAGGTCGTAGCGGATGTTGAAGCCGTGCCCGAAGAAGATCGCGTCGCCGCTCTTCAGGTTCGGCGCGATGTCCTCGGCGTAGATGAACCGCTGCTTGGTGTCCGGAGCCAGGACCATGATCAGGTCGGCCTCGGCGGACGCCTCGGCCGGCGTCACCACCCGAAGCCCCTCGTCCTGCGCCTTCTGCCGCGACTTCGAGCCCTCCGGCAGGCCCACCCGCACGTCCACACCGGAGTCGCGCAGGCTGAGCGCGTGGGCGTGCCCCTGGCTGCCGTAGCCGATCACGGCGACCTTGCGGCCCTGGATGATCGACAGATCAGCGTCATCGTCGTAGTAGATATTGACAGCCATCGCTGCTCGTAGGTCCCTTCTCGGTGGTGCGTTTGGTGATCTCGCGTTTGGTGATCTCGCGCTTGGTGATCTCGCGTTTAGTGGTGGCGCGCTTGATGGCGGCGTGCTCGGCGGTGGTGTGCTTGGCGGTGGCGCCGTACAGCGGTCAGCGCACGGCGGTGGCGGTGATGGACCGGGGCCCCCGACCGACCGCGACCATGCCGGACTTCACCATCTCGCGGATACCGTACGGCTCAAGCATCCGCAGCAGCGCGGTCAATTTGTCGGTGGTGCCGGTGGCCTCGACGGTCAGCGCCTCGGGCGCCACGTCGACCACCTTGGCCCGGAACAGCTGGACCGTCTCCAACACCTGGCTACGCACGGTCGCATCGGCCCGCACCTTGACCAGCAGCAGCTCGCGCTGCACCGAGATGGCCGGCTCCAGCTCGACGATCTTGATCACGTTGATCAGCTTGTTGAGCTGCTTGGTGACCTGCTCGAGGGGCAGCTCGTCGACCGCCACCACGATGGTCATCCGGGACACCTCGGGCACCTCGGTCGGCCCGACAGCCAGCGACTCGATGTTGAATCCGCGCCGGCTGAACAGCCCGGCCACCCGGGCCAGCACACCGGGTTTGTTCTCGACCAGCACCGAGAGGGTGTGCCTGTTCACCGCTCCCCCTCGGAGTCGTGAGCGTCGTCCGCGGTGTCCCGCGCGCTCGGGCCGCCGAGTGCGTCCGTGTGGTCGATCACCACGCCGGTCACCGCATCGTCGTCGTCGAACAGCGGGCGGATGCCGAGTGCGGTCTTGACCTCGTCGTTGCTCTTGCCGGCCGCGACCATCGGCCAGACCTGGGCGTCCGCGCCAACCACGAAGTCGATCACGACTGTCCGGTCGTTGATCGCCATCGCCTGGTTGATCACCTCGTCCACCTTGTCCCGGGTCTCACAGCGCAGCCCGACGCAGCCCATCGCCTCGGCGAGCAGCTTGAAGTCCGGGATGCGGTGCTTGTGCGTGCCCAGGTCGGTGTTCGAGTAGCGCTGCGAGTAGAAGAGGTTCTGCCACTGCCGGACCATGCCCAGGTTGCCGTTGTTGATCACGGCGACCTTGATCGGGATGTTCTCGATGGCGCAGGTGGCCAGCTCCTGGTTGGTCATCTGGAAACAGCCGTCACCGTCGATGCACCACACCGTGGTGTCCGGCAGGCCCAGCTTGGCGCCCATGGCGGCCGGCACCGCGAACCCCATGGTGCCCAGCCCGCCGGAGTTGATCCACGACCGCGGCTTCTCGTAGCGGATGAACTGGGCCGCCCACATCTGGTGCTGGCCGACGCCGGCGGTGTACACCGCGTCCGGCCCGGCGATCGCCCCGATCCGCTCGATCACGTACTCCGGCGAGAGCATGCCGTCGGACGGCCAGTCGTAGCCCAGCGGGAAGGTCGCCCGCAAGCCGTCCAGTTGCCGCCACCATGCGGACAGGTCTGGCCGACCGCCCGTCTCGGACTGCTCGGTGCGCACCGCGTCGATCAGGTCGATCAGCACCTCCTTGCAGTCGCCCACGATCGGCACGTCGGCGCGGCGGTTCTTGGAGATCTCCGCCGGGTCGATGTCGGCGTGCACGATCGCCGCGTCCGGCGCGAAGGTGGACAGCTGACCGGTCACCCGGTCGTCGAACCGGGCGCCCAGCGCGACCAGCAGGTCGGCCTTCTGCATCGCGGCCACGGCGGTCACCGTCCCGTGCATGCCAGGCATGCCCACGTGCTGCGGGTGGCTGTCCGGGAAGGCTCCCCTGGCCATCAGCGTGGTGACCACCGGTGCGCCGGTCAGCTCGGCCAGCACCCGCAGCTCGGCGTCGGCGGCCGCCTTGATCACGCCGCCGCCGACGTAGAGCACCGGGCGGCGGGCGGCGGCGATCAGTCGGGCCGCCTCGCGGATCTGCTTGCCGTGCGGGCGGGTGGTCGGCCGGTAGCCGGGCAGCTTCATCTCCGGCGGCCAGGAGAACGTGGTCTGCTCCTGCAGCACGTCCTTCGGGATGTCCACCAGCACCGGTCCGGGCCGGCCGGTGGACGCCAGGTGGAACGCCTCGGCAATGGCGCGGGGAATGTCGATCGGGTCGGTGACCAGCATGTTGTGCTTGGTGATGGGAAGCGTGATGCCGGTGATGTCCGCCTCCTGGAAGGCGTCCGTGCCGATCAGCGCGCGGGACTGCTGCCCGGTGATAGCCACCATCGGGACGGAGTCCATGTAGGCGTCCGCGATCGGGGTCACCAGGTTGGTCGCGCCCGGGCCACTGGTCGCCATGCACACGCCGACCTTGCCGGTAGCCTGCGCGTAGCCGGTGGCCGCGTGCCCGGCGCCCTGTTCGTGGCGGACCAGCACGTGGCGCACCGTGGTGGAGTCCAGCAGCGGGTCATAGGCCGGCAGGATGGTGCCGCCGGGAATGCCGAACACCGCCTCGCAGCCCACCGCCTCAAGCGAGTGCACGAGCGACTGCGCGCCGGTTACCGAGATCGGGCCGGTAATCGGCTCACTCGCCGCGCGCGGTGCCTGGGGCACAGGCCGCGCGGGTGGCGGGGCTGGTTTCGGCGGCCCGGGAACCGGGGCCGATCGGGGCGTCGCGGTGGTCATCTGAGCTCTGCCTCGTGTCTGCTGTGGCGGATATCTGGTGGAGTTCATGGCATCCCGGGCACAAAAAAGCCCTCGCCGCCAGGATGGCGGAACGAGGGTTGCGCGTCGACGAAAGTACCTGTCAGGCGTCGACGCGCCTGAGAAGTACTACGAGGTCAACGGGAATGCGCACCCGTCCGACGGTATCCGGCTGCCCCCTGCCGGTCAACTCAGTGAGACCGCCATCTCGGATGGTGGGAGGCGGTGACACCCGTTCGGGGCGCCGCACCCGCTGGCCCCGCTGGGCCTCCCCTGCGCCCGCGACGCGCCGGCTACCTGCGACGATAGGTGCGTGGATGGTCCCCTGGTGTTCCGCAACTCGCCACTCACGGTGCTCTTCGCCATCGCGTTCGTCGTGTGCGCCACCCCGGTGGCGCTCACCGTGCCGGGCATGGCGGTGCTCTACCTGATTCCGATCGGGTTGGTCGCCTGGGTGCTGCGGGTGCGCACCACCGTTGACCAGGATTCGATCGTGGCTCGAGGCGCGCTGCGCACCCGGCGGGTAGCCTGGGCGGACGTCACCGCGCTACACCTGCGGACACGATCCCGGGTCAGCGCAGTGCTCAGCAGCGGCTCGGAGCTACCACTGCCGGCCGTGCACACCCGGGACCTGCCGCTGTTGGCCATGGCCAGCGGCGGAAGGCTGCCGGACCCGAACCCGACTCCCGACGCCCCTTCCACCACCAGCCAGCCCGCCGCGCCGGCGCCTCCCGAGGAGTAACCGTCATGCCCGCACTGCGTTCCCGCGTCACCACCCATGGCCGCAACGCCGCCGGGGCGCGCGCGCTGTGGCGTGCCACCGGGATGGGCGAGAACGACTTCGGCAAGCCGATCGTGGCGATCGCCAACTCCTACACCCAGTTCGTGCCCGGTCACGTGCACCTGAAGAACCTGGGCGACATCGTCGCGGACGCGATCCGCGAGGCCGGCGGGGTGCCCCGCGAGTTCCACACCATCGCGGTGGACGACGGCATCGCGATGGGCCACGGCGGCATGCTCTACTCGCTGCCGTCCCGCGAGGTGATCGCCGACGCGGTGGAGTACATGGTCAACGGGCACGCCGCCGACGCGCTGGTGTGCATCTCCAACTGCGACAAGATCACTCCCGGCATGCTGAACGCGGCAATGCGGCTGAACATCCCGACCGTGTTCGTCTCCGGCGGCCCGATGGAGGCCGGCAAGGCGGTCGTGGTGGACGGGGTGGCGCAGGCCCCCACCGACCTGATCACCGCGATCTCCGCGTCGGCGTCCAGCTCGGTGGATTCCGCCGGGCTCACCGAGGTGGAGCGGTCGGCCTGCCCCACCTGCGGTTCCTGCTCCGGGATGTTCACCGCCAACTCGATGAACTGCCTGACCGAGGCGCTCGGGCTGGCCCTGCCCGGCAACGGCTCCACCCTGGCCACCCACGCCGCCCGGCGCGACCTGTTCTCCCGCGCCGGCACCACGGTGATGGAGCTGGCCCGGCGCTGGTACGGCGGTCCTGATCACGACGGCGACGACGAGACCGCGCTGCCCCGCTCGATCGCCTCCAAGGCGGCCTTCGAGAACGCCATGGCGCTGGACGTGTCGATGGGCGGATCCACCAACACCGTGCTGCACATCCTGGCCGCCGCCCAGGAGGGCGAGATCGACTTCGGGCTGGCCGACATCGACGCGGTCTCCCGCCGGGTGCCCTGTCTGGCCAAGGTGTCGCCGAACTCGGACTACCACATGGAGGACGTGCACCGGGCCGGCGGTATCCCGGCCATCCTGGGCGAGCTGCGCCGGGCCGGGCTGTTGCGCACCGACGTGCACACCGTGCACTCGCCGACGCTGGAGGCCTGGCTGGACGCGTGGGACATCCGTTCTGGCGCCGCGTCGCCGGGGGCGCTCGAGCTGTTCCACGCGGCGCCCGGCGGGGTGCGCACCACCGAGGCGTTCTCCACGTCGAACCGGTGGTCTTCGCTGGATGTGGACGCGTCCTCCGGATGCATCCGGGACCTCGAGCACGCCTACACCGCGGACGGCGGGCTGGCCGTGCTCTACGGCAACCTGGCCGAGGACGGCGCGGTGATCAAGACCGCCGGCATCCCGGACGACCTGCGGCGGTTCGAGGGGCCGGCCCGGGTGGTGGAGAGCCAGGAGGAGGCAGTCTCGGTCATCCTGGGCAAGCAGATCCAGCCCGGCGACGTGCTGGTGGTGCGCTACGAGGGCCCGGCCGGCGGTCCCGGCATGCAGGAGATGCTGCACCCCACCGCGTTCCTCAAGGGCGCCGGGCTGGGCAAGGCGTGCGCGCTGATCACCGATGGGCGGTTCTCCGGCGGCTCGTCCGGCATCTCGGTCGGGCACATCTCCCCGGAGGCGGCGGCCGGCGGCACCATCGGGCTGGTCCAGGACGGCGACACCATCGTGCTCGACGTGCTGACCAGAACCCTCGAGCTGCGCGTCCCGGCCGAGGTGCTGGCCGAGCGGCGCGCCAAGATGGAGGCCTCCGAGCGTCCCTGGCAGCCGCTCGACCGCCAGCGCTCGGTCTCCAAGGCCCTACGCGCCTACGCCGCCCTGGCCACCTCCGCCTCCACCGGCGCCGTCCGCCAAGTCCCCTAGCGTTACATCCCGCGAGTCGCGGATTCCGCCAGGACGAGTCGGCGCCGTCAGGGCGAGTCGCGGATTCCGCCAGGGCGGGTCGGCGCCGTCAGTACACCGATCCAGCGCTCTCAGCACACCGAGGTGGGCGCTGGGCGGCCTCGGTCAGCCGTGCGCCAGGATCCGGACCGCCACGCCCACCGCCACGCCGAGCACCAGGCAGGGCACCCCGGTCACCTGTGGCCGGGTGAACAGCGGAAACATCCGGTCCAGCGCGATTCGGCCGGCGCCGGTGAGCACCACCGCGGCGGTCAGCCCGGCCAGCACGAACTCCAGCTCGTAGCCGGCGCCGTTGGGCCTGATGAAGAACCCGGTACCCAGCTTCAGCAGGACCGCGTTGATGATCACGGCGAGCAGCGCGGCGGCCGAGGCCTGGGTGAACAACCCGACGAGCACCAGGGTGGCGCAGCCCAGCTCGACGATGGCGGTGATCCCGGCCAACAGCGAGCCCTGCGCGAAGCCCTGCACCGTCAGGTACTGGGTGAATCCGCTCAGGCCGGGACCGCCTAACGCGCCGAACATGATCTGCGCGCCGTGCCCCAGAAATGCGCAGGCCAACACCACCCGCAGGATGAGGATGCCTACGTCCACACCGGCGTGCCAGCGCAGCGGATGCCGGGTGCGCCCCCGGTGGGCCTCGATCGCGGCGGTTGGCGCGTCCAGGTCCAACCCGCGGCGACCGGAGCCATATGCGCGGCTCACCAACGCAGGGTAACCGCGCCGAGCCGTTCTCCTGGGTGACGCGCCGAGGCTGGTACTCACCTGAGGTTCACGGCGCGGTGCATAGGGTTGCCGCTGTGTCCCGACCGCCGTCCCGCGTCTCGGCGCGCCGGCCGTCGGCGCGTACCCGCCGGCCCAGACTGCTGGCTTTCCTCGTGCTCGCCCTCGCCTTGGCCACCCTGCTCACCAGCTGCGCCACCTTCCCCGACACCGGTCCCAAGACCTGGCGGGACAAGGTCGAGGGCGGCGGGCCGCTGGCAAACCCACCCCGGATACCCGATCAGCCCCCGGATTCCCAGCAGCCGCCACCGCCGCCCGGGGAGAACGGCCAGGGCGGCGGTCCGACCGGTTGCGTCGACCCGGATCCCCAGGTGGTGGCCACCTGCCTGAACCCGCTCTCGGCGGTCGCGGTGCTCCCCGACGCACAGAGCGCGCTGGTGGCTGAGCGCGCCACCGGCCGGGTGCTGCGGGTGCAGAAGGGCAAGGACCCCCAGCTCATCGCCACGGTCTCGGTGGATGCCGGCGGAGGCGGGCTGATCGGGCTGGTGCTCTCCCCGAGCTACCAGGAAGACCAGCTGCTCTACGCCTACGCGGCGACGCCGACCGATCACCGGGTAGTGCGCATCGCGGTCGGAGACCCGCCGGTCCCGATCCTGACCGGAATCCCCCGAACGCCGGGCAACGACTCCGGCGCGCTGGGCGTGGGCCGGGACGGCGCACTCCTGGTGGCCACCGGGGCGGACAGCCCGAACCCGGCGCCGGATTCGCTGGCCGGCAAGGTGCTGCGCATCGACACCTTCGGGCGCCCGTTCCGGGACAACCCGAACCCGCGCTCGCCGATCTACACCAGTGGACTGCGCGCGCCCGGTGGGATGTGCACCGCGCTGGACAGCGGAGCCGCCTGGGTCACCGATCACCTGGCCGAGCGGGACGTGTTGCAGCGCGCCGTGCCGGGCCCGGTGGGCGACCCCGCGTGGAGTTGGCCGGACCGTCCTGGTGTGGCCGGGTGCATCGCGCCGCCGGGCGCCATCGTGGTGGCCGAGCGCGGCGCCTCCGCCCTGTACCTGCTGCACTCCACCGCGCCGGGCGCGTTCACCGGTACTCCCCGCAGCCTGCTGGTCGGCGCCTACGGCCGACTCGGACCGGCCGCGCTGGCCCCCGACGGACTGCTCTGGCTGGGCACCGTGAACAAGGGCGGCGGCGGCCCAGTAGCGAGCAGCGACGACCGAGCCATCCGCATCCAACCCCCCTCGGCCGGCGGTGGAGGCGGCCCCGACTAACCCCGTGAGTGGTTAGCGTTGCTATGGCAACGCTAACCACTCACGGGTTCTGAACTGGGCATTTGGGACAGCGTCGGAGTGGTCCTTGCCAGCCGTACCGGTGGAGCACGGCGGCGACCTCGAACGCCGCCGTGCAGGGTCGGGTATTCAGCTCCCTCCAGCCGAATACCAGGCGAGAGCGGCCGGCCAGCTCGGCGGCGTTGTCCCGCCGCCGATCCCGCAACGCCACATCCGGTTCCAAGTGGCTTCGGCCGTCCAACCGCACGGTCAGGCCAATGCCCAGGTGGTCGTACACCGCATCCTCGAACAACGTGTGGCCGTCCACCTGAAACGGCGCCTGCCGAGTCGCGGCGGGGAGGCCGTGTGCCATCTCGACATCCACCGCGTAGAGCTCCTCGAGCATTGACTGCACGCCTGCCCGCACCCGTGCCACAGCCTGCTCGAGCGCCCGCTTGTACCTTCGTGGCGGCCGATCGACCAGGCGCTCGCGGACCCGCTCCACCGCGACGCGTCGGGTCGTTAGCAGTTCGGTGAGGATCAGCTGAGCGTCTCGGGCGGTGGGCTCGGCGACGGCCATGTCGAGCGCGGTGTCCGCCCGGCTGGTCAGGGGAGGTTGGCCGTCCGTGGCGATATGTCGATACGCACGCGAGCGGTGCACGACGACCAGCGGTGGCTGGGAGATGGCAGAGCACTGGTATGGCACAGTGACATGTACCGGGCCCGGCGACTCCGGGCACATTCCCCACAACTCCGCCGCGGTTCGGTGGCTCACCAGGGCTGCGGGGCCGGCGTAGAGCAGCGCTGCGGCGACCCGCGACTCCCGAGGCAGCGGTCCGGTGAAGGTCGCGTAGACCCCGCGCAACACGGACTGCCACCTCCCCGCCCGGATATGAGTCCTGATCGCCTCGGGGGTTAGCGCAAAACCCCTCAGCTGACTGAGCTCCGCTAGGCCGTGCTGCTCGTCCAGCATGCGCCGCCACTCTGGGTGGCGAATAGCTACTACCTGGCGCGGTACCGGGAGTCGGTGAAAGGTCACACCTCCACAGTGGACGCGCCCCGCATGCCGTAACCAGCCATACTTGCCGGCCTGTGGATAACCCGTGAGTGGTTAGCGTTGCTATGACAACGCTAACCACTCACGGGGTTCTAGGAGCAGCGTTCGAGGATTAGTTCGCGGACGCGTTTGGCGTCGGCTTGGCCTCGAGTGGCTTTCATGACGGCGCCGACGATGGCGCCGGCGGCGGCCACCTTGCCGCCGCGGATCTTGTCGGCCACGTCGGGCTGGCCGGCCAGCGCTTCATCGACGGCGGCGATGAGGGCGGAGTCGTCGGAGACCACCTTGAGCCCCCGCGCCGCGACCACCTCGTCCGGCGACCCCTCACCGGCGAGCACGCCGTCCACCGCCTGCCTGGCCAGGCTGTTGCTCAGCTCGCCGGCGCCGACCAGCGCGATCACCCTGGCCACCTGCTCCGGGGTGATCGGCAGCTCGTCCAGCGCCACGCCGGAGTTGTTGGCCTGCTGCGACAGGTAGGACACCCACCACGAGCGGGCCTCCCCGGACGGCGCCCCGGCCGCCACGGTGGCCGCGATCAGTTCCAGCGCACCGGCGTTGATCAGGTCGCGCAGCTCCTCGTCGGACAGCGACCACTCCGACTGGACCCGCCGCCGGCGCTCCCAGGGCATCTCCGGCAGCGTCCCGCGCAGCTCCTCGACCCACTCCCGGGACGGCTCCACCGGCACCAGGTCCGGCTCCGGGAAGTAGCGGTAGTCCTCGGCGGTCTCCTTGCGGCGGCCGGCCCGGGTGGTCCCGCTGGCCTCCTCGAAGTGCCGCGTCTCCTGCACCACCTTCTCGCCCGCCTCGAGCACGCCTGCCTGCCGGCACATCTCGAAGCGCACCGCCCGCTCAACCGAGCGCAGCGAGTTGACGTTCTTGGTCTCGCTGCGGGTACCGAGCACCCCGGAGTCGCGCGGGGACAGCGACAGGTTCACGTCGCAGCGCATCGAGCCCTGGTCCATCCGCACATCGGACACGCCCAGCCCGCGCAGCATGTCCCGCAACTGACTGACGTAGGCCTTGGCCACTTCCGGAGCCCGCTCCCGGGTGCCCGGGATCATCTTGGTGACGATCTCGATCAGCGGCACGCCGGCCCGGTTGTAGTCCAGCAGCGAGTAGTCCGCACCGTGGATCCGGCCGGTCGCGCCGCCCACGTGCAGCGACTTGCCGGTGTCCTCCTCCATGTGCGCGCGCTCGATCTCCACCCGCACGGTGGACCCGTCGTCCAGCGTGACGTCCAGGTAGCCGTTGACGGCGATCGGCTCGTCGTACTGCGAGGTCTGGAAGTTCTTCGGCATGTCCGGGTAGAAGTAGTTCTTGCGGGCGAACCGGCAGCGCGGCACGATCTCGCAGTTCAGCGCCAGCCCGATCAGTATCGCCGAGCGCACCGCCTCCCCGTTCACCACCGGCAGCGACCCGGGCAGCCCGAGACAGGTCGGACAGACCTGGGTGTTGGGCTCGGCACCGAACTCGGTCGGGCAGCCGCAGAACATCTTGGTCAGGGTGGACAGCTCGACGTGCACCTCGAGCCCGAGCATCGGGTCGTAGCGCTCCACCACGGTATCGTAGTCGATCAACACAGGCGCGCTCATACCGGAACCCCCAGCCCGTTCTCCAGCCGCTGGATCAGCGGGCCGCCCTCAGCGGCGTTGCGGGCGGCCTCGAAGGCGGCGGCCACCCGGTACATCACCGCCTCGCCGAGAGTCGGCGCCATGATCTGCAGACCGACCGGCAGCCCGTCGGACTCGGCCAGGCCGGCCGGCACCGACATCGCCGGGGTGCCCGCCATGTTCGCTGGGATCGTGCACAGGTCGTTCAGATACATCGCCAACGGGTTGTCCACCTTCTCCCCGATGCGGAAGGCGGTGGTCGGCGCGGTCGGCGAGACCAGCACGTCCGCCTGCTCGAACGCGGCGGCGAAGTCGCGGGTGATCAGCGTGCGGACCTTCTGCGCCTTGCCGTAGTAGGCGTCGTAGTAGCCCGAGCTCAGCGCGTAGGTGCCTAGCATGATCCGCCGCTTCACCTCGTCGCCGAAGCCGGCCTCGCGGGTGGCCGCCATGACCTCCTCCGCCGAGGAGTCCAGCGACGGCTGCACGCGGAGCCCGTAGCGCATCGCGTCGAACCGGGCCAGGTTGGAGGACACCTCACTGGGCAGGATCAGGTAGTACGCCGCCAGCGCGTAGTCGAAGTGCGGGCAGCTGACTGTGACCAGCTCGGCGCCCAGCGACTCCAACCGGCTCAACGCGGAGCGGAACGTCGCCTCCACCTCAGGTTGGTAGCCCTCTCCGCCCAGTTCCCGGACCACCCCGATGCGCAGTCCGCGCAGGTCTCCCTCGGCGCCCTGCCTGGCGGCGTCGACCACACGCGGGACCGGGGTGTCGATCGAGGTGGAGTCCAGCGGGTCGTGCCCGCCGATCACCTCGTGCAGCAGCGCCGCGTCCAGCACGGTGCGCGCGCACGGTCCGGCCTGGTCCAGCGAGGACGCGCAGGCCACCAGCCCGTAGCGGGACACCCCGCCGTAGGTCGGCTTGACGCCCACGGTGCCGGTCACGGCGGCCGGCTGGCGGATCGAGCCGCCGGTGTCGGTGCCGATGGCCAGCGGTGCCTCGAAGGCGGCCAGCGACGCCGCGGAGCCACCGCCGGAGCCGCCCGGGATGCGCGAGGTGTCCCACGGGTTGTGGGTCGGGCCGTACGCGGAGTGCTCGGTGGAGCTGCCCATCGCGAACTCGTCCATGTTCGTCTTGCCCAGGATCACCACACCGGCCTTGCGCAGCCGCGCGGCAACCGTGGCGTCATACGGCGGCCGCCACCCCTCGAGGATCTTCGAGCCGCAGGTGGTGGGCATGTCCGAGGTGGCGAGCACGTCCTTGAGCGCCAGCGGAACGCCGGCCAGCGGCGAGGCCGGCTTGTTCCCGGTGGCCAGCGCGGCGTCCACCTCGGCGGCGGCGGCCAGCGCCGGCTGGGTGGCCACGTGCAGGAAGGCGTGCACCACCGGGTCCACCTCGGTGATGCGGTCCAGGTGGGCCTGGGTGGCCTCGACGGCAGACACCTCGCGACTGTGGATCTTCTCGGCCAACTCTGCGGCGGTCAGCCTGGTGAGCTCGACGCTCATGCTTCCTCCCCCAGGATCCGGGGCACCTGGAAACGGCCCTGCTCGCTGGCTGGCGCGCCGGACAGCGCCTGCTCCTGGGTCAGCCCGGGACGGATCTGGTCAGGCCGGAACACGTTGGTCAGCGGCACCGCGTGTGAGGTCGGCTCGATCTCGTCAGCGGCGACCTCGCCGACTCGGGCCACCGCGGTCAGGATGACGTCGAGCTGGCCGGCGAACCGGTCGAGTTCTGGCTCGGTGACCGCGAGCCGGGCCAGCCGGGCGAGGTGGGCGACCTCGGCGCGGGAGATGGCCCCGCTGGCCGGGTCGGGCGTCGACTCAGGCATTTCCCTCCTGGTCAGGAATGGCTCGAACATGTCCCGGGAGGCGAACCCGTCGATCACGACGTTGATCACGGCGCGGGCCCCGGGAGAACTCCTCAAGTCTAGGTCGAGGTGTCGAAGAGGTTCCCGGCCGGGCGGTGTGCACTCAGCGTCGCGACATTCCACCCGCTGGTGAGCGGACAATCCGCTCCCAGGCAACACGAGCGGAACACTGTGCTGACACAATTCTCGGGCTGTCGTGTAGTACGAGGAGGAGTTCGAGCGTGTCGTTCCTGATCCGGGTACAAGTCCCGGACCGGCCAGGCATGCTCGGCGCTATCGCCACCGCGCTCGGCCACGCCGGAGTAGACATCCTCGGCATGGACGTGGTCGAACGGCTGGGCAAGATCGCCGTGGACGACCTCACCGTGGTCCTGCCCCCCGGCCGACCACCGGACGTGCTGATCACCACGGTGGAGTCCATCCCCGGAGTGCACGTGGAATCGGTCCGCCCGCACAGCGGCAAGCTGGACACCCCCCGTGAGCTGGAGCTCATCGAGGAGATCAGCGGCAACCCGGAACGGGGGCTACAGCTGTTCGCGGACGGCATCCCGCGCATCTTCCGGGCCGGCTGGGCGCTGGTGGTGATCCAGGAGGGCCGGCGGGCCTACCGGCTCGCGGAGAGCCAGGCGTCCCCGGAGACCCGGGCCGGCAGCCTGCCGTGGCTGCCTCTCAGCAAGCCGATTGTGCTGGATCCGAAGGTGCACTGGGCGCCGGACCCCTGGTACGAGCTGGATACCGAGTTAGCCGCCGCCCCGTTCTCCGGTCCGGACAAGGCGCTGGTGGTGGGCCGGCCGGGCGGCCCGGCGTTCCGGCCCTCCGAGCTGGCCCGGCTGGCGCACCTGGGCGGCATCGTGAGCACCATCCTCGGCGGTGTCTAAGCGGCGTCTGGCCAGGGTCAGATCTTGATGGTCAGTGCGCTCTTGACCAGATCTTCGTTGCCGGTGGCCAGCCACTTGTCCGGGCGCACCAGGACGTCCTCGAACCCGATCCGGGTGTCGATGCCCAGCCGCAACGCGTACTCCAGCACCGGCCAGGCGCCGTCCTCCTCGCCGTGCAGCAACACCGGAACGCCGAGATGCCCGAGCGCGCGCAGGATCCGCACCGCCTCCGCGACGGCGGTGTCGGGACCGCTCACGGTCGGTTCGGCGACCACCCGGATCGTGCCCGGCGGGACGCCCACCTTGCGCAGGGTCACCGCGTCGGCGGTGGTCCACACGCCCAGTTCGAGACCGATGCCCAGCGAGTAGGCCGCCGCGCAGACCTCCCGCCACCCCAGGTCGTGCACGTTGACCGCGATCACGTCCGGCTTGCCCGCGCCGAGACGCCCCCAGGCCATCACCGCGTCGACCCGCAGCTTCGGATCAGGCTGCACCCAGCGCGCGGCCGGGACGCCAACCTCCATGCCGGGCACCTCGGCGTGGATCGCCGCCACCGCGTCGCCGACGTGCAGTGGCTCGAGCGTCTCCAGCCCTTTTGGGCAGCGCGGATGCACGTGAACCGATGTCACGCCGTAGCGCGACACCGCCCGCGCGTCCCGCGCCAAGTAGTACGGCGTGACGGGCAGCGCGGGGTGCGCGTCCGCTGGGCGCGCACCGTTCAGACATCCCTGTAGCACCGACGTGACCTCCCCGACGAGCTCAGATTAAGCCACTAACGGCCGTAATGCGTTACTTCGAATTGCTGGGTTTTGCTATTCCGAACGGGCTAGTTGAGTCGCCGCGTCCGGGCCCTGCTCCAGTAAGACGGTGAATCCGGCTTCGTCCAGAACGGGAACTCCCAGCTCAATGGCCTTTTCGTGCTTTGTGCCCGGAGATTCGCCCACTACCACAAAAGCGGTCTTCTTGGACACCGATCCGGCGGCACGACCACCCCGTGAGGTGATGAACTCCTTGGCCTCGTCGCGGGAGTACCCCTCGAGGCTGCCCGTGACGACGATGGACAGCCCCTCCAGGGTGCGCGGTACCGACTCATCACGCTGCTCGGCCAACCGCACCCCGGCCGCCCGCCACTTGGCCACCACGTCCCGGTGCCAGTCGACGGTGAACCAGTCGCGGACCGCGGCCGCGATGGTGGGGCCCACGCCGTCCACCCCGGCCAGCGAGGCTCCACCGCCGGCGCTGCCGGCGGCCTCACCATCGGTCACGGCGTCGGCCTTGACGTCGGCCTTGGCGTCCGCCTCGGCGGCGGCCTCGATGGCGTCCAGCGAGCCGAACTCGCGGGCCAGGGCCTGCGCCGCGGTCGGCCCGACGTGCCGGATGGACAGCCCGACCAGCACCCGCCACAGCGGGCGGTCCTTCGCCGCCTCCAGGTTGGCCAGCAGCTTGCGCCCGTTCGCGGACAGCTGGCCGGCCTTGGTGCGGAACAGCTCCACGCGCAGCAGATCGTCCTCGGTGAGCCCGAACACGTCGCCCTCGTCGGCCACCACCCCCGAGGTGAGCAGCGCGGTGGCCGCCTCGTAGCCGAGCACCTCGATGTCGAACGCGCCACGGCCGGCCAGGTGGAACAGCCGCTCACGCAGCTGGGCCGGACAGGTCCGGGCGTTGGGGCAGCGCAGGTCGACGTCGCCCTCTTTCTGGCGAGCCAGCTCCGTGCCGCACTCCGGGCAGTGGGTTGGCATGACGAACTCGCGCTCGTCGCCGGTGCGCACGTCAACCACCGGGCCGAGTACCTCGGGGATCACGTCGCCGGCCTTGCGGATGACGACCCGGTCGCCGATGAGCACGCCCTTGCGACGCACCTCGTCGGCGTTGTGCAGGGTGGCCAGGGATACCGTCGATCCGGCCACGGTGACCGGCTCCATGAACGCGAACGGGGTGACCCGCCCGGTGCGGCCCACGTTGACCCGGATATCCAGCAGCGTGGTGGTGGCTTCCTCCGGCGGGTACTTGAAGGCGATGGCCCATCTCGGCGCCCGGGACGTGGAGCCCAGCCGGCGCTGCAGGGCCACCTCGTCGACCTTGATCACGATGCCGTCGATCTCGTGCTCGATGTCGTGGCGGTGCTCGCCCCAGTACTCGACGTGCTCGACGATCTCCTGGACACCTCGGCGGATCACGGTGTGCTCGGAGACCGGCAGCCCCCAGCTGCGCAGCGCGTCGTAGGCCTGCGACTGGCGCACCGGGCTGAACCCCTCGCGCTTGCCCAGCCCGTGACAGATCAGCCGCAGGTTGCGGGTGGCGGTGACCCTCGGGTCCTTCTGGCGCAGCGAGCCGGCCGCTGTGTTGCGCGGGTTGGCGAACGGCGGCTTGCCGGCCTCCACCAGCGACTCGTTCAGCTTGGCGAAGTCCGCCAGCCGGAAGTAGACCTCGCCGCGTACCTCGACCAGTGCCGGCACCGGGAATTCGGCGCTGCCGGTCAACCGATCCGGCACCTCGCGCAGGGTGCGCAGGTTGAGTGTGATGTCTTCCCCGGTGCGGCCGTCTCCTCGGGTCAACGCGCGGGTGAGTGCGCCGTTCTCGTAGAGCAGGTTGACCGCCAGGCCGTCGATCTTGAGCTCGCACAGGTAGTGCAGCTCGTGGCCGACCTCTTTCTCCACCCGCTCCACCCAGGCGCGCAGCTCGTCCGCGGAGAACGCATTGTCCAGACTGAGCATCCGCTCGAGGTGGTCGTACGCGGCGAAATCGGTGGCGAACCGGCCCACCACACGCTGGGTCGGCGAATCCGGGCTGACCAGCTCGGGGTACTGCTCCTCGAGGCTGACCAGCTCGCGCCAGAGCTCGTCGAACTGCCCGTCGGAGACGACCGGCGTGTCCAACACGTAGTAGCGGAACTGGTGGTCGGCGACCTCGGTGGCCAACCGGGAGTGCTGCTCGCGCACCGGCCCGGGGACCGGATCGCCCTCGGCGGGCACGACTGCCCCCTCCGGCAGCGCCACGCCCTCCGCGCTCTCCGGGACTGCGGTGCTCTCCGGGACTGCCGCGCTCTCCGGGACCTCGGTGCTCTCCGGGACGGCTGGGTTCTCGGGGACGGCTACCGTGCCGTCGGACCCGTGACTGGCTGCCATCACCGGCCCAGATTAGCCGGCCACCCCGACAACCGTCCGACACCACGCATGGTGATCATTTTAATGCGCCGGGCGGCGGGTAGTTGATCAAGCGGCCGGCACGGCGTAACCCCGGGCCGCGCCGACCGCGTCGAGCGGCACGATCTCCTTGCCCAGCGGCACCAGGGAGACCGGGATCAGCTTGAGGTTCGCCCACGCCAGCGGGATGCCGATGATCGTCAGCGCCAACGCGATCGCGGTGAGCAGGTGACCGATCGCCAACCAGATCCCGGCGACCAGGAACCAGATGATGTTCCCGACGGTGGACGGCGCGCCCGCCCCCGGCCGCTCGACCAGGGTGCGCCCGAACGGCCACAGCGCGAAGTTCGCGATACGGAACGCGGCGAGGCCGAACGGGATGGTGACCACCAGCAGGCAGCAGATGACGCCGGCCAGCACGTACCCAGCGGCCATCCAGATCCCGCACAACACCAGCCAAATGACGTTCAGCAGGGTCCGCATACACCCCATGGTGCCAGCGCCAGGCCCATTCCGCCGTAGCCGCTCGCCCCTCGGCGCCCGCCACTTGTCGTTCGAAAAAGACGCGACAAGTCGCTCCTGTCGTTCGATAAAGACACGACAAGTCGATGTGGGCAGGGGGACGGGCGTTAGCCGAGGAGTTCGTCGACGGCGGCTAGCAGGGTGGTGACCGAGCGCTCGCGGGCCGCGTGGCCCATCATGCCGATCCGCCAGGCGCGACCGGCGAACTCGCCGAGGCCGCCGCCGACCTCGATGCCGTACCGGTCCAGCAGTGCCTTGCGCAGCGGGGCCTCGGCCAACCCGTCCGGCAGCGTGGTCGCGGTCAGCTGGGGCAGCCGGTTGGCCGCCGGCTCCGCGATGAGCCCGAAGCCGCGCTTGGCCAGCGACTCCTGCAGCCGGCCACCGATCGCGGCGTGCCGCGCCCAGACCTGCTCCAGCCCCTCGCCGAGCAGTCGGCCCAGCCCGGCGTGCAGCGAGTAGGCCATCGTCGAGGACGCCGTGTGGTGATAGCGGTGCGCGGGGGCCTGGTAGTACTCGTGCAGCAGCCCGAGGTCGAGGTAGAACGAGCGCACCGGCTCGTAACGCGTCCGCAGCACGTCCACCGCGCGCGGGGAAAGGGTCACCGGGGCCAGTCCCGGCGGCGCGCCGAGGCACTTCTGGCTGGCCGAGTAGCAGGCGTCGATCTTCCAGTCGTCCACCCGCACCTCGGTGCCGCCCAGCGCGGTCACCGCGTCCACCAGCAGCAGGGTTTCTGTGTCGGCCAGCGCGGACAGCGGTGCGACGTCGTTGCGCACCCCGGTGGAGGTCTCCGCAGCGACCACGGCGAGCAGCCGGGCGTCCGGGTTGGCGCGCTGCGCGGCCAGCAGATCCTCCGGGTCCAGCGCCCGGCCCCACGGCGCCTCCACCCGGACCACGCTGGCGCCGCCCCGGCTGGCCACCTCGCAGAGCCGCTCGCCGAAGTACCCGTTCACCCCGATGATGGCCTTCTCACCGGTCTGCAGCAGGCTGGCCAGGCAGGCCTCCATGCCGGCGGATCCGGTGCCGCTGACCGGCAAGGTCAGCTCGTTGGCGGTGCCGAACACGGCGCGCAGCCGGTCGGCGATCTCGGCCATCAGGGCCAAGTAGTCCGGATCGAGGTGGCCGAGCACCGGGCGGCCGAGCGCCTCGATCGCTTCGGGGTACGGGTTGGACGGGCCGGGCCCGAAGAGCAGTCGGTCAGCGTGGGCGGTCACGGATATGCAGCCTACGACGAACCCAAGCACCCCATCCGCCGGGACGCTGAGAGCCGTACAGACGGCCGCCCTCGGGCGCCCGGCGCGGGCGCTGTAACCCAGACGTAGCGGCTAGACGAGCGCAAGGCGTAGCCCGCAGCGCCGCACTCAGTCAAGATGACCACCGTGAGTCGCTCCGTGAAACGTCCGGCCAAGCCACGCGCCGGGCGCACCGGCACCGCCAGGTCCCAGTCCGACAAGAGCGCCGCCGCGAGCAACGGCGGCCCGGCGCTGTTCGACGGGTATTTCCAGCCCGACCGGCAGCACCAGGACGCCTTCGACGAGATGTTCGCCGCCGACGGCGGGGTGCGCGCGCCGTACCGGGCATTGCACGACGCCATCGCGCCAACCGCCGCCGCCGACCTGACCGCGCGCTCCGAGGCGCTGGACCGGGCGTACGCCGATCAGGGCATCACCTTCTCGCTGTCCGGCCAGGAACGCACGTTCCCACTGGACATCGTGCCTCGGGTGATCGCCGCGTCGGAGTGGTCCCGGCTGCGGCGCGGCATCGTGCAGCGGGTCAAGGCGCTGGAGGCGTTCCTGGCCGACGTCTACGGGGACGGCCAGATCGTGCGGGACGGCGTGATCCCGCGCCGGCTGGTGACCAGCTGCGAGCATTTCCACCGGGCCGCCGCGAACATCACGCCGCCCAACGGGGTGCGCATCCATGTCGCCGGCATCGACCTGATCCGCGACGAGGAGGGCACCTTCCGGGTGCTGGAGGACAACCTGCGCTGCCCGTCCGGGGTGTCTTACGTGATGGAGAACCGCCGGACCATGGCCAGGGTCTTCCCCGATCTGTTCACCCGGCAGCGGGTGCGCGCGGTCGGCGACTACGCCAGCCACCTGCTGCGGGCGCTGCGCGCGGCGGCGGCGCCGAACGCGGCCGACCCGGTGGTTGTGGTGCTCACCCCCGGGGTGTTCAACTCCGCCTACTTCGAGCACTCGCTGCTGGCCCGGCAGATGGGCGTGGAGCTGGTCGAGGGTCGCGACCTGTTCTGCCGGGACAACGTGGTCTACATGCGCACCACCGAGGGCGAGCAGCAGGTGGACGTGGTCTACCGGCGGATCGACGACGATTTCCTGGATCCGCTGCAGTTCAAGCCGGACTCGGTGCTGGGCGTGGCCGGGGTGCTGAACGCGGCGCGGGCCGGCAACGTGGTGATTGCCAACGCGGTGGGCAACGGGGTCGGCGACGACAAGCTGGTCTACACCTACGTACCCACGATGATCCAGTACTACCTGAACGAGCGGCCGCTGCTGCCGAACGTGTCCACCTTCCGCTGCTGGCTGGGCGACGAGCGCACCCACGTGCTGGACCGGCTGGATGAGCTGGTGCTCAAGCCGGTGGAGGGATCGGGCGGCTACGGCATCCTGTTCGGCCCGAACGCCACCGCCAAGGAGCTGGCCAACGCCCGGCGGGAGATCCAGGAAGACCCGCGCGGCTGGATCGCCCAGCCGGTGGTGCAGCTGTCCACCGTGCCGACCAAGGTGGCCGACCAGCTTTCGCCCCGGCACGTCGACCTGCGGCCGTTCGCGGTGAACGACGGCGAAGAGGTGTTCGTGCTGCCCGGTGGGCTGACCCGGGTGGCGCTGCCCAGCGGCAGCCTGGTGGTCAACTCAAGCCAGGGCGGCGGCAGCAAGGACACCTGGGTGCTGGCCGGCAGCGGGTCCTCCAAGGAGGACCGGGAACTGGGTGGACGTGGGCTGGCCAAGGCACCGCCGCCCTCCTCACCGGCCGCCGAGCACGGCCCCGAGCTCACCGCCGGCCAGCAACAACAGCAACAACAACAGCAACAACAGCAGGGGTGGGCCTGATGTTGGCCCGCAACGCCGAGTCGCTGTACTGGATCGGCCGCTACGTGGAGCGCGCCGACGACACCGCCCGGATCCTGGACGTCTCGGTGCACCAGCTGCTCGAGGACGCCACGGTGGACACCGACACGGCCGCGCGCACCCTGCTCGGCGTGCTCGGCGTGGAGCCGCCCGTCGACAAGCCGCTGGACGCCTGGTCGCTGACCGAGCTGGTCGGCTACTCCACCGACCACGCCGCGTCCATCGTGGCTTCGGTGTCCAGCGCGCGGGAGAACGCCAGGGGCGCCCGCGAGGTGGTCTCCTCGGAGATGTGGGAGTGCCTCAACGCCACCTGGAACGCACTGCCCGAGCGGCAGACCTATGCCCGGTGGAGCGGACCGCACGCGTTCTTCGCCTACATCGAGGAGCGCGCCGCGATGTTCTCCGGGCTGGCCGCGTCCACCATGAGTCGGGACGACAGCTGGCGATTCCTGCTGCTGGGCCGCTCGGTGGAACGGGTGGACATGGTGGTGCGGCTGCTGCTGTCCCGGGTGTCGGACCGGATGTCCTCCCCCGGCTGGCTGACCGTGCTGCGCTCGGCCGGCGCGCACGACACCTACCTGCGCACCTACCGGGGCGCGGTGGACGCCGGGCGGGTGGTGCAGTTCCTGCTGCTGGACCCGCTGTTCCCGCGCTCGGTGTTCCACGCGCTGCGGGAGGCGGAGAACTGCCTGCAGCAGCTGGATCGGCGCCCGACGGTGCGGATCGGCCCGAAGCAGGAGGCAATGCGGCTGATCGGCCAGGCGCGTAGCGAGCTGGAGTTCCTCCGCCCGCAGGACCTGCTCGAGGACCTGAACACCCAGTTGTGCGACCTGCAGGACACCATCAGGGACGTCGGCGAGGCGGTCTCCCTGCAGTACTTCCACTCCGCCCCGTGGGTGGCCTGGACCGCACCGGAGGTTTCGTGATGGGTTGGCGCATTCGCGTGGTGCACTCGACGGGGTATCGGTACTCGGCGCCGGTCACCCAGTCGTACAACGAGGTGCGGCTGACCCCGCGCAGCGACAGCAGGCAGAACGTGATCGTGACCAGGGTGGAGACCGTGCCGGCCACCCGGGCCTACCGGTTCAACGACTACTGGGGCACCGCGGTCACCGCGTTCGACCTGCATGCGCCGCACACCGAGCTGGAGGTGGTGTGCACCTCGGTGGTAGAGACCGCCGACCCCGGGCCGATCCACCGCGAAGCCAGCTGGGCGGAAGTCACCGACGAGAAGGTGGCCGACCGCTACACCGAGTCGCTGGAGTTCTCCGACTACGTGCCGGCCGACGGGGGGCTGGCCAAGCTGGCCACCTCGATGCGGCGCAACCTCAAGCCGGCCGACGCCGCGCTGGCCGCCTGCAAGTGGGTGCACGAGACCCTGCGCTACCAGCCGGGTACCACCGGTGTACACACCTCGGCCCTGGAGGCTTGGCAGGCCGGCGAGGGGGTCTGCCAGGACTACGCCCACCTGACCCTGGCGTTGCTGCGCGAGATGGGCATCCCGGGCCGGTATGTGTCCGGGTATCTGCTGCCCGATGCGGACATCGAGGTCAAGCAGACCGTGCAGGGGGAGAGCCACGCCTGGGTCGAGGCCTGGACCGGTGGCTGGTGGGGCTACGACCCGACCAACGACCTGGAGATCGGGCACCGGCACGTGTGGGTCGCCGTCGGCCGGGACTACGCCGACGTGGCACCGCTGAAAGGCGTCTACACCGGCGGCGAAGCCGAAGCCCTCGAAGTCAGCGTCGACATGACCCGCCTCGCCTGAAACTTCCCGCGAGTCGGGGATTCTGTCAGGGTGAGTCGGGGATTTCGTCAGGGTCGCTCAGGAGGAGGACCAGGTTTCTGGGGGGTCGACGAAGGCTTTGCCCAGCTCGCGGGACAGGGCCATGGCGCGGCGGGCCCAGTCCGGGGTGGCGCCGGCCAGGCCGCAGGTCGGCGTCGGCACCACCAGCTCGGCCAGCCGGGGACGGGCGAAGCCGACCTGGTCGGCCAGGTCCAAGGCCGGCCGGGCCAGCTGGGCCAGGGTCGGCTCCGGGCCGTCCGGACGCACCGAGGGCACCAGCCCGAGCAGCAGCGGGACTCCGGCGTCCCACGCCTCCCCGACGGCGTCCAGCGCGACGGGGTACGAGCCGACCAGCGTGGCGTCCAACGCGACCGCGCCGGCGCCGGCGCCGCGCAACAGCGCGATCGGGGCCTTGGGCGCGCAGCAGTGCACGATCACCGGGGCGGGCAGCGCGTCGATCACCTCGCGGAGCAGCTCCAACACCTCCGCCGCGGGCACCGGGGCCACCGTGCCGAACCCGGACGGGGTGGACAAAGACCCGGCCAGTACCGCCGGCAGGGTGGGCTCGTCAAGCTGGACGGTGACTCGGGCGGCGGTGCGCTTGGCCACCTCGTCGGCGTGCACGGCGAGCCCCTCGGCCAGGCTGGCGGCGAACTCCCGGCGGGCGCCTCGGTCGGTGAGCACCCGGTGGCCCTTGCGCAGCTCGACCCCGGCGGCCAGCGTCCACGGCCCGGCAGCCTGCACCTTCACCCAGTCCGGCCGGACCGCGTCCAATGCCTCTTCGAGCGCGTCCAGGTCGGTGCGCAGCAGGTCCACCCCGCGCCGGTGGTCGCGGCCGGGATGCGAGGCCACCCGGTAGCCCGACGGCATCACCTCGACGGCGATGTCGACCAGCAACGCCGCCGTGCGACCGATCATGTCGGCGCCCACCCCCCTGGCGGGCAGCTCCGGCAGGTGGGGCAGTTCGGGCAGCTCGCCGACGACGGTGCGGGCCGCCTCCAGCGGATCTTCGCCGGGCAGGGATCCGATGCCGGTGGCGGTGCCGGGTGGCCAATGCGGGGTACTCACAGCCGCTGTCTACCAGGCCGAGCCCGGTCGCGTCAGCTGGGCCGGGCGGCCGGCGGGTGCCGAGGGTCAGCTGGGCCGGGCGGCCGGCGGTTGCCGAGGGTCAGCTGGGCTCCGCCATGCTGATCTCGGTGTGCTTGAGGACCGTGGACACGGCGCCCCGCCAGTAGTAGCCGACCGGGTGGCCCGCGCCGTTCACGGACAGCCCGATCGTGCCGGTGCCCAGCCCGTCGGTGTCGGCGTCCCGGGAGTCCTGAGCGTGCCGGGACGCGGTGGAGTCGGCCACCTTGACCAGCCACTCGTCCGCCCGGGCCGGGTTGCGCACCGGCTTGTCCAGCGCGACCACCACGTGCCCGGTGTTGCGGGACTTCACGTCCGCCGGCTTCAGCCAGGCGATCACGGCACCGGGCCGCAGCTCGGACACGGTGCCGACCGGACGCCACGGCCCCTCCGCTGAGCCGGCCGCGACAGCGCGGAAGTGACGCTCGAAGTCCTTGGCCAGCGGGCGGGTGGAGGTGGTGACCGGGAGCGCTTTCAGGGCGGCGGGGCGGGAGTGCGCCAGCGCGTAGCCGATGAAGCCGGAGCAGTCGAAGTTGAACTCGCCCTCGCCGGTGTCCACGTCGGTCTTGTGCTGGTAGTTGCTGTCCCGCATGGTGGCCAGCTCACGACGCACCTCGGTGAGCAGCGCCAGCCGCCCGGCGCTCGCGGTGTCCGCCGCGGCCGGCACGAGCGTGGTGTCCGACGCGGCCGGAACGACCGCCGTGGCGAGTGGCTTGGTCGCGGGTATCCGCCCTCGGCCGGCGGTCGTCCCAATCGTCAGCAGCACCAGCACCGCCAGCACCATCCACACCAGCACCGTCACCAGTCGGGCCGTCGGCCTGAGCCGCCGGGCCTGCCATTCGACCATTGGGTCCCCTCCACCGCGAGCTCCACCGCGAGCGAAACCAAGCGTGACTCGGCAGCCACCCCGAGATCGACCGTGCAGGCCCCTCAGTGCGGGTAGGGCGCTCCCCAGGGACCGGACCCCCGGGGCTGCTCAGGAGCGCTCTCGCGCCCACTCCACGAGCGTGGTTTTGAGGATCTTGTTGCCGTTCGGGCTGGCGATGGTCGGCATGGCGTCGATCAGGTGCACCGCATCCGGGACCTTGAACTTGGCCAGCGTCGCGCCGCACCACTCGCGCAGCTCCTCCGGCGCGGGGGAGGCCGCCTCGGCCGGCACGACGAATCCGATCGCTCGGGTGCCCCCGTCCGGGCCGGGGATGCCGACCACCTTCGCGGTGTCCACCCCAGGGTGTTCGGCCAGCCTGGCCTCGATCTCCGACGGGTCCACCAGGAACCCGCGCAGCCGCAGCGCGTCGCCCATCCGGCAGGTGTAGACGAACACGCCCTCCTCCACGATGTAGCCCAGGTCGCCGCTGCGGAACCAGCCGTCCTCGGTGAACGCCCTGGCCGCCGCCTCCGGGTTGCCGAGATAGCCGTCCACCACGTTGGGGCCGACGAACTGCAGCTCGCCCTCCTGGCCGGCCGCCAGCGCGGCACCGTTGTCCGGGTCGGCGGCGCGCACCAGGATCTCCGGGCTGACCACCCGGCCACCGCCCTCCCAACGCCGAGGCGCCGGCTCGTCGGCCGGCCACATGGCGGTCAGCGCGAACACCTCCGACGACCCGTACAGCCCGGCGGTCGCGGTGCCGAACGAGCGCTCCGCCCACTGGGCCAGCTCAGCCAGCCGCCCCTGGAAGTTCGCCGCGCCCCACCACCGCCAGGCCGGCAGGTCCCGGGGTCGGGTGCGCCAGGCCCGCTGCAGCCGCAGCCCCAGGTCGTCGCCGCCGACCACGTGGCTGACCCGGTGGCTGGCCATGTCGTCCAGCACGCCGTCGGCGTCGAACACCGGCTCGAGCAGCACGGTCGCGCCGCCGGCCAGCGCGGCCATCGCGGCGCTGAACCCGAAGGTGCCGGCCAGCGGCACGCCGCAGAGCAGCACGTCGCCGGGGGCCAGCCCGATGGCGGTGGCGTCGGCGACCGCGTGCCCGAGCACGCCGACGCCCCGGTGCGCGGCCAGCTTGGGTCGCCCGGTGGAGCCGGAGGTGGTGAACGCCACCGCGAGCGCGCTCGGGTCGGACGGGGGCAGCTTCGGCAACGGGTCGGGAGAAGCCGGGGCCGGTGACCACACGCCCGCGCCGAGGTCGTAACCAGGCAGTTCGTGACTGGCGGCGTCGGGGCCGGGGCCGGGGCCGGTGACCACAGCCACCGCCGGGGTCGGCGACTCGCTCCGGGTGGCCGCCTGGACCAGCTTCTCCCGCAGGTCCAGCCCGTGGAAGCCGTGCGCCACGGCGACCAACCGAGGGCGCGCGCTGTCCAGCAGGTGGGTCACCTCGTCGGTGTTGTAGCGGGTGTTCACCCCGATCACGTGGGCGCCGAGCGCGGCGGTGGCGAACTGCCAGCAGAGCGCGTCCGACCAGTTGGGCAGCCACACCGCGACGCAGTCCCCGGCGGCAACCCCGGCGTCGCGCAGTTGGTCGACCAGGGCGACGGTACGCAGCCACAGCGCTGCCCTGGACAGTGGGACGGAGCGCCGGTCGGCCGTCACGTCGATCACCGCCGGGGCCGACGGGTCCAGCCGGACCAGGCGGCCGAGCAGATCGGGGAGGTCGCGTGGCGGATCGCCGAGGACCGCGACGGGGAACCGGGATACCACCGCGAGCTCAGCCGGACGTGTCGCTCACGGTGGCCGACCCCAGCACGACGTCGCCCGCCGGATCCGGCCGGTAGAGCGCCACCGCCTGGCCGGGCGCCACCCCGCGCAACGGCTCACGCAGCTGCACCCGCAGCAGCTCCCCGTCCAGCTCGGCGACCGCGTCGGCCAGGCCACCGTGCGCGCGGACCTGCGCCACGCACTCCACCGGCCCGTCCAGGGGCCGCCCGGACGCCCACACCGGGCGGTCCCCCACGATCTGTCGCACGTCCAGCGCCTCGGAGGGGCCGACCCGGACGGCGCCGGTGACCGGCTCGATGGCCAGCACGTAGCGCGGCCGGCCGTCCGCCGCGGGCTGGTGCACGCCGAGGCCCCGGCGCTGGCCGACGGTGAACCCGTGTACCCCGGCGTGCTCGCCGAGCACCGCGCCGCTGGCCGCGTCCACCACCGGTCCGGGCCGGTTGCCCAATCGCTCGGTCAGGAAGCCCGCCGTGTCGCCGGTCGGGATGAAGCAGATGTCGTGGCTGTCCGGCTTTTCCGCGACGGCCAGCCCGCGCTCGGCCGCCTCCGCCCGGATCCTCGCCTTCGGGGTGTCCCCCACCGGGAAGAGCGCGTGCCGCAGTTGGTCGGCGGTGAGCACGGCGAGCACGTAGGACTGGTCCTTGCCCGGATCCACCGCGCGGCGCAGCACCGGGCCATCCACGGTCTGGTGCAGCCGCGCGTAGTGCCCGGTACACACCGCGTCGAAGCCCAGCGCCAGGGCCTTGTCCAGCAGCGCGGCAAACTTGATCTTCTCGTTGCACCGCAGGCAGGGGTTAGGGGTGCGCCCCGCCGCATAGTCCGCGACGAACTGGTCGACCACTTCCTCGGCAAACCGGCCGGCGAAGTCCCACACATAGAACGGGATGCCGAGCACATCGGCCGCCCGTCGGGCATCCGCCGCGTCCTCTTTCGAGCAGCATCCCCGGGACCCCGAGCGCAGCGCGTCCGGCGTCTCGGACAGCGCCAGGTGGACGCCCACCACGTCGTGCCCAGCGGCCACCGCGCGCGCCGCTGCCACCGCCGAGTCCACCCCGCCGCTCATCGCGGCCAGTACCCGCGCCATCACTTACCGCCCGGTCGCCGCGAATGTCTGCCGGCTGCCCGCGTGCCCGGCCCGGCGAGCCCGTTCCACCACCGGCCCGATGGCCCGCCCGACCTCGGCCACATCGGCGGCGGTCGAGGTGTGCCCGAGGGAGAACCGCAGCGAGCCGCGCGCGGTTGCCTCGTCGGCGCCCATGGCCAGCAGCACGTGACTGGGCCGGGCCACCCCGGCGGTGCAGGCCGAGCCGGTCGAGCACTCGATGCCTTGGGCGTCCATCAGCATGATCAGGCTGTCCCCCTCACAACCCGGGAAGGACAGGTGCGCGTTGCCCGGCAACCGGGACGGACCGCCGGCGATCAGCTCCCGCCCCGGATCGCCGTTCAGCACCGCGTCCGGCACCACTTCGACGACCCGGCGGACCAGCTCGTCGCGCAGCTCGGCGATCTGGGCGCAGCGCCGGGGTGCATCCGCCACCGCGTGCTCGACCGCCACCGCCAGTCCGACCACGGCCGGCATGTTGAGGGTGCCGGAGCGCACGTCCCGCTCATGGCCTCCGCCGTGCATCAGCGGGGTGCACGCCACCTCCCGGCGCAGCAGCAGGGCGCCCTGGCCGTACGGGCCGCCCAGCTTGTGGCCGGTGAGGGTGAGCGCGTCCGCGCCGCAGGCCGCGAAGTCCACCGGCAACACGCCGACCGCCTGCACCGCGTCGGTATGCAGCGGCACGCCGAACTCGTGCGCGATCGAGGCCAGTTCGCCGATCGGGTTGACCGTACCGACCTCGTTGTTCGCCCACATCACGCTGACCAGCGCGGTCCGCTCCGGAGCGCGGGCCAGCGCGGCGCGCAGCGTTTCCGGGCGGACCCGGCCGAGCGCGTCGACCTCGAGCAGCTCCAGCTCGGCGCCCTCGTGGTGGGCCAGCCACTCGGCCGCCTCGAGCACCGCGTGGTGCTCGGTGCCGGATACCAGCACCCGGTTCCGGGCGGGGGCGGCGTCCCGGCGGGCCCAGAAGATGCCCTTGACGGCGAGGTTGTCGCCCTCGGTGCCGCCGGTGGTGAACACCACTTCGGACGGTCGGGCGCCGACCGCGGAGGCGATGGACTCCCGGGACTCCTCGACCTGGCGGCGGGCGAACCGGCCGGCGGAGTGCAACGAGGAGGCGTTGCCGGTACGCGCCAACGCCTCGGTCATTGCGACCACCGCCTGCCTCAGCATCGGCGTGGTGGCGGCGTGATCCAGGTACGTCATGTCGACAGCCAGGTTAGCTCGCCGCCGCCCCCGCGTCTCGGCGGCGGTGCCGCTGCCCTGAGGTCAGGCGGCGGTGCGCAGCGCGCTGGGTCGACGGGCCGGCGTCGGGGCGGGGACGCCGGTGGCCGCCGCGATGGCCAGCTCCGCGCGGCGGGCCAGCTCACGCCGGTCCAGGCCGGGTTCGGGCAGCAGCAGCGGCAGCACCTCGACCTCGATCACGAGTTCGGGCAATCGGGCCACCCGGAGCAGCGAAGCGAGCAGGGTGTCCTCGCCGATGAACGCGCCCACCGCGGTCGAGCTGCCGTCCGGCAGCCGCATCCGCTGGGCCACCGGGCGGACCGGCACTCCGGCGTCCAGTGCGGCCTGGAATCCGGCGCGGCGGAACACCCCGCGGGCCGCGCCACACCACGTGGTGCCCTCCGGGAACAGCCCGACCACCCCTCCCTCGCGCAGCGCGACGGCGGCCTGGGCCACCACGGTAGGCAGCGCGCGCAGCCCGGCACGGTCCACGAACAGCGTGCCGGCCCGTTCCGCCAGCGCACCGATCACCGGCCATTCCCGGACCTCCCGCTTGGCCACCATCCGCATCGGCTGCACCCCGCCGAGAACCAGGATGTCCAGCCAGGACAGGTGGTTGGCCACTACCAGCACTCCGCCGTTTGCGGAGCCCACGCCATTTGCGGAACCGGCCTGGTCGCCCAGGTCGAACCGGGGCGCGCCAGTGTGCACCAGCCGCACCCCGACCGCGCGAAGCACGCCGAGGAAGGCCGCGCGCATCAGGCCCCCGCGCCGGCGATCGGGCAGCAGTGGGAGCGCCGCGACGACGACGGCGGTCGCGAACAGCAGGGCCATTAACCCGGTCAGCCGGGCGGCCAGGCGCGCCCGCCCGACCCGGGGCAGCGAGCCGTCCGCCGGCAGGCAGCCCGGCACGCACGCGGACACCGGCGCCCAGGAATGTCCCTCCCGCTGGGTTACCGGCGGCAGTTGAG
>DASWST010000234.1:0-13496 GCA_036402515.1 Pseudonocardia sp.
ATCCACGTCGTAGAACTCCCTGGCCAGGGTGGACGCAAGGTCGAACCGGAACCCGTCCACGTGCATCTCCAGCACCCAGTAGCGCAGCGAGTCCATGATCAGCTGCAGGGTGTGCGGGTTGCGCACGTTCAGTGAGTTACCGGTGCCGGTGTAGTCCATGTAGTACTGCTTGTCGTCCTCCACCAGCCGGTAGTAGGCGGCGTTGTCGATGCCCCGCATGGACAGCGTGGGCCCCATGTGGTTGCCCTCGGCGGTGTGGTTGTAGACCACGTCCAGGATGACCTCGATGTCGGCCTGGTGCAGCGCCCGCACCATCGCCTTGAACTCGTTCACCTGGCCGCCGGGGCGCAGGTCCGAGGCGTAGCCGTGGTAGGGCGCCAAGAACGAGATGGTGTTGTAGCCCCAGTAGTTGGACAGGCCCTTTTCCTGCAGGTGGTGGTCGGTGATGAACTCGTGCACCGGCATCAGCTCGACCGCGGTCACACCGAGTCGCTGCAGGTGCTCGATCATCACCGGGTGGGCCAGCCCGGCGTAGGTGCCGCGCTCCTCCTCGGGGATCTCCGGGTGCGCGATGGTCAGGCCCTTGACGTGCGCCTCGTAGATCAGCGTCTCGTGGTACGGCGTCTTGGGCGGGCGGTCCGCGCCCCAGTCGAAGTAGGGGTTGATCACCACGGACTTGGGCACGTGCAGCGACGAGTCGACGTCGTTGCGCTCGGCCGGGGCGGCGAACTGGTAACCGAACACCGACTCGTCCCAGCTCACCCCGCCATCCACCGCCTTGGCGTAGGGGTCGATGAGCAGCTTGTTCGGGTTGCACCGGGCCCCGGCCTTCGGGTCGTGCGGGCCGTACACCCGGTAGCCGTAGCGCTGGCCCGGCTCCACGCTGGGCAGGTAGCCGTGCCAGACGAACCCGTCGACCTCCCGGAGCCGGACCAGTTCCTCGTTGCCCGCCTCGTCGAACAGGCACAGCTCGACACGCTCGGCGACCTCGGAGAACACCGCGAAGTTGCTACCCGCTCCGTCATAACTGGCACCGAGCGGATACGAGCTTCCCGGCCACGGCTGCATTACGTCTCTCCTCTTGCTGCTGACATACCGGGGCGGACACTGACCCGGGTCGGTGTGGGGCTACAGGCTATCGGGGGCGGATCGCGCGCCCGTCGAGCGCGCACTGTGACGTACCCGCCGGACAGCCTCGGCACTCCGTGTCCAGTGGCCGAAATCTCTTCACCGCCCTCCGGCGCCCAGACGACGCCTGGCGGCGGTCTCGGACCGCCTGGTGGCGTTCTCGACCGCCTGGATATGCCCGATATCCAGGCGTTCCTCGGCCTTGCAAGCCGCCGCCTGGATCACCGGATCCGGCGAAGGAAATCGGGCGCGAGACACTAGTGTCGGTCGGGTCATTCGCTGAACGGGGCCTTCGGTCGGCCCACCGGGGGAGGAAACCAATGCCGACGCTGTTCACCAAGATCATCGACGGTGAGTTGCCGGGTCATTTTGTCTGGCGTGACGAGGTGGCGGTCGGCTTCCTGTCCATCAACCCGATGGGCCCCGGGCACACCCTGGTCGTGCCCAGGTCCGAGGTGGACCACTGGGTGGACGCCGACGATCCGCTGCTCGGCCACCTGCACCTGGTCAGCCACCGGATCGCCGAGGCGGTGCGCACGGTCTGGCAACCGCCCCGGGTGGCGCTCATCATCGCCGGCTTCGAGGTCCCGCACCTGCACCTGCACGTCTTCCCGGCCTGGGGGCTGGAGGACTTCGACTTCCGCAACGCCGAGCCCAACCCGGATCCGGCCGAGCTGAACAAAAACGCCGAATCGCTGCGCGCCGCACTGCGTGACGCCGGTCACCGCGACCAGGTCCCGGACTGAGTCTCGTGCGACTGATCCTGGTCCGGCACGCCCTGCCGCACCGGGCGCTGGGTGACCCGGCCGCCCAGGCCGAGGCTGAGGGGGTCAACGGGGCCGGGCCCGGGCTCACCGAGCTGGGCTGGCGGCAGGCCGCCCGGGTGGCTGAGGCGCTCGCCGGGCTGCCGCTGACCGCGCTGTACACCAGCCCGCTGCGCCGAGCACGGGAAACCGCGCAGCCGCTGGCCAGCGCATCTGGGCTGGCGCCCTCGGTGGCGGCCGGGCTGGCCGAGTACGACGCCGGCGCGGGGCACTACATCCCGGTGCACGAGATGCCCGAGGCCGACCCGGTGGCCTGGAAGCGGATGCTGGCCGGTCAGCTTCCCGAGTACGTGGACGCGGCGGACTTCCAGGCCAGGGTGGAGGGCGCGGTCAGCGAGATCGCCGACGCACACCCCGGCCCGGCCACGGTGGCCTGCTTCGCCCACGCCGGCACCATCAACGTGTACCTCGCGGCGCTGCTCGGGCTGACTCGTCCGCTGACCTTCCCGCTGGACTACACCGGCATCACCAGGATCACCCTGTCCCGGGGTGGTCGGCGGGCGGTGCGCACCGTCAACGAGATCGCCCACGTGGCCGACCTGCTGGATCCGGCCGCCGTTTCCGCCGGGAACGATTGACCCCTTGCGTACGCTGTACCCAACGTCACCGAACACCAGCTCAGGGTCATCGGCGGCGCTCATCGGGGGGTGGGCCGCATGGCGCGGACGCATGGCCTGGGCGGGGTGTTCCGCAACGCCGAGTTCCGCGCGCTGTGGGCCGCCGAGCTGTGCTCGATCCTGGGTGACCAGCTGGCCAGGGTGGGCCTGGCCGTGCTGGTGTACGGGCGGACCGGGTCGGCCGCCTGGACGGCGGCCACCTATGCACTGACCTTCCTGCCGGCGCTGGCCGGTGGCGTGCTGCTGGGCCGGTTGGCCGACCGCTACCGCCGGCGCGAGCTGATGATGGTCGCCGACCTGGCGCGGGCCGGGTTGCTCGGCGTGATGGCGTTGCCCGGGGTGCCGCTGTGGCTGCTGTGTGTGCTGCTCGTGGTGGTGGTGACATTGGGGGCCCCGCACTCCGCCGCCCAGGGCGCGCTGCTGCCTGACGTGCTCGGCAGCCGGTTCGAGGCCGGGCTGGCGGTGCGGCAGATCACCAGCCAGAGTGCCCAGCTGGCCGGGTTCGGCCTGGGCGGGGCGGCGCTCACCGTGGTGTCTCCCTCGGTCGCGCTGGCCGCCGATGCGCTGACCTTCGCCGCGTCGGCGGCGCTGGTCCGGTTCGGGCTGCGGGACCGACCGGTGGCCGCCGCGCCGGGATCAACCGCGGCCGCCGCCGAGGAAGCGACGGGTGACGCTGCGACCGGTGACGCTGCGACCGGAGACGCTCTCACCCGATCGGACGCCGGCGGCGGCGGCACCGTCACCAGGATGGACGCCGGCGCCGGATCGGATGCCGCTACCGGAATGGACGCAGGCGCGGCGGCTCGGTCCGGGGCGGTGGCGGAGTGGCTGGCCGACACCAGGGTCGGGGTGCACGCGGTGGTCGGGAACCGTACCCGGCGGGTGCTGGCCGGCCTGGTCTGGCTGGTGGGTTGTTACGTGGTGCCGGAGGGGCTGGCCGCTCCGTACGCGGCGGCGCTGCACGCTGACCCGTTGGTGGTCGGGCTGCTGATGGCGGCCGACCCAGCGGGCAGTGTGCTCGGTGCGTGGCTGATCACCCGCCTGGTGCCTGCCCACCTGCGGCCGCGGTTGATCGGAGTGTGCGCGGTGGCCGGCGGGCTCTCCTTGGCCGGCTGCTTCGCCGGTCCGGGCGTCGTCGGGTCCGTGCTGTTGTGGGGTATCTCCGGGTTGTTCTCCTCGGCCTGCCTGGTGCAGGCGCAGGCCGGCTTCGTCCGGGCAACTCCGGACGAGCTGCGCGGACGGGCGATCGGTGTCGCCGCGTCCGGGCTGATCGCCGCGCAGGGGATCGCCATTCTGCTGGCCGGCGTGCTCGCCGAGCGGATCGGCGCGGTTCCCACGGTGGGCCTGACCGGTTTGGTCGGGGCACTTGTCGCGGGGGTGCTGGCGCTGCGCTGGCGGCGGGCCGCCGTCGGTAGCCGAGGGTTCGGTACAGACGGCGTGCCCATGACCAGCGAGAGCTGAGCGCGCGGCGTGTCTACCAGTGGCGGTTGCGCATCGGGCACCTCCTCGAGATCAGTCGAGTTCGGCAATAGCGATCAAGGGCTTACCAATGACGGTTGCGCACGACCGGCTCCTTTCTTTGCTAATGGCGGACAATTTCTCGATAGGTCAGTTCCAATGCTTGTTTGACATGGCTATTACCTCCTCCGGTGTTTGTTGGAATTGCCCTGATCAGGGCGCTCACCAGTGGCGATTACGCATCTCGGCACCCTCCTTTCTCGTGCGGTGGGGGCTACCGTCGATAGGTCAGTGCCAGTGCTTGTTCCGCATGCGGTTCACCTCCCTTGTGTGGCGCACACGCCGGCCGTGACAGCGGCGCTCGAACGGGTTACTCTCACGTGACGTGATCCTCGGGTCACCCTGAGTATGGGTCGAGACTGAGCTGGGAGAACACATGGAGGCAGGGTCGTCACCGGCTCGCCCGTGGCGGCTCACCCGTTGGGCGGTGTGGGCTCTCCCGGCTCGAGTCCTGACGTCCGTCCTTCTGGTGGAACTAACCGCGTTCGGGCTGTTCCTATTGGACGCATCGCGCGGTTCATTCACCCAATCAGCCCTATTCGGTACCCTGATGCTGAGCGTGCTGGGTGTGCTGCACACCGAGATTGCCGTGGGCCTGGAGCGGCTGCGCCGCCAGGTTGCGGACACGCCCCACGGTGACCTTAGCTCGGTGTGGACCTTCGCCGCCGCGGTGTTGCTTCCGCCTGCTCTGGCCACCATCGTGGTGTTGGTCATATTCACCCACCAATGGTTCCGGGTATGGCGGTCCATCCAGGTTCCGGCCTACCGGCACACGTTCAGCACGGCGACCGTCGTGCTCGCCTGCCACGCGGCGGCGGCGGTGCTGGGCTATGCCGGCGGTGCCTCCCCGATGCGGCTGGATGGGCCGAGGGAATTGCTCACCGTGGGCATGGCGATCCTCGCCTACGCCACGGTGAACACCGGATTGGTGGCCGCCGCGATAGCGCTGAGCGCCCCATTGCCGCGACCCAGCCCCGCGCAGCTGATCGGGCACTGGGACGACAACATGCTGGAGCTGGCCACGCTGTGTTTGGGTGGGCTGGCCGCGTTCGCGCTCGCCTCCAACCCCTGGCTGGTCCCGCTGGTCATGGCGCCGCTGTTGGTGCTGCACCGCGCGGTGCTGGTCCGCCAGCTCGAAGAGGTGGCCAGTACGGACAGCAAGACCGGGCTGCTCAACGCGGCGGCCTGGCAGTCCCGGGCAGCCAAGGAGCTGCGCCGGGCGCAGCGCGGGCGGACCAACGCCGCCGTGCTGATCCTGGACCTGGACCACTTCAAGTCGGTCAACGACGACCACGGACACCTGGCCGGGGACGAGGTGCTCAGCTCGGTTGCCTCGGCGCTGCGCACCGAGGTCCGCGAGCACGACCTGGTGGGGCGGTTCGGCGGCGAGGAGTTCGTCGTGCTGCTGCCCGAGCTCGGCCGCGACCTGGACGGCACGGCGGAGCTGCACGCGATCGCCGAGCGGATCCGGCACCGGATCAGCACCATGTCCGTCGTGGTGTCCACGCCGACCGGGTCGCTGACCATCGCCGGGCTGTCGGTCTCGGTAGGCGGGGCCGCGTTCCCGGATCACGGCACCGCCCTGGACCACGTACTGGAGGCCGCCGACGCGGCGCTGTACGCGGCCAAGCGGGATGGTCGCAACGCGGTGCGCATCGCCGCCGGGTCGATTCCCCGGCAACCCGCGCCCGGCCGGCGCTGACCGCGCCCGGCGTCAACTCCGGCCCGCGCTGACCGCGGTCGCGCCGACCTGGTGGCGTTGATCCGGTGGTGGGCGCCAGATGAATCCCCGACTCGCGGTGCTGAAATCCCCGGACTCGCGGTGGTGAACGCGCCGAATCGCGGCGGTGAACTGAACGCCTGGGGTTGCGGCGTGCTCCGGATGGCGGTGGCGGTGGTCGACCGTTCGCCGTCGCGAGCGGGGCGTCAGGCGGTACTGGTGGGACTGGAGGGACAGTCGAAGCGGGGGCAGGCACGCTCGGCGCGCCGAACGGGCAGGGTGGGTGAGCGGACAACCGGTCGGGGGCCGTTCGTCGCGTAGCGGTGCGCGGCAGGCTAGTAACAGGCAACTTCAGGATTGACCGCACGTGGCCGTCCGGTAACTTCGCTCACGGATTAATGACGGCGCGATAACGAACAGGATACGGACGCCCCCCGACGTCCGCCGGACCCCCGGCCGGGATCCCTCGAGTCGTCAATCCATCAGGTTCGTGGCGCGGCGCTCCCCCTCTGCCCGCGGTGCGTACCGGTGCCCCCGCCGCCAGGAGAAATCCTGGCGGCGGGGGCCGGCGGTTTCCCCCCTCCTCGCGCTCGGCCGGCCGTGCGGGCGTGCCGGGCCGCGGCGGCGATCATGTGTCAGAGTGTCCGGGACGGCGCCGTCGTGGCGGCCGGTCGAAACCGCCGACAGGGGAGGACCGGGTGGGGATTGATCCGAGCAGTGTCGGTGCGACGGCCGGGCCGCACGCCCGGAGCTGGGACGACCGGGACACGCTGCTCTACGCGATCGGGGTGGGCGCCGGGCTGGACGAGCTGCCGTTCACCACGGAGAACTCGCACGACACCCCGCAGCGGGTGTTGCCCACCTACGGGGTGATCGCCTGCGGCCGGGTCGACGTGCTGGCCAAGGCCGGCGACATCAACTGGGGCAGGCTGGTGCACGGTTCGCAGAGCGTGCGGCTGCACACACCGCTGCCCCCGGCCGGCGAGCTGGCGGTGACCAGCGAGATCGTCGACATCCAGGACAAGGGCGAGGGGAAGAACGCGATCATCACGGTGGCCTCCCGGGGAGCCGACCCGGCGACCGGTGAGCTGGTCGCCGAGACGTCCGCCACCCTGGTGGTGCGGGGCGCGGGCGGATTCGGCGGGCAGCCCGGCCAGTCACCGGCCAGGGTCGCCTACCCGGACACCGAGCCGGACGTGCGCACCGCCCAGGCCACCCGGGAGGACCAGGCGCTCACCTACCGGCTCTCCGGTGACCGCAACCCGCTGCACAGCGACCCGTGGTTCGCCACCGAGCTGGCCGGCTTCCCCCGGCCGATCCTGCACGGACTGTGCACCTACGGCTTCGCCGGGCGGGCCCTGCTGCACGGACTGTGCGACAGCGACCCGGCCCGGTTCCGGTCCATGTCGGCACGGTTCTCCGCGCCGGTGTTTCCCGGCGAGACGCTGACCACCTCTGCCTGGCGCAAGGAGGACGGGCTGGCGGTGTTCCGCACCGAGGCGGCCGGGCCGGACGGGGAGAACCGGCGCGTGGTGCTGGACGACGGCCTGCTCGAGTACACCAGCTGACCGGCGACACGGCCTACGTGACGAACCAGATCACCAGCACCGCCAATCCCCGGATCAAGGGGTTGGCCCGGCTGCGCCGCCGCCGGCACCGCGAGGAGCGGGGCGAGACGCTGGTGGAGGGCTTCGAAGAGCTCTCCCTAGCGCTCACCGCCGGGGCTGTGCCGATCACCGTCTACCACTGCGCCGAGCTGAGCCGCCCGGATGAGCTGGACGCGCTGCGCACCCGGCCGGGGTTCGCCCAGGCGGAACTGATCGAGGTCAGCCGCCCGGTGTTCGACAAGATCGCCTACCGGGAGTCCCCGGACGGCTGGCTGGCGGTGTTGCCCTCGGTGCACACCGAGCTGGCCGACCTACGGCCCGGGGCCCAGCCGCTGCTGCTGATCTGCGAGGGCGTGGAGAAGCCGGGCAACCTGGGCGCCATGCTGCGCACCGCGGACGCCGCCGGGGTCACCGCGGTGATCGCCACCGACCCGGGCACCGACTGGGGCAACCCCAACGTGGTGCGGGCCAGCAAGGGCGCGGTGTACGCCCTGCCGGTGGTCTCCGCCGACACCGGCGAGGTGCTGGCCTGGCTGGCCGAGCGGGACATCCCGGTGCTGGCCGCCACCCCGGAGGGCGCCGCGGTCTACACCGAGCTGGACCTGCGCGGCCCGCTGGCGATCGCGGTGGGCGAGGAGAAACACGGTCTGTCCCAGGCGTGGCTGGACGCCGCCCGCTGGCGGGCGCTGATCCCGATGAGTGGGCTGGTGGACTCGCTGAACGTGTCCACCTCAGCCGCCATCCTGCTGTACGAAGCCGTCCGGCAGCGCACCCAGTCGGCCCGCTGACGGCGCGGAGCCGGGTCAGTCCTGAGAGACCCTCGGCGCCGCACGGACCGGATCGACCAGGCTGGCCAGCAGCGCCAGGGACTCGGCACTGCGGCTGCCCGGGTCCGCGTGGAACACGACCATCATGAGATTCTCGGTGCCGGAGATGGTCAGCTTCTCGCCGTGCAGCTCGAGCAGCCCGACCTCGGGGTGGTTGAAACGGATGATCCCGCCGGTGCGGACCATGACGTCGTGCCGGCCCCAGAGCTCGCGGAACCGGTCACTGTGTGCCGACAGTTCGCCCACCAGCTCGACCAGGTCGGGGTCGTCGACGTCCGCGCCGATCAGTGCGCGCAGGCCGGCCACGCCATTCTCGGTCGCCCGCTCCCAGTCCTGCCGGAACGCCCGGTCGGCGGGGTCCAGGAACGCCGCGCGCAACAGGTTGTGGCCCTGGGCGTAGTGCGGCGACAGCACGCTCGCGATCGGATTGGCCGTCAGCACGTTCATCAGCCGGTCCTGCACGTAAGCGGGCGTGCTGGTCCAGCTGTTGATCAGTTGCGCGATGCTGGGCGGGACCGGTACGGGCTTGCCGAGCAGTCCTCGGCCGGGCGTCGGGTTGGCGAGTCGGTGCAGGTGCGCGGTGGCGTCGGCGTCGAGTTGCAGCACCGCGGCCAGCGCGTCCAGCACCTGCGCGGACGGATGGTGGTCGCGGCCTTGTTCCAGTCGCAGGTAGTAGTCGCTGCTGATGCCCGCGAGCAGCGCCAGTTCCTCGCGGCGTAGGCCGGGGACCCGGCGCCGGCCGCCCGAGGGCAGGCCGACATCTTCCGGCTGGACGAGCTCGCGCCGTGCCCGAAGGTAGGCGCCGAGCCGGTTGCTGCTGTCCACACTGCCAATCTACGGAGTGCGCGCGGTGCCGTCGTCGATTCGCCTCCCCGGGGGCGCCTAGATCAGCAGGTCGGGTATCGCGAACTCGTTGCCCAGCAGCGTCGTCCTGGTCATTCCGTCATCTGGCACACCGGAACCTCGGGCAACCATGGCGCAGAGGCCGACGGTTGCCGCCGTCGATCGAGTGTAGGGCCCCGTGCGGACTACGCAGGCTCCGTCGCGAACGAACCAGGACGCGCCTTGTGTAACGCCAGTCACACGGGCAGCGAGAAGTAACTGCCCCACCACGAGAAACCGGGAACTTACACCATGACCGATCAGACGCCGACACCGCCACCCTATTACCCGCCGCCTGGGCCTCCTGTCCCTCCGCCCGGGGGTTGGCCGCCCCCACCCCCCGGGGGTTGGCCGCCGCCTGGCCCGCCGCCCGCCGGCTGGCAGCCGCCCTACCCGCAACAGCCTCCGACGGCTAGGCCGGTGCGCTCTGCCTACTCGATCGTCTCGCTGATAGCCGCCCTTCTCGCGTTCGCGGCCGGCACGTCCAGGGCCTACCCCGTGGCCGCGGTGCTCGGCGCGGTCGCGGTCGGCTGCGCGGTCTGGGGGCTCGTTCTTGTGTCCCGCAAGACCCACAGCGGCCGCGGCTTGGCGATCTGGGGTCTGATCATCGGCGGGTTCATGCTGCTCGCCGGCCTGGGCGGAGTGACCAGCGCCGCGCCGGAGGCCGCGACCGCTGCTCCTGCCACTGCCACGACTGCGACCGCGAGCCCAGCCACCCGTGCGTGGACGCTGCCGGCGCAGAACCCGCTGCCGCCAGCCGCCCCGATCGTGGTTCAAGCCAAGAAGTTCGGCGACGAGTACGAGGCCAACCAGATCGCAGCCGAGCACAAGTGGGCCGGTCAGTTTGTGCAGTTCACGGCACCCGTGGGCAACATCAACTCTTCCGGCGTGTCGTTTACCGACGTGACCAGCAGCTTCTCGTTCACGCAGATCAGCTGCCGGGTAAAGGACGAAACCCAGCTGATCCCGCTGGCCAAAGGCAAGCCGGCGACGGTGCGCGGCGTCGTGGGCGAAGACCAGTTGATGGGCGTCATCAGCATCAACGACTGTGAGGTCGTCGGCTGATGGCCGCCGACGAGGGCGCGACCATCGGAGCCGCGAAGCGGCCGAGTTGGTCATCGGAGGCGCGGATCCAGTTGCTGTAGCGCAAGGTCACGGCTTCGACCGCCGAGCGCTGGCGGGCTGACTGTCGCCACAACAGACGATGTGCCACACCCAGCCCGCGTGACCCACTAGACCCGGTGGGAACAGAAGAAACAGCCGCCCTGGGCCCGTCGCGGGCAAACCAAGAACCGGCTTGAAAACACACCCGCCTGGTTGCAGTGACCAGACACACACATCACACACTCACGATGAAAGCGAAACCCACCATGACCGAATCCATCCCCGCCGTGACCATGTTCGGGACGCCCACCTCCTACGCGTGGACCACCGCCGGCGGCGGCGCGCTCATCGCGTTGGGCTCGTTCCTGCCCTGGATGTCCGCCACCACGATCTTCGGAAGCTTCAGCAAGAGCGGCCTCGACGGCGGAGGGGACGGCATCCCCACCTCGGCGTTCGCCTACGCGAACGTGGGCGCCGGGATCTGGGTGATATGGCTCGGCGCGGCGGTCGTGTTCCTCGGCGCGTTCATCGGACTCGGACAGACACGGGGCGGGCAGCGATGACCGAAACAGCCACACCCCCAGTCGACGCTCAGCCCGCCCTGGAGCAGCTGCCGCAGCCCGTCGAGACGCGGCACACCACGCGGTGGGTCATCACCAGCGCGGTCATCGTCGCGGTCGTTGCGGGCGGCTATGTCGCCTGGACACAATCGACTCCCACCAGCCCCGCCGCCGCCACACGCACATGCGACCCGGACATGGTGACCGTGCACCCGACGGCTGACAGCGGTGTCGCCCTGTTCATCACCGCCCCCGGCCCGAACTTTGTCCAGGTCGATGTGCGGGACGCCTTCAACCACCGCCGACTTTTCCAGCAGGTACCCCCGCGGAGTAGCCGCGCCGAATTCGCCTTATGGGGCGACTTCATGTACCGCTACCGGCAGATCGACGTGAACCTGAGGACCGGCGGCACGTGCACGGTGGCCGAAAGCGTGCTGAACGAGCTGAACCGGGCCCACGGATGGGGCCGGTAACTCGAAGTCACCCTGCTGCCCGGCGGCGGCGACACGACCCTGTTCCCTTGACTCCTCTTCATGCAGCCCCGGCTAGATCAGCAGGTCGGGTATCGCGAACTCCTTGCCCAGCAGATGGTGGTCCAGGAACGCGATCACCGTTTCGTACCAGAGCGCCGCGTGCTGAGGCTTCAAAATCCAGTGGTTCTCGTCCGGGAAATACAGGAACCGGTGCGGCTGGTTCTCCGGGTCGGCCTGCTCGGCGAGCAGCTCCCACCACAGCCGTAGCGCCTCGCCGATGGGTACCCGGTAGTCCTTGTCGCCGTGGATCACCAGCATCGGCGTGGTGATCTTGTCGAGGTGTGCGTGCGGGGTGTTGCGGCTGGCCACCTCCTCGGTCGTCTCCGTCGTCCAGTAGTACGCGGCGTCGGTGGTCGGCCCGAACTGGTCCAGGGCCCACAGCGAGGCGTGCGTGACGATCGCGTCGAACCGGTCGGTGTGCCCGGCGATCCAGTTCGCCATGTAGCCGCCGAACGACCCGCCCATCGCGGCCGTGCGGCTGGCGTCGACGTCCGGGCGGGCCTCGGCGGCGTCGGCCAGCGCAAGGACGTCGGTGTAGGGCGCGTCGCCCCAGTGTGGCCAGCCCCGCTGCATGAACGCCTGCCCGTAGCCGGTGGACAGCGCCGGGTCGGGCAGCAACACGGCGTAGCCCCGGGCGGCCAGCAGCCACGGGTTCCACCGCCAGTGCCAGGAGTTCCAGCTGGTCATCGGGCCACCGTGCACCCACACCAGCAGGGGTGCCGGCTCCTCGGTGGCCCCGGGTGGCAGCACCAGCCAGGCGCGCAGCGCGGTGCCGTCCACGGCGGTGGCGTGCACCTCGGTCAGCGAACCGGGCACGGTGGGCGCCTCCGCCGGGCCGAGCAGGTGTACCGGTCGCTGGTCCGGGGCGTGCGCGTCCAGCCGGACCGGCGCGGGCGGTGCGTCCACCGCGCCGCGCAGCGCGTAGACCGATTGGCCGTCCGGGGACACCCTCGGGTCGCTGTACGCACCGTCGTCGCCGGTCAGCCTGGTCACCGCGGCGTCCGGGGCGGACACCCGGAACAGCGGGGCGCTCCCGTGCTCGTCCGCGACCACGATCAGCGCGGCGGAGTCCGGGGTCCAGCGCACCTCCAGCGGCCAGCGATCCCAGTCGGTGGTCAACTCGCGCACCGGGCCGCCGGACAGCGGCACCAGCACCAGGTCCGTCTGGCTGGCCCGCTCCGGAGTGGACCGGCTCGTCCTGATCACCGCCACGGTGCGCCCATCCGGGCTGATCCGTCCGACGTTGAACTCGTAGGCCGGGTCGTCCAGCAGGGTGCGCCGGGCCCCGGTGGCCAGGTCGCAGGCCACCAGCGTGCTTCGGCTCGCTGCGTGCGGCTCGGCGACCTGCCAGTCGGCCACCACGGTGGTGCCGTCCGGGCTGAGGTCGGTGTTGGTATCCCGCAGGGCGGCGCCCGGTGTCGGGGTCAGGTCGCGCCACTCGAGCTTGCCCGCCGGGCCGGGCGCCGGGCCGGGCGTCGAAACGGGCGCCGGGCCGGGCGTCGGACCGGGCCTCGCCGGGTCACCGGCCGTCGACAGGTCGCCGACCAGCAGACGAGCCTGGTCCGGGCCGAGGTCGTGGTCCCAGAGACGCACCGGGTACCCGGTGTGCAGCATCGCGGTGACCTTCTTCTCCCGGCGCGCGGTGCGCCGCCGCTCGTCATCGGCCCCGCTCACCGCCCCGGGCATGGTCATCGAGGTGACCACCACGACGCCGCCGGCGGTGACCGGATCGGCGATCCCGCCGGGGCGCACACCGACCAACCGGGCCTCGCCGCCGTCACCGGGCAGCAGCCAGAGCGCGGCGGGGGGGTCCTCCTGGGGTTTGCCGTCCGGATCAGGGCGGGTGGAGACGAAGAGCAGGCCACCGTCCGAGGTGAACGCCGGGGACTTCTCACCGGTTGCGCCCCGGGTGAGTCGGCGGGCCGGCAGGTTCCCCTCCGGGTCGATCTCCCACAGCGCGCTGACAAAGGCGTTCCGCTCGGCGTTCAGCTGGGCCACGGTGGTGACCAGCCGTTTCCCGTCCGGCGACAGTGCGAGCCCGGCGAGCCGGGGCAGCGTGAGGAAGTCGGGCAGCTCGTGAAACGGAGTGTGTTGAGACGTGGTCACATATCCTTCATAGCCGAGGTAGACGCGTCGGTCTCCCCTCGCTGGGCGCAGTCACCCGGCCGTGCGCCCC
>DASWST010000235.1:0-5819 GCA_036402515.1 Pseudonocardia sp.
CGCGGCGCAGCGCACCGCACTGGTGGCCGCCCGCAACGCCGGCGAGCTGGACGACGAGGTGATGCGGGCCGAGCTGGAACACCTGGACTACGAGGAGGCGGCCCTGGCCTCCGACCGGGCCAGCCCCGACCGAGGCCCCTACGACCCCGCCGCGGCCCGACCACTCGAGCGCTGAGCAGCCGCCGCTACGGTTGCCACTCGACGTGCAGCGCCTCGGGTTTCCGGAAGACCAGGCCCACGGGGTGGGCCGGTTCCGCCAGGCGTGGCTCCGGCAGCTGGTCGAGCAGCTGCCGCACCGCCGCTTGGGCCTCCAGCCGGGCCAGTTCGATGCCCAGGCAGAAATGCGGGCCGTGGGCGAAGGCGAGGTGGCGGCGGACGTTCGCCCGGCGGATGTCGAACACGTCGGGCTGGGGGAACACCGCGGGGTCTCGGTTCACGCCGGTGAGCGACACGGTGACCAGGTCTCCCCGCCGGATCGTGGCCGCGCCGAGCTCGACGTCCCGGGTGGCGTACCGGTCCACCATCGCGGCCGCCGGCTCGAGCCGCAGCGACTCCTCGATCGCGGCGGGCAGCAGCTCGGGCGCGGTGTCCAGGAGCGCGGCCTGAGCGGGATTGCCGAGCAGGTGCAGCACCGCGTTGGTGATCATGCCCTCGGTCGTCTCGATGCCTCCGAACATCAGCACCGCGGCGTTGGACACCACCGACGGCAGGTCCAGCCGGGTGGCCGCGTCGGTCAACAGCGACGGGGCGCCCCGGGACACGGTGGCCTCGATCCGGGCCCGGAGCTGGCCGAACGCGATGGCCCCGGCATCCGCCGGCGGCCGCCCGGCGGAGATCCCGGCCACTGAGGACACGATCGCGTCGTACCAGGCGAGCACGTCCGCGGTGTCGGCCCGGTCCAGCCCCAGTGCCCGTGCGACGACCGCGACGGACAGCGGACCGGCGAGCTCCCGGCGCAGCTCCGCCTTCCCGGCCGGCCGCAGCGCCGCGACCAGCCGGGCCGCTTCCTCCTCGACGAAGCCCCCGAAGCGCTCGGTGATCTCGGCAGGCCGGAAGTCCCGGGCAAACGGGTCCCGCTGGCGACCGTGCTCCGGGCCGTCCAGCGACAGCATGCTCGGGCCGACCACGACCGCCGTGGAGAACTTCGGGTCGTCCACGGTGAATGCCCTGGGATCCCGCATCACTTGCAGGCCCAGCTGGTAGCCGGTGACCAACCACCCACCCAGCGCGGGCAGCCAGGAGACCGGCTCGCCGGCGCGCAGCCGGGCAAGCACGGGGTGGGGATCAATGGTGAGTTCGCCGACGGTCACCGCCGCGCCGACCGGGTACACCGGAGCGACACTAGGGCGTGCGGCCGGCCGTCGCCCGGCGCAGCGGGAAGCGCAGCCGGCAGACCGCCGCGTCGGTGTGCCGCCCCACGTAGCGGGCCACCACCGAACCACGCCGGTTGAACAGCACCCGCTCCCACCACCGCTCCGGTCCCACCTCGCCGACCAACACCACCACCTGGCGCTCGGTCAGCGAGCGCACATAGCGGGCGATCGGCGGGCCGAGCAACCGGTGCGCCGAGTCCAGCAGCACCAGGGGCACGTTCGGCTGCCATTGCTCCCAGCGCCGCTGGAAGTCCCTCGCGGCGCCCACCTCGTCCGGCTCGGTACCGAACACCACGTGCACCGCGACCACCCGCTCGGCCATGGACAGCCCGGCGGACAGTGTCTTCTCGGCCAGCCGGGTGATCGCCACGACCGGGACCACCACCACGCAGGTGTCCGAGCGCGGGCACGCCGGCTGGTGGTCCACCCCGAGCTCCGAACCGATCCGCTGGTAGGCCCGCCGCACGCCGGTGAACAGCACCACCAGCAGCGGCACCACCAGCACAACCAGCCAGGCGCCCTCGGTGAACTTCTCCACGGTGACCACCAGCGCGGCGACCGTGGAGGCCACGAAGCCCAGCCCGTTGATCGCCAGCCGGGCCCGCCAACGTCCCTGGCGGTGGCCCAACCAGTGCCGCACCATGCCGAGCTGGCACAGCGCAAAGCCGATGAACACGCCGACCGCGAACAGCGGCACCAGCACATTCACCTGCCCGCCGGAGAACACCAGCAGCCCACCGGCCAGCACGGACAGCACCGCGATCCCGGCCCGGTAGACCTGCCGGTCGGCGCGCAGCCCGAATACGTGCGGCAGCGCTCCGTCGTTGGCCAGCTTGGCCAGCAGCACCGGCAACCCGGCGTAGGAGGTGTTGGCCGCGACGAGCAGCAGCACCACGGTGGCGAACTGCACCACCAGGTACCCGGGCCCGGTGCCGATGGAGCCCTCGGCCAGCAGGGACAGCAGCGTGCGGCCGTCGGTGGGGCGCACGCCGAACAGCTCGACCAGCACCGCCAGCCCGATCAGCAGCGTGCCCAGCGTGATGCCAAGGCCGAGCTCGGCCTGCCGGGCCCGGCGCGCCCGGTCGACCCGGAACGACGGGGTGGCGTTCGCGATGGCCTCGATACCGGTCAGCGCCGCGCAACCGTTGGCGAACGCGGCCAGTACCAAGAGCACCCCGACCGACGCGGTCATGCCCATCGGGGTGGCCGCGGGCAGCGGGTGCAGCGGGTGGCCGCGCACCAGGCCGACCACGATGAGCAGCGCCAGCGCCCCGACGAACGCGGCGGCCGGCACCGCGAACAGCCGACCGCCGGCCAGTACGCCGCGCAGGTTGATCCCCACCACGACCAGCAGGGCGGCCAGGCACAGCTCCAGGGTCCAGGGCAGCAGCACGGGAAACGCCGAGGTCAGCGCCGCCACGCCGGCGGCCACCGAGACGGCCACGTTGAGCACGTAGTCGACCACCAGCGAGGCGGCGGCCACCAGACCGGCGCGCTGGCCCAGGTTCCGCCGGGTCACCGTGTAGGCACCGCCACCGTCCGGGTAGGCGGCGATCACCTGGCGGTAGGACGCCACCAGCACCGCCAGCAGCGCCACGATCAGCAGCGTCACCGGCACGGTCAGCTTGATGCCGGCCACGCCGGCGGCGGCCAGCGCGAGCACGATCGCCTCCGGCCCGTATGCGCAGGACGCCAGCGCGTCCAGGCCGAGCGCGGCCACCCCGGTCAGCACGCCCAGCCGGTGGCGGTCCTCGCCCTGTGCCACCCGGGTCGCCGCCGGCGCCGACTTGGTGATCACCATCTGCCTGTCACCTCCGCCGGGGCGCAGTGCCGCCGGCGCAGCCAGGATGCGCTCGGCTACCCCGGTCCAGGTGTGATCACTACGAGTTCCTAACGGGCGGCGTACACCACAATCGTGTTCCCCCACGGGTCGGTGACCACGGCGCGGACCTCGTGCGGGCCCTGCTCGGCGGCCCGCACCACGCTGCCGCCGGCCTCGGTGATCGCGCGCAGCGCGGCGGGCAGGTCCGGCACCTTGAACGACGCCGCCACGACTCCGCCGGTGACGTCCTCCGCCGGGCCGGCCAACGCCAGCGTGGTGCTCCCGGCGTCCAGTGCCGCGTATCGGTCACCGTCGGCGAACTTGAGCCCGAGCCCGAAGGCGTCCCGGTAGAAGGTCACGGCGGCGGCCACATCGGCGACCGGGTGCAACACGTTGCCCACTTTCACCGGCGGTGTCTGGTCAGGCGGGTTTTGGTCAGGCGGCGTCTGGTCAGGCGGCGTCTGGTCAGGCACAGGAATCCCTCTTCTCGCGTCGCGGGCCGCAGATGCCGCCGGCGACGCATATGGTCCGTTAGCAGATAGTCCCGTTGCGGATCGAAGTTGCTATCCTGCCGGTATGACGAACCAGCAGCCGGTCCGCACCGTCGAGGATCTCACCGGCTTGCTCAACCACGCCGGCCACGTGCTGGAAACCAGGCTGACCGCCGCACTGGCCGAGATCGGCCTGACCCCACGGACGCAGTGCGTACTGCTGCACGCCCTGGAGGCGGAGCGGACCCAGATCCAGATCGCCGAGCTGGCCTACCTGGACAAGACCACCATGGTGGTCACCGTGGACGCACTGGAGCGGGCCGACCTGGCCGTGCGCCGTCCCTCCAGCACCGATCGGCGGGCCCGGATCATCGCGGTCACCGAGGCCGGGGCCCGGGTCGCCGCCGAGGGGCAGCGGATCGTCGACCGGGTGCACGCCGAGGCACTTGCCGCGCTCCCGGAGGGCGAGCGCGAGCCATTCGTCGGAGCTCTCACCCGGCTGGTGGAGGGCCACCTGGCCACCCCGGTGCAGTCCGGCCAGCAGGTGCGGAGGGCACGGCAGCGGGCAATCTAAGTCCTTAATAGATTGTCTGCTACGGAACCATCTGTTACGGTCGTTCTTGTCGCCGCGCCCCGAGGCACCGCCGCAAGGAGGACCGATGAACCCGCAGGCCCGACCCACTCGCCGAGCTCGAGGACTGGCGCTGATCGTGCTCTGCGTGATGCAGCTGATGATCATTCTGGATGGCAGCGTGGTCACCGTCGCGCTGCCGACCATCCAGCGCGAGCTGGGCTTCACCCCCGCTGGGCTGGCCTGGGTGATGAACACCTACTTGATCGGCTTCGGCGGGCTGCTCCTGCTGGCCGGGCGAATGGGCGACCTGGTCGGCCGGGGCCGGGTGTTCCTGGTCGGGCTGGCCGTGTTCACCGCCGCCTCGCTGGCCTGCGGCCTGGCGGAGAGCCCCGAGCTGCTGCTGGCCGGGCGGTTCGTCCAGGGGGTGGGCGGCGCGCTCGCCTCGGCGGTGGTGCTCAGCATGATCGTCGGGCTGTATCCGGAACCGGGCGAGCAGGCCAGGGCGATGGGCAGCTACAGCTTCGTCGCGGCCGGCGGCGCGTCCCTCGGTTTGATCGCCGGCGGGTCGATCACCCAACTGGCCGGCTGGCACTGGGCCTTCCTGATCAACGTGCCGATCGGCCTGCTCGCCCTGGCGTTGGCCTGGCGGCTGCTGCCCACCGGTCGCGGCACCGGGCTCGGCCAGGGCGCGGACTATCTGGGCGCCACGCTGGTCACCGTCGGGCTGTCGCTGGGCATCGTGGCCATCGTGCGCACCGTCGAGCCGGAGGTCGGCGCCGGGCAGAGCGTGGGCACCGGCGCGGTGGCGCTGGCCCTGCTGGTTGCCTTCGTGTGGCGGCAGCGCCGGGCGGCCCGGCCACTGCTCCCGCTGAGCATCTTCCGGTCCCGGCTGCTCAGCGCGGCCAACCTGGTGACCGTGCTGGTAGTGGCGGCCGGCCTCGGGTTCCAGTTCCTCACCGCGCTCTACCTGCAGCGGGTCCTCGGCTACGACGCGCTGACCACGGGGCTGGCCTTCCTGCCGACGCCGGTGGTGATCGCGGCGGTGTCGCTGCTGCTGTCCGCCCGGCTGAGCGCCCGGTTCGGCGGGCCGGCCGTGCTGCGCGCCGGACTGGTCGCGGTGGCCGCCGGCCTGATGCTGCTCGGCCGGGCCCCGGTGCACGGTAGCTACCTGGTGGACGTGGCCCCGGTGCTCGTCCTGATCGGCCTCGGCATGGGGCTGGCCATCCCCTCGGTGATCATGCTGGCCATGTCCGGGGCGGCCCCGGCGCGGGCCGGCCTCGCCTCCGGGCTGAACAACACCGCGCAGCAGGTCGGCGGCGCGATCGGCACCGCGGTATTGGCCACCCTGGCCGCCGCGCACACCGCCGGTTCGCTGGCCACCGGGTCGCCGGCGGTGGCCGCGCTGCGCGACGGTTACGCGGTCGGTTTCCTGATCGCCGCCGGGTTCGTACTGCTGGGCATCGCAGTCACCTTCGCCCTGCCCACCACCCGCCGCGCCACCCCCGCCCTGACCCCCTGCCCCGCCTGATCAGTAGTCGTGAGTGGCGATGGTCGCTATA
>DASWST010000236.1:0-17321 GCA_036402515.1 Pseudonocardia sp.
GCGGGCCGGCGGGCGCGCGGCTACCCGATCACCGGGGCGGCGGGGGCGTCGGCTTGCAGGTGCAGGTTGCCGTCCGCGCCGGGGACGCACTGGCCGTGCGCGGCGCTGGTCCTGACGAACGACGCCAGGCAGCTGGCCAGCTGGCCGTGCGCCGTGGCGTTCGGGTGGAAGGACTCTTGGGCGACGTGGCCGACGGCGGCCCAGCCACCCCTGATGAATACCCTCGGGTCGACCGTCAGCCGACGCTGCCACTCCGGGCCGGCCGAGGTACACGCCTCGTGCCCCTCGGTCGCCCTGGACAGGTCGAGGAACCGCGCGTTCGCTCGGTCCGCCACGCCGCGCAGGGTCGAGGACAGCTGCGGCACGGCGGTCTGCCGGCCCCAGCGGGCGTCCTCGGTCCGGTATGGGCACCCGACGAACCCGTGCCTGCGCAGCATGTTCTCGGTCACCGGCGAGGCGTAGGAGGCCACCACCAGCACGTAGTCCTGGTCGGAGTAGCCGGCCTGGCGCATCGCCTCCCGGACGTCGCCCAGCGCCTGCGCCACCTTGGGTGCCATCGCGGCCAGCCGCTTGGGCCACTCGGCGGCCAGCGTGCTCGCGCACCCGGGTTGCGAGGGGTTCAGGTACACCGCCACGCAACGCACCACGGAGCTGCCGAAGGACGGGTCGTCGTTCGCGCCGAACTGGGTGACCACCGTGGTGATCCGGAACGTCCTGGCCACCGCCACCAGTCGCTGGGCCTGGGAACCCTCCGTGTAGTGCACCTCGGTGCCGAAGCCCACGTTCGTCGAGCTCGCCCCGGAGCAGGCCAGGTTCACCGCCGTGCTGGCCAGCCCGGTCCGCTGGATGTAGGCGTTCGGCGAGCGGTGGCACCAGTCGCCGTTCTCACCGCGGGTGCCCTCCTCGTAGTTCCCGGCGCCCTCACCGGAGGCCGCGCTGTCGCCGAGTGCCACGATCGCCGTCCGGGCGCCGGGCGGTGCGGCTGAGGCGGTCGCCCCGGGCAGCCCCGAGACGGCGGGCAGCGCGGAGACGACCAGCGCGAACAACGTGGCGCCGGCCGCGATACGCATGGTGCTGATGAGACGCCGGGCCACGGTGATCACCGTAACCAGTGATCGACGCTGAGTGAATTAACCGAACGTGTAGGCACACAGCCCTAACGGTTGTACTCGTCACCGTCACGGCTGTCGTGGTTGCCCCAGAAGAGGATCTCGGGGTCACCCCGAGTGCGAAATCAGGGGCAACACCGAGTTCAGCGGCGCCGCGCGGCGGGCATTCTGAGGACAGCGCGGCGCACTGGGCGCCGGGCGTGAAGGAGGCACTCGTGAGTTCCACGCTCACCCGCCCGAGACATGGCAAGATCATCGCCGGGGTGTGCGCTGGCTTGGCCGACCGGTTCGGCATGAGCCCGTTCGTGGTCAGGCTGCTGTTCGTGCTGTCCTGCTTGCTCCCCGGACCGCAGTTCGTGATCTACCTGGTGCTCTGGGTGATCATGCCGAAGCGTCCGGTCTGAGCGGCGCGCGGCCCTAGTGTCCCGTGTCCGAAGTCTCTTCGCCGTCTCCGGCGCCCAGACGACGCCTGGCGGCGTTCTCGGACCGCCTGGATATGCCCGATATCCAGGCGGTCCTCGGCCTTGCCAGCCGCCGCCTGGATCACCGGATCCGGCAAAGGAAATCGGACACGAGACACTAGCTGAGCCACCGGTGGCCGGCTCTCTCCGGGCCCGGCCACCGACATTAGGCTGCCCTGGTGACAGCGACCCCGACCTCCCCGTCCACCGAGGCGCGGCCACGACCGAGCGGCCTGGACTGGCGGGTGTGGCTGGGCGGGTCGAGGTGGTGGGAGTCGCTCGCCCGGCTGCTGGCCGCGCCGGCGGGTGGGGTGCTGCTGTACCTGGCCTGCGCGCCGCGCACCGTGTGGTGGCTGGCGCCGATCGCGTTCGCGCTGCTCGGCGCGGCGTTGCGGGGTCGCCGCTGGCGGGCCGGGCTGGGCCTCGGGGTGCTGTTCGGGCTCGGTTACTTCGTGCCCCTGCTGCCCTGGATCGGGATCTACGTAGGGGCGTTGCCCTGGCTCGCGCTGGCCACCCTGGAGGCGGTGTTCCTCGGGATCGGCTGCGGGCTGATCGCGGTGGCCTCTCGGCTGCCGGCCGCCCCGGTGTGGGCGGCCATGCTGTGGGTGGCCACCGAGGCCGGCACGTCGCGGTTCCCGTTCGGCGGATTTCCCTGGGGCAAGGTGGCGTTCTCCCAGGCCGACAGCCCGTTCGCCCGGCTCGCCGCGTTGGGCGGCACCCCGCTGGTCTCGTTCGCCGTGGTGCTCACCGGCTTCGCGCTGGCCGAGCTGGTCCGCCGGCTGCTCCGTCGCTACGGCGCCGGCCCGCTGCGCGCGGCCGGCATCGGACCGCTCAGCCCGGCCGGCGATAAGCCGCTCAGCCCGGCAGGCGGTAAGTCGCTCAGCCCGGCAGGCGGAGTGCCCCGGCGCGGCTGGGTGGCCCCGACGGCCTGCCTGGTGCTGCCCGTCCTGGTCGCGCTGCTCACCCCGGCGTGGTTGACCGGCGCGGGCGGTCCGCCGGCGCGGACGGTCACGGTGGCCGCCGTGCAGGGCAACGTGCCCCGCCTCGGCCTGGACTTCAACTCCCAGCGCCGGGCCGTGCTGGACTACCACGTCCGGCGCACCCTGCAGCTGGCCGACGACATCACCGCCGGCCGGGTACCCCATCCCGACCTGGTGATCTGGCCGGAGAACTCCTCGGACATCGACCCGCTGCTCAACTCCGACGCGTACGCGGAGATCAGCGCGGTGGTGGACCGGATCGGCGTGCCGGTGCTGGTCGGCGCGGTGCTGGTGCAGCCCGACGACGTGCACACCACAAACACCGCGCTGGTCTGGGCGCCCGGGGTGGGCCCGGTGGAGCGCAACGACAAGCGCCGGGTGCAGCCGTTCGGCGAGTACCTGCCGTGGCGGAGCTTCTTTCGCCTGCTGTCGCCGTACGCGGACAAGGCGGGCAACTTCGTGCCTGGGCACGGGCCCGGCGTGGTGCACTTGGCCGGCATTCCCGTCGGGGTGGCCATCTGCTGGGAGATCGCCTTCGACGACCTGGTCAACGACAGCGTCCGCAATGGTGCCCAGCTGCTCGCGGTACCGTCCAACAACGCCACGTTCGGGCTGTCCGAGATGACCTACCAACAGCTCGCGATGTCCCGGCTGGCCGCGGTGGAGCACGATCGGGCGGTGGTGGTGGCGGCCACCAGCGGGGTGAGTGCGATCATTGGTCCGGACGGCTCCGAGCTCGCCCGCACCCCGGTGTTCGCCCCGGCGGCGCTAGTCGAGCGGGTGCCGCTGCGCACGACGACTACGCTGGCCACCCGGCTGGGCGCGGTACCGGAATGGATACTCACCGCCGCCGGCCTGGTCGCCTTCGGAGTCGCCTGGCGCCGCCGAACGGCCGGCGTGGCATCCGTGCCCCCGGACCAACCCGAGAAGACGCGAGAGGACGAGGATGGCTGACCCGCACACCGAAGACGGCGCCGAAGACGGCGGCAGGTCTTTGCTGGTGGTCATCCCGACCTTCAACGAGCGGGACAACCTGGGACCGATCGTGGAGCGGCTGAACACCGCCGTGCCGGCCGCGGATGTGTTGGTGGTGGACGACGCCAGCCCGGACGGCACCGGCGAGCTGGCCGACAAGCTGGCCGCCGACGACGACCGGATCAATGTCCTGCACCGGGAGGGCAAGGAGGGGCTCGGCGCGGCGTACCTGGCCGGGTTCAGCTGGGCCCTGGATCACGGCTACCAGACCGTGGTGCAGATGGACGCGGATGGTTCGCACCCGCCGGAGAGCCTGCCCGGCATGCTCGACGAACTCGCCGACGCCGACCTGGTGCTCGGTTCCCGGTACGTGGCCGGCGGCAGCGTGGTGAACTGGCCCAAGCACCGGGAGCTGCTCTCCCGGGGCGGCAACCTGTACTCCCGGCTGGCGCTCGGTGTGCAGATCCGGGACATCACCGCCGGGTACCGGGTGTTCCGAGGGCACGTGCTGGCCGAGCTGGCCCTGGGTGAGGTCAACTCGCAGGGCTACTGCTTCCAGATCGACATGGCCTGGCGGGCGGTGCGCGGCGGGTTCCGGGTGCGCGAGGTCCCGATCACGTTCACCGAGCGGGAGCGGGGCAGCTCCAAGATGAGCGGCTCGATCGTCCGCGAGGCGCTCTGGCGGGTGACCCAGTGGGGCGTGTCCAGCCGCTTCGGGCTGGGTGACGGGGATCACCCCCGAGACGCGGTGTCGGCCTGACCCCTGGGGGATCAGGCCGACACAGTTGCGGTTCTAGTGGTGGTCGCGTCGCGGCTTTGGTCAGTTCACGTTCGGTTCAGTTCGCTAGCTCAGGGAGCTGGTCGTCAGGCGCTCTTCGAGCGTCGACCACGCAGCTCCTCCAGCCGCTCGGCGAGCAGCTCATCCAGTTCGGCGAGCGAGCGGCGCTCAAGCAGCATGTCCCAGTGGGTACGCGGGGGCTTGACCTTCTTCGCTTCCGGCTCGACTCCGTCGATCAGCTTCGAGACGCTGCCGTGCAGCCGACACTCCCAGGTCATTGGGGGTTCCGCGTCGTCTGAGAACGGTACGTCGAAGTCGTGGCCTTTGGGGCAGGCGTACTGGACCGACCGGCGCGGCGCGAGGTCGTGATTGCGGTCGGTCTCGTAGCTGACAGCCCCGAGCCGGCTGCCTCGCAGCACACGGTCCGCCATGATGTAGTCCTCTCACTTCGTGGCCCGGAGGAGGGATCCCGGGCTCGCAGCACCTCGTGTAACGTCGCCCCTAGCGCGTACGTTCCCTCTCCGGCACGTTGGTCGACGTGGCGTCGGTAACTATTGCCGACACACGCCACCCTCCGCGCCGTCCCTTAGTGTCCCCCATGTGGCGCCCCTGCAATCCTATTTGTGACCGGGTCGCCACGTGTGAGGTACCTCACACCTGTAATGATAGGCGGTCAGACGAGCTTCGGCTCGGGATTTCCGGCCGCGCGTATTCCGCGTCGCAGCGGCACGACCGCAACCACCGCGAACCCGATCACCAGAAAGGCGATCAGCGACAGGATCGCTGGTCGGAACGACCCGGTCGCGTTCGCCACCACGGAGAACACCAGGGGGCCCAGCGACGAGGTGCCGCGTTCGCCGAGGGTGTAGAGCGCGAAGTACTCCGCCGCCCTGCCCTTCGGCACCAGCTGGCTGAACAGCGAGCGGGACAGCGCGGCCGGCCCGGCGATCACCAGCCCGATGCCCAGCGCCACGGCGTAGAACTGCAGCCGCTGGCCGGTCTGGACGAAATAGGCGCCGCCGATGACCACCGTCCAGAGCGCCAGGCTGATCAGCAGGGTTCGCTTGGCACCGATCCGGGCGGCCAGCCAGCCGTGCGCCAAGCCACCGCCGAACGCGACGAACTGCACCATCAGGATGGTCACGGTGATCACCTCGACGGGCAGCAGCAGCTCCTCGGAGCCGTACAACCCGGCCACCGCGCCCACCGTGTTCACCCCGTCGATGTAGATCAGGAAGCCGGCCAGGAAGGCCAGCGTGATCGGGAACCGGCGAGCCTGGGCCAGGGTGTGGCCGAGCTGGCGGAACCCCGCCGCGAGCAGTGCGCCGCCGTGTTCCCGGGACGGGGGAGCGGCCTGCTCGGGCAGCCGACGCAGCGGGATCAGCGTGAACGCGGCCCACCAGACCCCACAGACCACGAAGCAGATCCGGATGGCGTCCGCCTGGGTGATCCCGAACAGCTCACGCGCCTGGATCAGCGCGATGTTGGCGGCCAGGCACAGCCCACCGCCGAGGTAGCCGAAGGCCCAGCCCTTCGAGGACACGTCGTCACGCTGGTCCGGCGTGGCGATCTCCGGCAGGAAGGCGTAGAAGACCACCACCGAGGCGTAGTAGCAGAGGTTGGCCACCGCGAAGAACACCGCGCCGAGCCGCCAGTCGGTGCCGCCGATCACCGCCAGCCCGCAGGTCGCGATCGCGCCGGCGAGGGCGAACGCACCGAGCATGGCGCGCTTGTTCCGCGCCCGGTCGGCGATCGCGCCGGTGATCGGCAAGACCAACAGCTGCAGCACGGTCGCGCCGGCCACCAGGAAGCCGAACACGGAGCCGGCCTGCACCGACACCCCGAACAGGGACACCGCGCAGTCGCGCAGCGCGCTCTGGCAGGGCTGCCCGGACGCCCGCGCGCCCGCGGTGGCCACCTCGGTCAGGTAGAGCGGGAAGAACACGGTGGAGACGGAGATCTTGAATACCGAGTTGGCCCAGTCGTACACGCACCATGCGCGTTGCCCAGCGGTCAGCCGGTTGGTCACCGGCCGGGCCACTGGCCGCGCTCGGCGAGCAGCTCACGCAGCAGGTCGGGTCGGTCGGTGACCAGCCCGTCCACCCCCATGTCCAACAACTCGCGCATTTCGGCCTGGTCGTTGATGGTCCACACGTGGACCTCCATGCCGAGCTGGTGCGCGGCCTGGAGAAACGCCGGGTCCACCACGGTCAGCGCACCCTGCCGGCGGGGCACCTGGGCCAGCTCGGCGGGCACCGGCAGCCAGCCGCCGGCCCAGCCCACATGGGCCTGCCGCAGCCACCCGCGCACCCGCAGGCTCACCGCGTCCGTCGGCGAGCAGGAGGTGATCAGCCGATCGCCGCCGGCGCGGCGCAGCTTGCGCAGCCGGGCGGCGGAGAACGAGGCCAGGCAGATCCGGTGCCATACGTCGGTCTGGCTGAGCAGGTCCAGCGTCGGGCGGACTGCGGGGGCGGCCTTGACGTCGATGTTGAGCAATGCGTCGGGCAGCTCGTCGATCACCTGGCGCAGGCTGGGTAGCGGCTCCCGGCCGCCGATGCGGGCGCGGCGCACCTGATCCCAGGACTGCTCGGCAATCGGGCCCACCGCGTCGGTGGAGCGGTCCAGGGTGGCGTCGTGGGAGACCACCACCACGCCGTCGGAGGTGGCGTGTACGTCGATCTCCAGGTACCGGAAGCCCTCGTCCAGGGCACGGCGGAAGGAGGACATGGAGTTCTCCATGTCGGCGAGCTCGCCCAGTCGCCAGCCGCGGTGGACCAGCGCGCGGGGATAGGGCCCAGCCAGGTATGGGTGCGTCGCCCCGCGCCGCGCACCGGCCGCATCTGGCCTCACCGCGCTGAGTGTAGAAGTCCGGCCGAGTGGGGCGAGCGGGGCGGGCGACCGGGGCAGTGACCGCTGTACGGCCATTCAAACAAGACAGGATGGAAATAAACAGAAACGAACATAGAGCGCGGCCAGCTCCGGTTCGTGTCGAGCTGGTGACGGAAAGGCTTAACCGCACGTCAAATCGTGCGCCATCACGCAAGAAACCTGCGGACACCTCTGGACAGAGGCCGCCCGGGCAGTGCACGATCGAGTGAATTGTTCGAACGTGTTCGGTCGGGCTGGGTCACAAGGAGGTGGCCGGAATGCGCCTACCCGCGTCCACCGTGCTGCCGGTCGCGACGCGACCAGCAGCGAGAACCGTGCGGGGTGTGGGTTGGCGCCAGCGCGAGGGCCTGGCCGCGATGGCGTTCCTCGCCCCGGCGGCCCTCGGGTTCGGGGCGTTTTTCCTGTGGCCCACGCTGCGGGCGCTCTACCTCAGCCTGACCGACTGGGATCTGCTGAGCCCGCCGACCCTGATCGGCTTCGACAACTACGTCAGGCTGGCCCAGGATCCGCTGTTCTGGAACGCGCTCGGGGTCACCGCCGAATACGTCGTGTTGAACATCGGCAGCCAGACGATCCTGGCCCTGGGCCTGGCTGTACTGCTGCACCGACTGACCCGCTCGATGGTCATCCGGAGCATCGTGTTGTTGCCCTACCTGATTCCCAACGTCGTGGTGGCGTTGATCTTTCTGTGGATGCTGGACTTCAACCTCGGGGTCTCGAACGAGGTGCTGGAGTGGCTCGGGGTCGGCCGCATCCCGTTCCTGTCCAGCGAGGCCTGGGCGATCCCGACCATCGCCGGGATCAACACCTGGCGCTACCTCGGCCACACCGCCCTGCTGATCTTCGCCGGGCTGCAGGCCATTCCGAGGGAGGTCTATGAGGCGGCGGCCATCGACGGAGCGTCCGAGTGGCGCATCTTCACCAGGATCACCGTGCCGCTGCTCCGCCCGGTGCTCGCGTTGGTCCTGGTACTCACCATGATCGGCTCCTTCCAGATTTTCGACACCGTCGCGGTGACCACCCGGGGCGGCCCGGAGAACGCCACCCGGGTCCTCTACTACTACGTCTTCGAACGGGCGTTCAACCAGTACGACTTCGGCTACGCCGCCGCGATCTGCACCGTGCTCATGGTGATCCTCGCGGCGATCACCTTTGTCCGGCTCAGGCTCATGCGAGCGAACCAGTCCGACCTGTCGTGAAGGCCGGTGATCGAGATGACCAGCATTCCCATCGCCGAACCCACTGACACGTCCACCGCCGTACGGCCCGCGCTGGTGGTGACCCCGACCGCGCAGGGCGGGGGATCGCGACGCTGGCGACCGGGCCGGGTGCTCGCCTGGGTGGCGCTCGGCGCCGTGCTGGGGGCGACCCTGTTCCCGTTCTGGTGGGTGGTGCGCACCGGCCTGTCCAACACCAGGGAGCTGACCTCCAACGCGGGCTCGTTCCTGCCGGTCGACCTCACCCTGGGCGCGTTCCGCCGGGTGCTCGGGGTGGCCAGCACCCAGGACGCCGTGTCCCAGGGCGGCTCGGGTGCCTCGCTGAACTTCTGGCTGTTCCTGCGCAACTCGGTGGTCGTCGCTACCTTGATCACCGCGGGCCAGGTGTTCTTCTCCGCGATGGCCGCGTATGCGTTCGCCCGGCTGCGCTGGCCCGGCCGGGAAGCGGTCTTCTTCCTGTTCCTCACCGCGTTGATGATCCCGCCGATCTTCACGATGATCCCGAACTTCGTGCTGATCAAGCAGCTCGGCCTGCTCAACACGTTCGCCGGGGTGGTGGCGCCGTACTTCTTCATGACGCCGTTCGCGGTGTTCTTCATGCGCCAGTTCCTGCTCGGCATCAGCCACGAGGTCGAGGAGGCGGCGCTGATCGACGGCGCCGGGCGGTTCCGGATCTTCAGCCGGATCATCCTGCCGATCAGTTCGGCGCCGCTGGCCACCCTGGCCATCCTGACCTACCTGCAGGCCTGGAACGAGTACATGTGGCCGCTGGTGGTGGGGCAGCGGGAGAACGTCCGGGTGCTCACCGTCGCGCTGGCGCTGTTCCGCCAGCAGACCCCGCAGGGCAGCCCGGACTGGGCGGGGCTGATGGCCGGGACGGTGCTCGCCGCGCTGCCGGTGGTGCTGTTGCTGCTGGTCTTCGGCCGGCGACTGATCAACTCCATCCAGTTCACCGGCCTGAAGTAGGGGAGACGATGAGGTTCCCTCGACCGGCGGCGCTGGCCGCCTCGGTGGCGCTGCTGCTCACCGGGTGCGCCGGAGCTCAAGCTGGCGGGTCCGTGGAGATCCGGTACGTCCTGTGGGACGCCAATCAGCTGGCGCCCTACCAGAGCTGCGCCGAGGCGTTCCACGCCGAGCACCCGGGCATCACCGTCAAGACCGAACAGATGGGCTGGAACGACTACTGGACCGGCCTGGCCCTGGGCATGGTGGGCGAGAGCGCGCCGGACGTGTTCACCGACCACCTGAGCAAATACGGGCAGTACGTGGAGAACCACCAGCTCGAGCCTCTCGACGAGTTCGTCGCGCGCGACCGGGTGGACACGAACGCGTACTTCCCCGGCCTGGCCGAGCTGTGGGTGGGGCCGGACGGAAAGCGTTACGGCCTGCCGAAGGACTGGGACACCATCGCCCTGTTCTACAACAAGAAGATGGTGACCGACGCCGGCCTCGGTGCCGCGGACCTGGCCGGGATGAGCTGGAACCCCGCCGACGGTGGCAGCTTCGAGAAGGTGCTGGCCAGGCTCAGCGTGGACGTGAACGGCAAGCACGGCGACGAGCCGGGGTTCGATCCCGCGCACGTGAAAACCTACGGCTTCGGTTACGACGACACCGGAGCCAGCTCGAGCGGGCAGAACCAGTGGTCGTTCCTGGCCGCCAGCCTCGGTTTCCAGTTCACCGACAAGAACCCGTGGGGCACCCACTACAACTTCGACGACCCGCGCTTCATCCAGACCATCGCCTGGTACCGCAACCTGATCACCAAGGGCTACGCACCGCCGCTCGACGTCGCGGTGTCCGGCGGGGGCACCTACGGCGTCAGCAATTCGGACCAGGTGGGCGCCGCGAGGTACGCGCTGGTCCCGCACGGCGACTGGATGATCTCCACCTTCCTCGGGTTGAAGGGGGTGGACATCGGCATCGCGCCGTTGCCGGTGGGCCCCAGCGGGGCGCGGGCCAGCATGTTCAACGGCCTGGCCGACTCGATCTGGTCGGGCAGCCAGCACAAGGAGGAAGCCTGGCAGTGGGTGAAGTTCCTGGCCTCGCCGGCCTGCCAGGACATCGTGGGCCGCTACGGCGTGGTGTTCCCCGCGCTGCCCAGCGGCACCAAGATCGCCCAGGCGAAGTTCCGCGAGACGGGCGTCGACGTGACCCCGTTCACGGTGAACGTCGACGACAAGACCACGTTCCCGTTCCCGGTGACCGACCACTCGGCGGACATCACCGCGATCATGAAACCGCTGTTCGACTCGATCTTCTCCTTCAAAGCCGAGCCGGATGCGGCACTGACCCGGGCCAACAACCAGATCAACGCGCTGTTCCAACCCCCCAGCTGAAGGGAATCTCTTGGCTATCTGGCACCCGCGGGACGGGCGCAGCAGCGTTGTCGTCGACGCCCGGGGGCCCGGACTGCCTCGCTCGTGCACTGGGGGCCGCCGCTGGGCCCACTCGACCAGGCTGAGCTGGCCGCGCTCGCCGACGTCACCGAGCCCGGGCTGCCGCCCAACGTGCCCGACCAGCCGGTGCCGCTGACCCTGGTGCCCGACCCGGGCGCCGGCCATTCCGGACGCCCCGGCCTGCGCGGGCACCGGGCCGGTACCGCCTGGTCGCCCACGCTGCGGCTGACCTCGGTGTCCGGCGGCGAGGGCAGGCTCGGTTATGTCGCCACGGACCCGGACGCCGGGCTGACCCTCACCGGCGAGCTGGAGCTGACCGCGTCCGGCCTGCTCCGGCTGCGGCACCGGATCCGCAACGACGGCGAGGCGCCGTACACGGTGGATGGGCTGGAGGCCGCGCTGCCGGTGCCGGAGCGGGCCGGCGAGCTGCTCGACTTCAGCGGCATCCACTGCAAGGAACGCCAGCCGCGCCGGCACACCTTCGAGCTCGGTAGCTGGGTGCGGGAAGGGCGGCGGGGCAGGACCGGCCACGACGCGACGATCGGGCTGCTGGCCGGCACACCCGGGTTCGGGTTCCGCCGTGGTGAGGTGTGGGCGCTGCACGTGGCCTGGAGCGGCAACCACGTCACCTACGCCGAGCACCAGCCCGACTCGCGCCCGGTGCTCGGCGGCGGCGAACTGCTGCTGCCCGGCGAACTCAGCCTCGCCCCGGGTGCGGAGTACGCCAGCCCATGGCTCTACGCCGCCTACTCCGCGGCCGGCATCGACGGAATCAGCGCCGCGTTCCACCGCTGGCTGCGCTCCCGCCCACCCCGGCAGCGGTGGGCGGAGCGGCCCCGCCCGGTGGTGCTCAACACCTGGGAGGCGGTCTACTTCGACCACAACCTGGACACCCTGCGCCGGCTGGCCGACACGGCCGCCCAGCTGGGTGTGGAGCGGTTCGTGCTGGACGACGGGTGGTTCCGGCACCGCCGCGACGACACCGCCGGGCTTGGCGACTGGTTCGTCGACGAGACGGTGTGGCCGGACGGGCTGGACCCGGTGATCAAGCACGTGCGCGGCCTTGGCATGGAGTTCGGCCTGTGGTTCGAGCCGGAGATGATCAACCCGGACTCCGACCTCTACCGGGCCCACCCGGACTGGGTGCTCGCCCCGGCGCCGGGTGTGCTGCCGCCCGCGCAGCGCCACCAGCAGGTGCTCGACCTGGCCAACCCGGCCGCCTACGCCTACATCCTGGACCGGATGGACCGGCTGCTCACCGAGTACGACATCGCCTTCGTCAAGTGGGACCACAACCGGGACCTGATCGGCGCCGGCCACGCCGGCCGGGCCGGGGTACACGCGCAGACCGTGGCGTACTACCGGCTGTTCGACGAGCTGCGGGCTCGACATGCCGACGTCGAGTTCGAAAGCTGCTCGTCCGGCGGGGCACGCATCGACCTGGAGGTGCTCGAGCGGGCCGACCGGGTGTGGACCAGCGACTGCAATGACGCGCTGGAGCGCCAGACCATCCAGCGCTGGACCGGGGTGTTCCTGCCGCCGGAGCTGATGGGCGCGCACATCGGGCCACCCCGGTCACACACCACCGGGCGCGTGCACGACCTGTCCTTCCGCGCCGCGACCGCGCTGTTCGGCCACTTCGGCTTCGAATGGAACATCGCCGACGCGACCCCCGACGAGCAGGCGGGCATCGCCGCGGTGATCGCGTTCTACAGGCAGGTTCGCGGGCTGCTGCACGGCGGCGACGTGGTGCGGGTGGACCATCCAGACCCGGCGGCCCTGGTGCATGGCGTGGTCGCCCCGGACGCCTCGGAGGCACTGTTCAGCTACGTGCAGCTGGCGGTCGGCGACACCATCCGGCCGCCCCGGGTCCGACTCGCCGGCCTTGATCCGGACCGCCGCTACCGGCTGAGCCTGGTCGAACCGGCCGGACCCGCGCGGCGGCACCAGCGCGCCAACCCCGGCTGGCTCGACCGCGGCGACGTGCTGCTGACCGGCGCCGTCCTCACCCAGGTCGGTATCCAGCTACCCACCTTCGAACCCGAACAAGCCTGCCTCCTGCACCTGACCTGAGTTCCCTACCCCGTGAGTGGCAATGGTCGCTATAGCGACCATTGCCACTCACGGGGGTAGGGGGTGGCCGTCGCCGAGCAGCGGTGTGAGTAGGTCGCCGTGGCGGGCCAGCCGGTCCGGTAGGTCGGCGGCGGTGAACACCAGATCCTCCGGCCGGCGGCAGGCCCGTACCTCGTCCCAGGTCAGCGGGGTGGCCACGGTGGGAAGGGCTCGGCCGCGCAGCGAGTAGCTGGCCACCGTGGTCTTGGCCGGGTTGTTCTGGCTCCAGTCGATGAACACCCGGCCGCGCCGGCGCTGCTTGGCCATCACCGCGACCACCCGGGCGGGATCCTCACCGGCCAGCCGCTCGGCCACCGCCTTGGCGTACCCGCCGGTGTGCTCCGGCCTGGTTACCTGTACCGGGGTGTAGAGCTGCATGCCCTTGCCGCCGCTGGTGCGGGGGTAGGCCGGCAGGCCGTCCTCGGCGAGCACCGCGGCCACCCGCTCGGCCACCCGGGCGCACTCCACGATGGTGGTGCCCTCACCCGGGTCCAGGTCGAACACCAGCAGGTTCGGCTCGTTGCGGTCGCCCTCGGAGTCCACCGTCCACTGCGGCACGTGCAGCTCCAGCGCGGCCAGGTTGGCCACCCAGGCCAGCCCGGCGGGGTCGTCGATCAGCGGGTAGTCAATGGCGTCCGAGCCGACCGCGCTGCCCGGGGTGGGCAGCCGGACGGTGCGCACCCACTCGGGCACGTGCCGGGACACGTTCTTCTCGAAGAACGACGGCGCGTCCACCCCGTCCGGCCAGCGGCGCAGCGTGGTCGGGCGGCCGGCCAGATGCGGCAGCATCACCTCGGCCACCGCCAGGTAGTGCTCCAGCACGTCCCGCTTGCGGAACCCGCTGAGCGGATAGATCACTTTGTCCGGGTTGGCCAGCCGGACCCGGCGGCCGCCCACCTCCACGCTGGACACCGCCCGGCTCCTGGAGCCACTGGGCGGGGCGGCGGCCGGCGCGGCCGGGGCCGGGTCGCCGGCGGGTGGCCGCGCCCCGGTGCTGATCTCGATCCAGTCCGTGCCACGTTGGCCCGGCCGGTAGCTGGAGTCCGCCCGTTTGGCCAGCACGGCGGGCAGGCCCTGCTCGGTCGCCGCGGCCAGTACCGCCGCCCCGCCACCGGGGTAGGAGGGCACCAGCCGCCAGTGCGGGCCGGTCAGCGGCAGTGACTCGGCCAGCGCGCGCCGGTCGCGGTAGGGCAGCTCCAGGGTGTCGCGGCCGTCCACGTGCAGCAGGTCATTGATCCACAGGCCCGGGGGAGTACCGCCGATCTCCCCGTCCAGCAGCACGGCGGTCGCGCCCAGGCTGGCGCCCAACCCGGCCAGCTCGGGGTGCCGGTCGGTCAGCGGGACGCCGTCCGGCCCGAGCAGCTCCACCCGGCCGCCGTCCACCCGGGCGAGCACCCGGGTACCGCCGAACCGCACCTCGTAGCACCAGCCGTCGTCCGGCTCGGGCAGCGCTCCGGGGGTGGCCAGCATGGGGGAGAGCTCGCGGGGGAGCGGCCGGCGGTCGGGGTTGCTCGGCGGGTCCCCCCGGCGCAGCAGCCAGTCCTTCGGCGCGCGGCCACGGCGGATCAGCACGTAGCGCCCGCTGGCCCGGCTGCCGTGCAGCACGACCTGCACCTCGGACTCGGTCCACTTGACCGTGTCGTAGCGGCCGCGGTCCCAGATGGTCATCCGGCCCGCGCCATACTCCCCGGCCGGGATCTCCCCGGAGAAGTCGGCGTACTCCATCGGGTGGTCCTCGGTGCGCACCGCCAGGCGGATGGTGCCGGGATCCTCGGGCAACCCCTTGGGCACAGCCCAGGAGGCCAGCACGCCGTCCCGCTCCAGCCGCAGGTCCCAGTGCAGGCTGCGGGCGTGGTGCTGCTGAATCACGAACAGCTCGCCGTGGCCGTCGGCGGAGGGCGCCGGGTCGGCGGCCGGGATGGGCTCCGGGGTGCGCTGGCGGTCCCGCTTTCGGCGGTACTCCTCGAGCGGCACGGCACTCCCTCTCAGCGACGACAGGGTCAGCATGCCTGGCCAGGCGCACGGGCCCAAGCCTCCCTGTCGGCTCACTCGGGCGCGGGTTGCGGAGCATAGGGTGGCCATGCTTTCCTTAGGCTTGCCTCACTAGCGTCGGGCGGAAGGGCGTGTGCCAAGTGTTCGTTTGCATGTGTGTCGCGGTCACCGAAGCGGAAGTCCGCGACTGCATACACGCCGGCGCCCGGACGGTCGACGAGGTCAGCAAGCGCTCATTTGCCTGTACCGGATGTGGCGGGTGTCGTGAGAGCATCGAGGAGATGCTGGCAAACGGCGGCGTATTGGGTCGAGCGTCACGATTGTGTGCATTACCACAGAGCGCATGAGCCCAAGAACTCTGGTCACACTTACTTATGGATCACTCGCCTAACTCAGCGTAACCGTGTCCTAATACCAAGCGATACGTGTATCGTGCGCGCGTTCCTATGACTGACCAGGGGGAAGCGCGCCCATGCGTGGAGATGACGAGGTTATTGCGCTGCTCAACGAGCAGCTCACTAGCGAGCTAACCGCGATTAACCAGTACTTCCTGCATTCCAAGATGCAGGCCAACTGGGGGTTCACGAAGCTCGCCGAGCACACCCGTGCTGAGTCAATCGAAGAGATGCAGCACGCGGAGAAGATCACGAACCGGATTCTGTTCCTCGAGGGCCTGCCGAACTATCAGCGGCTGTTCTCGCTGCGCATTGGCCAGACCGTGCGCGAGCAGTTCAACGCCGACCTGGCGGTCGAACTCGAGGTCGTGGAGCGGCTCCGCCCAGGCATCGCCATGTGCCGGGAAAAGGGCGACATCACCACGGCGAACCTGTTCGAGGAGATCCTCCACGACGAGGAGGAGCACATCGACTACCTCGAGACGAACCTCGAACTGATGGAGAAGCTGGGCGAGCAGCTGTACCTGAGCCAGCTCGTCGAGCGCCCGCCGACAAACGGCTGAGCGCGCCGCGCCGAGACCGGCGCGGACCATTGCCCGGCATCGGCTCAAGAAGCCACGGCCGGCGCGGCGCAACCCCTCCGGCGCCGCGCCGGCCGATCCATTTCCCTAGGAGCGCTGCGGTCTCTAGGGGCGCTGCTCAGCTGCTGGGTGGGAATGCCTTGCGCGGGCTCAGTACCGTGTCAATGAGGCCGTAGTCCCTGGCCGCCTCGGCGGTCAGAATCGTCTCCCGCTCAATATCCCGGCGAATCTCCTCGGCGGTATGTGCGGTCGCGCTGGCCAAGGCCGACTCGAAGAGCCGGCGCAGCCGATCGATCTCCTTCGCTTGAATGCTCAGGTCCGATGTCTGCCCGTGCACCACCTCGCTGCGCGGTTGGGAAATGCTCACCCGAGCGTGTGGAACGGCGGCTCGCTTACCGCGCCGACCGGCGGCGAGCAGCAGCGCGGCAACCGATGCAGCCTGGCCGAGGCAGAGGGTCTCTATCTCCGGCCGTATATATTGCATGGTGTCGTATATGGCGGTCATCGCGGTGAGCGAACCACCTGGCGAATTAATGTATATCGAAATGGGTCGGTCCGGAGCATCTGATTCCAGACAGAGTAGTTGGGTGATCACGTCGTTTGCGGCGGCATCGTCAATAGGGGCCCCGACAAAGATGATGCGCCCCTCGAACAGCTTGTTATACGGAGTGGTTTCGAAAGTTCCGTAGCTGGTGCGTTCGATGAACGTCGGTATGCCTCGACGCATGTCGCCGGCCGAGTTTCGGTGCGGACTCATTTTCAGCTGTGTCCTTCGGAAGTCGGGAACGTGTTCTGCTGTACGCACCGGGTGGCCGCGCGGAGGCCGCCCCACCAGGCTGATGAGCGGTTCGAACGCATGTTCGACGGCTACTGCCCCACCGGTTATCGCTGAGCCGATAATCGACATTATGTCAACTAAGCTAGATGGGACTGGCTCCCCGGGTAGGGGCCGGGGAGCTGGGCAGACGAGTGGGCCGGCCGGTCCCGGCAGGTTTCCCGGTCATGGCTGAGGGCCTGGGTGACTTGGCGGCGTCGACTACAACGTCGTCGTCGACTGAGTCGCACCGTGACGCCTCGTACGTGGCCGACAGCCGGCGGCGCCCGCGCCTGGGCCTGGCGGTGACCGACGCTGCTGGAGAATTGATATAGCCAGCGATATCGACTGCCCCGTCGTGGCTGCCCATTCGGAATACTGAACGCTGATATTGAACGCTGATACTGGAGTCGAATGGGCTCGACTGTGCCCTACGGTATACAACGTCCACCATTGAATCCCCCTTCCGGTTTGGTGGCGAAGACATTCACAGGATGGCGCACAGTCCTGCCCGCTCGCGCCATAGGAACGGGCGTTTCACCCAGGGCGCACGTGTTCGCCGCCAGCGAATTGCCTCGGTACTGTGCGGCGGTGGCGGAATCCGTTCGAGCGCACGGGAAGT
>DASWST010000237.1:0-9312 GCA_036402515.1 Pseudonocardia sp.
GCAGCGCCGCACGCAGCGCCGGCACGTCCAGCGGTCCGGAGAACGTCAGGTGCAGGCAGACGTTGTAGGCAGTGCCGGTGGGGTCCAGCCGGTGCAGCACCCACATCCGGCGTTGGCTGGGCGACAGCGGCGCGGCGCTCCGGTCGGCACGGCGGGGAATCCGCGCGGCGCCGGTCTGCTCGCCGGTGAACCCGGCGCTGGCCAGCCGCTTGCGCAGCAGGGCGGCACGCCGCTCGGCAAGATCGCGGTCCATTCGGACTCATCCTCTCCAGCGGATCGCCCTGGGGCGATCGAAGATCATCGGTACTGGCCGCTTCACCCGCCGGCCGGTGCCCGCAGCACGGCCGCGACCTGGTCCAGCGCGTCGGGTTGAGCCATCTCCCAGTGGCCGGCCGGGACCGGATGCAACCGGACCGGCCCGGTCACCTGGGTTTGCCACAGCAGAGCCAAGCCGACCTCGCGCCGCTCCCGGGCGGCCTCGAACAGCACCAGCTCACCCGGATACACCGGCGCGGCGGCGGCACGCAGGCCGGACGAGTGGCGCCAGCTCAGCGCCACGTTGCACAGGTCGTCGCCGGTGAACCCGGACAGCCCGCCGTCGCCCTCGGTGACCAGCCGCACCGCGCGCGCCGGGTCCACCTCGTCCGCCCCGACCCGGTAGCCGCTGACCCCGAGCAGCCGGGCCAGGCCGCGCTCCAGCGACCAGTGGCTGTCCGGTTCCCCGAGGAACCGGGCGGGCACCGCGTCCAGCAGGGCCAGGCTGTCCACCCGCTCCCCCTGGGCCGCCAGCTGGCAGGCCATCAGGTGCGCCACCGTGCCGCCCAGCGACCAACCCAGCAGGTGGTACGGGCCGGCCGGTTGCACCGCGCGGATCTCCGAGACGTACCGGGCGGCCATCGCGTCCAGGTCGGCGGGCAGGTCGGCGTCGCTGGCCAGGCTGTGTGCCTGCAGCCCGTAGACCGGGCGGTCCGGCAAACCCCGCAGCAGCCCGGAGTAGGCCAGCGCCAGCCCGCTCACCGGGTGCACGCAGAACAGCGGCGGCCGGGACCCCCTGGTGCGCAACGGCAGCAGCACCTGGTCGGTGAGCCGCGGCGGGTCCGAGCGGGCGCCGTCCAGGTATTCGGCCAGGTCGCCCACCGTGGGGTGGTCGAACAGCGCGCGCACCGCCAGCCGGCTGTCCAGGGCGGCCCGAAGCGCCACCACCAGCCGGGTGGCCAGCAGCGAGTAGCCGCCGAAGGCGAAGAAGTCGTCGGTCACCCCGAAGTCCTCGCGGGCCAGCACCGCCCGGAACGCCTTGAGCAGGGTGGCCTCGGTGGGCGTCCTCGCCTCGGCGGCCGAGGCGCGCCGGGTGGGCACCGACCGCTGCAGCGCCCGCCGGTCCACCTTGCCGGAGGGCTGGCTGGGCAGCACGGCCACCGCGACCAGCTCGGCGGGCACCATGTGCTCGGCCAGCCGGGCGCGCAGCCACCGTCGCAGCTCCTCGACTGGAGCATGCTCCGGACCGCGCGGTGTGTAGAAGCCGACCAACCGGGGCGCTCCGGTGGCGTCGGTCGGGGCGATCACCGCCGCCTGGGCGATCGCCGGATGGGTGGCCAGCACCGACTCGATCTCCTCCGGCTCCACCCGCATGCCGCGGATCTTGACCTGGTTGTCCGCCCGGCCGGCGAAGCGCAGCCGCCCGTCCGGCAGCCAGGCGGCCAGGTCACCGGTCCGGTAGAGCCGCTCTCCCGGTGCACCGAACGGATCGGCGACGAACCGCTCCGCCGTCCGCCCCGGGTCGCCGACATAGCCCCGGCCGAGCAGCAGCCCGCCCACGTACAGCTCGCCGACCACCCCGGGCGGGGTCTGTCGGAGGAACTCGTCGAGCACCTGGATCCGGGTGTTCGGGTTGGGCCGACCGATGGTCGCGCCGTCGCGGCCGAACCCGGGCCGGTACACCTCGGAGGTGACCCCGACGGTGGCCTCGGCCGGGCCGTAGCCGTGGTACACGGTGGCGTCCATCTCGGCTCCGACCTCAGCACGGAACCGGGCGAACAGCTCCGGGGTGAGCAGCTCGCCGCCGCACCACACGTGCCGGGGCGCCACCGAGCCGAACCCGGGCAGCTCCAGCATCGCGGCCAGCATCGAGGCAACCAGGTAGCAGAAGCTGACCCGCTCCTTGGTGATCAGCTCGACCAGCGATTCCACGTCCCGCTCCGCGCCGGGCGGCGCGATGACCAGCGCCGCCCCGGTGGTCAGCGGCAGGAATATCTCGTTGATGGAGATGTCAAAGGCCAGCGGCGCCTTGAACAGTGCCGCGTCGCCCGGGCCGAAACCGAGCAGGTCGCGCTGCCAGGTCATCCGGTTGGCGATGGACCGGTGCCGGATCATCGCCCCCTTCGGCGTCCCGGTGGAGCCCGAGGTGTAGATCACGTACGCGAGCTGCTCGCCGTCGATCCGTCGGGCCGGGGCGGTGTCAGCGCCCGACCCGGTGCCCTCGGCCTCGGTCCCCGGCCCGGCCGGCCCGACCTGGATCACCGGCACGTCGCCCAGCGAAAACACCACCGGCCCGGCCGCGCACACCGCGACCACGCCCGCGTCCGCCGCCACGGCCTGGACCCGCGGCGGCGGCCAGTCCGGCTCGAGTGGCACGAACGCGCCGCCGGCCTTGAGCACCGCCAGCATGGCCAACACCAGCTCGGGCGAGCGGGGCAGGTGCAGGCCCACCCGGGCTTCCGCGTCCACCCCGTGCTCGCGCAGCCGATGCGCCAGCCGGTTGGCCCGCCGATCCAGCTCCCGGTAGGTCAATACGCCGCCGGCCCAGCGCATCGCCGGGGCTTCCGGGTTCGCGGTGACCATTCGCTCCACCAGGTCGACCAGGGTGGCGTCGGTGACCGGCGCGGCGGTGTCGTTCCACCGGGCCAGCTCGCTCGCCTCGGCGCCGGTGATCGCCGGCAACTCGGCGAGGCGCCGACCCGGGTCCGCGACCAGCCGCCGGGCCAGGTCCACGAAGCGCGCGGCGATACCGTCCACCCGCTCGGCCGACAGCGCGCCCGGCTGGTACTTCAGCGCCACGGACAGCGGATCGCCCGGCGCCGCGACCAGCACCAACGGATAGTGCGTGGCATCCCGCGCCGCGGCGGGCCGCACGGCCAGCCCCACCCGGGCCAGCAACTCGTCCAGGCCGCCGCTGGGATAGCTCTCGAACACCATCAGCGTGTCGAACAGCGGGGCGTAGCCGGCGTCCCGCTGCAGCTCGGCCAGGCCCAGGTACTGGGCGTCCAGCAGCCGCGCCTGCTCCCGCTGCACCCGCTCCAACAGCTCCGCCGCGGTCTCCCGCGGGGCAAGCCGGATGCGCACCGGCACGGTGTTGATGAACAGCCCGACCATCGAGTCGGCGCCGGCCAACTCCGCCGGCCGCCCGGTGACCGTGGCACCGAACACCACGTCCCGGCGCCCGGTCAGCGTGCCCAGCACCAGCGCCCAGAGCACCTGCAGCACGGTGTTGACGGTGACCCCGTGCTCCCTGGCCAGCCCGACCAACCCGGCGGAGAGCACTTGGTCCACCGGCACCGGCCGCCGTACCGGCAGGTCGGCGAGGATGCCGCCGGGCGCGAGCAGGGTCGGCCCGGCCAGCTCGGCCAGCGCCGTGCGCCACCGGGCCCGGGCCTCGGCCTGGTCCCGCCCGGCCAGCCAGGCCAGATAATCGCGGAACGGTCGGGTCGGTGGCAGCGCGGCCGGGTCGCCGCCGGCGCCATAGAGGGTGAACAGCTCGCGCAGCAGCACCGGAACCGACCAGCCGTCCAGCACGATGTGATGGTTGGTGAACACCAGCCGGAACCGCGCCTCGCCCAGCCGGACCAGCAGCAACCGCAGCAGCGGAGCCCGGTCCAGTGGGAACGGCCGGGTCCGCTCCCCGACCACCAGCGCGCGCAGCGCCGAGGACCGTTCGGCGTCCGGGCGGCCGGACAGGTCGACCTGCTGCCACGGCATACCCAGCCCGTCGAGCACCACGCCCACCGGCTCGTCGGTCTCCTCGGCGAGGAACGCGGTGCGCAGCGCCGGGTGCCGATCCAGCAGCAGGTCGGCGCAGCGGCGCAGCAGTCCCGGGTCCAGCGGGCCGTCGATCTCCAACTCGAGCTGATAGCGGTAGACGTCCGCGTCCCCGGCGGTGGCGTGGAAGAACAGCCCGGACTGCAGCGGGGACAGCGGAAGCACGTCGGAAATGCGCGAAGCCCGCGTCATAGCTGGGCTCACCTAGGAGCGCCCGGCGAGTCCATCCGCTCGGCCAGGCTGCGCGGGCGCATGTCCCGCCAGTTCTCTTCGACGTACCGGAGGCACGACTCGCGGGACTCGGGTCCGTGGCTGACCGTCCAACCGGACGGAACCTCGGCAAAGGTGGGCCACAACGAGTACTGCCCCTCGCCGTTCACCAGCGCGTAGAACACGCTTTCGGGGTCATCGAACGGGTTGTCCACTGCCGCGGTCCCCATTTCCTCTCACGGTCGGTAACCGTCCCCGGAGGGACGCCATCACCCAGTCCAGTTGAACCTAGGCTTACCTAATTTGTATGCGCAAGGCGGGGAGCGCCACGTGTCGTGCGCCATTTCGCCGGCCGAGCCGTTTAAGGTCGGCCAGGTGGCTGACCGCGACCTGGCCGATCTGCAACGTCCGGTTCGTGGCCGAGTCACCCTCGCAGCGCTGCTCCAGGCGCTGGCCACCGCGCTGTCCGTGGTGCCGGCGGTGGCCGTGGTGGAGATCGGCCGGCGGCTGCTGGCCGGCCAGCACGACGGGCTGTGGCCGATCGCCTGGCTGGCCGTCGGGCTGTTCGCCGCGCGCCTGGCGCTCTACGCGGCGGCCGGGTTGATCAGCCATATCGCCGACGCGGAGCTGGCCGTCAGGGTGCGCCAGCGGCTGGCCGACCACCTCGCGGTGCTGCCGCTGCGCTGGTTCGCCGGCGGCGTGTCCGCGACGGTGAAGACCACCGTGCAGGACGACGTGTCCGCGCTGCACCACGCGGTTGCCCATGCCCGCGGCGACCTGGCCTCGGCGGTCACCGGACCGGCGGTGATCGTGGGCTACCTGCTCTGGGCGGACTGGCGGCTGGCCCTGGTCACCGTCGCCGCGACGGCGGCCGCGCAGGGGGTCCGGCTGCGGATGGCGCAGCGTTCCGCCGAACCGGTGGGGCGCATCGCGGCGGCGAACGTCGAGCTGTCCGCCGCCGCGATCGAGCTGGTGCAGGGCATCTCAGTGGTCAAGGCGTTCGGCCGGGCGCGCGCCCCGGACCGGTTCCGGGCGGCGGCCAGCGGCTACGCCGACGCGCACGACGAGGCTCAGCGGATCTTCATCCGGCAGCGCGCGCTGACCAGGGCCACCGTGGCACCGGCCACCATCCTGCTGCTGGTCACCGGCGTGGGGATCGGGCTGGTCGGGCTCGGCTGGACCGAGCCCATCACCATCGTGGCCTTCGCGCTGCTCGGCCTGGGGCTGTTCGAACAGCTCACCCCGATCTACTCGGCGCGCGACCAGCGGCGGACGGCGGTGGCCGCCGCACACCGGGTTGCCACGCTGCTGCGCGAGCCGGCCGAACCCACCGCCGAGCACCCGTGCCCGCTGCCGGACGCGGTCTTGCCGGTGCGGATCGACGGGGTGCACTTCGGCTACAGCAAGGGCCACGAGGTGCTGCACGGGATCGACGCGGTGCTCGAGCCGGGAACGGTGACCGCCGTGGTCGGGCCGTCCGGCGCCGGCAAATCCACCCTCGGCCTGCTGCTCGCCCGGTTCTACGACGTGACCGAGGGCGCGATCCGGCTGGGTCGCGTCGACATCCGCGAGCTGGACCGGGCCCAGCTGTACCGCCACATCGGCTTCCTGTTCCAGGACGTGGTGCTGCTGCGGCAGTCGATGCGGGACAACATCGCGCTGGCCGACCCGGCGGCCACCGACGAGGTGGTGCGCGCCGCGGCCACCGCTGCCGCGATCCACCAACGGATCTTGACGCTGCCCCGGGGCTACGACTCGGTGATCGGTGCGGACGCCCGGCTGTCCGGCGGCGAGGGACAGCGGGTCAGCATCGCCCGCACCCTGCTGGCCGACACGCCGATCCTGGTGCTGGACGAGGCCACCGCGTTCGCCGACCCGGAGTCCGAGGCGGCCGTGCAGGACGCGCTGGCCGAGCTGGCCGCCGGGCGCACGCTGTTGGTCATCGCGCACCGGCTGCACACCGTCGTGGCCGCCGACCAGATCCTGGTGCTGGACGAGGGCCGGGTCGTCGAGCGCGGTCGGCACGACGAGCTGCTCCGGGAGAACGGGCTCTACGCGCGGCTGTGGCGGGCCCAGTACGGGGAGCGGACGTGACCGGCCCGCCGCGGCGACGCCTGGCCGGTGCGCTGGCCGTGGCTCCGGCCGGGCTGATGCGCCGCTACCTGCTGTCCACCGCGGCGTACGCGGTCAGCGAGGGTGCCGCGTTCGGGCTGCTCGCCCCGCTGCTGTCCGCGCTGCTGGCCGGGCGGACCGGGGAGGCGGCCCGCTGGTTGATCCCGATGGCCGGTTGTGTGGTGCTGGGTTGGCTCGCCCACTACGACATGAGCGTGCGCGCGCTGCGGCTGTCCTCGGCCATCCGGCGCATGCTCTACGAACGGATCGGGGCGCACCTGGTCCGGCTCCCGCTGGGCTGGTTCGACGGCCCGCGAGCCGCCCAGGTGGAGCAGTTGCTCGGGCGCGGGGTCGGGGTGGCGGTGCGGACGGTGCACCTGGCCCAGACGCTGATCGCCTCGGTGCTCACCCCGGTCACCATCTTCGTGTTCCTGCTCGTGCTGGACTGGCGGATGGCGCTGGCCGTGCTGGTCACCGCACCGATGGTGGTGCTGGTGTTCGCCGCCGCGGCACGGCTGACCGACCGCACCGAGGCCGAGCACGACCGGGCCGCCGCCGAAGCCAGCTCCCGGCTGGTCGAGTTCGCCGGAGCGCAGCCGGTGTTGCGCGCCAACGGCCGCTCCGGGGGCGGGCGGCGGGTGCTCGGCGAGGCCCTGGCGGCACAGCACCTTGCGGCCCGGCGGGAGGTACTCGGCGCGCTGCCCGGCCAATACCTCGGCCAGCTCGCCGTCCAGCTGGCGTTCACCGTGGTGCTGACCATCGGGCTGGTACTGGCCACCGGCGGCGTGGTCAGCCCGGCCAAAGTCATCGCGCTGCTGGTGCTCGGGGTGCATTTCCTGCAGCCGTTCGCGGCGGTGGCCGGAGCGGCAAGCTCGCTGCGGGTCTGCCGGGCCGCCGTGCAACGGATCACCTCGGTGCTGTCCACCCCGCCGCTGCCGGAGCCGGAGCAGCCCCGGGCGGTCGGCGAGCCGTCCATCGAGCTGGCCGGGGTGCACTTCGGTTACCGCTCCGCGCCGGTGCTGCACGGCGTCGACCTGTGGATTCCGCCGGGCAGCAGCACCGCGCTGGTGGGTGTGTCCGGCGCCGGGAAGACCACGGTGACCAAGCTGGTGGCCCGGTTCTTCGACGTGCACGCCGGCGCGGTGCGCATCGGCGGGGTGGACGTGCGGGAGATCTCCAGCGCGGAGCTGGAGCGGACTGTGTCGCTGGTCTTCCAGGACGTGTATCTCTTCGACGGCAGCATCGAGGACAACATCCGGATCGGCGCGCCGGACGCCACCGCCGAGCAGGTGCGCGCGGCGGCCTACCGGGCCAGGGTGGACACCATCGCCGCCCGGCTGCCCGACGGCTGGTCCTCCCGGGTCGGGGAGGGCGGGCGGCTGCTCTCCGGTGGCGAGCGGCAGCGGGTGGCCATCGCCCGCGCCCTGGTCAAGGACGCGCCGATCGTGCTGCTGGATGAGGCCACCTCGGCGCTGGACGCGGAGAACGAGGCCGCCGTGCACGAGGCGCTGGCCGAGCTCGGTCACGGCCGGACCATGTTGATCATCGCACACCGGCTGACCACCATCGCGAACGCCGACCAGATCGCGGTGCTGGACGGCGGCCGGATCGTCGAGCACGGTCGGCATGCCGAGCTGCTCGCCGCCGGCGGCCGCTACGCCCGGCTGTGGGCGGAGCGGGAGCGCGCCGGCGGGTGGCGGCTGACGAACCGGTGAGCCAGCGGCCTCCCGGTTAGGTTCGCCTCACCTATAGTGGGCGGGCCGGAGAGAGCGCCGATTGCCTCGAGGAGTCGCCCCTGATGTCCGCACGCGTCGGATCCGCCGTCCGCGTCCTGGTCTCCCTGTTGGCGATCGCTTCGGTGGCCGCCTGCGGTGGCGGGGCACAGCCCGACCAGCAGCGGGCCGGCGGCTCGGCTGCCGGGTTCCCGGTCTCGGTGGCCGGCAAGTTCGGCACCACCACAGTGTCGGAGAAGCCGGTGCGAGTGGTGGCGATGAGCTGGACCGACGCGGACTTCGCGCTGGCCCTCGGGGTCACGCCGGTAGGGATGGCCAAGGCGCCCGACGCCCCGAACGGGCTGGAACCCTGGACCGCGGCGGCGCTGGGGGACGCGAACCCGACGCTGTTCACCGCCCTGGGTAGTGACCCGATTGAGCAGGTGGCCGGGCTCGCGCCGGACCTGATCCTGGCGACCAAGGACTACAACCTGGGCCAGAGCTACCCGCAGCTGTCCCAGATCGCTCCGGTGGTGACCTACCTGGGCGGCCCGAACACCGACTCGTGGCAACAGGCGCTGGGCAACGTGGCCGCCGCCCTGGGGCTGGCCGAGCAGGGCAGGAAGCTCACCACCGACACCGAGGCGCAGATCGCCGCGCAGAAGGTCGCCCACCCCGAGCTCACCGGCAAGACCTTCAGCTACGTGGTCGCGCCCAACACCGCCGGGGTGTACACGGTGAACTCCGACCAGGACGTGTCCGCGCAGCTGCTCGCCGGGCTGGGCATGCGGCTGTCCCCCAAGGTGCTCACCCTGCCCACCTCCGGCATCCCCGGGCGGGCCCAGCTCAGCCTGGAGAACCTGAGCGTGCTGGACGCCGATGTCGTGGTGGCCGCCGCCTCCCAGGCGGACCTGGCCGCCTTCGCGAAGAGTCCGGTCTTCGAGAGCCTGGGCGCGGTGCGTCGGGGGGCCTACGTGCCGTTCGACTACACGACGGCAGTATCCATCGCGTTCCCGTCCACGCTGAGCCTGCAGTGGGCGATGACCCAGGTCGTGCCCAAACTCTCCGCCGCCGCCAAGGCCTGAACCCGGGCCCAGACCCCGCGCTAGTGTCTCGTGTCCGATTTCCTTTGCCGGATCCGGTGATCCAGGCGGCGGCTGGCAAGGCCGAGGACCGCCTGGATATCGGGCATATCCAGGCGGTCCGAGAACGCCGCCAGACGTCGTCTGGGCGCCGGAGACGGTGA
>DASWST010000238.1:0-41415 GCA_036402515.1 Pseudonocardia sp.
CGCTCCACGCTCACCCGCATGGTCAAACGGGGCTTGCTCACCCGACACCGCAACGGCCGGCGTGTCTACTTCGGCCTGTCCGCGCGCGCCACGGAGGTGCTCGAGGACGGCGCGCGGCGGGTCTGGCAGGCCGGAGCGGTAAACCGCGACTGGGACGGCAACTGGACCCTGGTCGGCTTCTCGCTGCCCGACGACCGGCGCAGCGACCGCCACGACCTGCGCTCGCAGCTGAGCTGGGCGGGGTTTGGGCTACTGCAGAGTGGCGTGTGGATCGCGCCGGGCACCAGGGACGCCGCGGCGATCGTGGAGAAACTGGGCCTGACCGAGCATGTCACCGTGTTCACCGCCCAGCACGCGAAACCCACGGAATCCGCCGACCTGGTGCACAAGGCATTCGACACCGACGCGATCGCCGGGCGGTACCAGGCATTCCTGGCGCGCTGGGATACCCCTCAACCACTCGCCGGGGCCCCGGACGACCTGGCCCGGCAGCTGATCCTGCACACCGACTGGCTCCAACTCGTCGGACAGGACCCCCGGCTGCCGGCCGAGCACCTGGCCAAGGACTGGCCAGCGATCCGCGCGGAGCAGCTGTTCCGCGAACTGGCCGCGCAGTACGCGCCCACCGCCGCGCGGCTGGCCGCCGAGATCATCGAAGAGATCCCGGTGGACGAAATGCCGTAGGGCCCGTTGGTCCATTCGTGTGTCGTTTTGTTCCGCGGGTTTCGCTCCGGCGCGTCGGGGGTACCGGACGTTGCCTGCCTCGGTCGTCGCTCCCTCCAGAACCTTGCTCGGCACCCGAGGCAGGTCCAGACATTTCCGGTGGCAGCGGGCGCGGCCCTAGTCGACTGGGCGGCTGGCCGCTCCCGCTACCCCACGGATCTCGACGACCGGCTCACCTGCCGAGGTCCAGCTCAGGCCGGCCACGAACATGGCGCGCTGGCCGGGCCCGGTGGATGCGTGAAAGAAAATGTAATCGCTCTCGGTGTCCCGCATTACACTCTGCCCGCCCGGATTGGCGTAGACATCGGCCAGCGAGTCCCGATTCAACAGCTCGCCAGGGTGCTTGACAAACGACCCGGACAGTGCGGGCGCGGCGGCGTAGTTGACGAAATAATGCCCACTGTTGAATGCGTTTCCGGAGTAGAAGAGCACGTATTCCGAACCGTGCTTGACCAGTGACGGCGCCTCGACGATGTGCGCCTCCTCGGGGCGGTCCGCCTGGATCAGCGGCCGCCGCTCACCGATCAGTGTGGTGCCGTCCTCGGCCACCCGCTGCAGCCAGATCGAGGCGTCGTGCTCACCGCTGGTGTAGAGCAGGTAGTGCGTCCCGTCGCTGTCCGTGAACGCCTGTGGGTCGATGCTGTCCACCCGTCCTTGCTGGCAGATCAACGGATTGACCAGCGGCCGGAACGGTCCTGTCGGGGTCTGCGCCAGCGCCGCGCCGACGCACAGCACGTTCTGCGCGGCGGCACGCGCGACGAAGTACAGCAGGTAGTCGCCGGCCCCTCGGCGGGACACGTCCGGCGCCGTCACGTTGGCCCGCCCGTGGGCGTCCCTGGCCACCCAGCCGGGCACGTCCGGCAGGGCGTCCGCTATGGCCGACCACTCCCCGGTGGGGTCGTCGGCGCGCTGGACCGGCACGTGCCAGAAACTGCTGCCATAGCCGCTCTCGGTGGAATATGCGTAATAGCTGTCACCGTCTCTTGATATCGAAGGGTCAGGGAAGTCTCGGGGAATGGCGGGCCTCATTGCGGTGACCGCGGTGGCCGCCACCAATGCCGTGACTAATGCCACGATGACGCTGGCGGTCAGCAGGCGTACCCATTCGGTGTAGGTAAAACGGGACATTGAGATCCGATGGTAGGGCGGCTCGAGCCGGCGGCGGCGAGCGGGTGGGTCGAAGCCCGGCCTGCCACGCATGACCGGCTGCGCGACCGCGCGGTGAGGGTAATGACGGGCCGGAACCGCGTCCGGACCGGACACTAGACACATGGACATTGATCTGTTGCGGGCGCAGACCCCGGGCTGCGCCCACCGCGTGCACCTGAACAACGCGGGTGCGGGACTGATGTCGACGCGCACGCTGGAGGCGATGACCGAGCATCTCCGGTTGGAGGCCGAGATCGGTGGTTACGAGGCCGAGGCGGCGGCCGGGCCCCGCCTCGAGGCGACCTACGCCGCCCTGGCCACCCTGTTCGGCGGCCGGCCCGAGGAGGTCGCCCTCTTCGACAACTCCACCCACGCCTGGAACGCCGCGTGCTACTCGATCCCGTTCCAGCCCGGCGACCGCATCCTCACCGGTCGCGACGAGTACGGCAGCAGCGTGCTGGCCTACCTGCAGATCGCCCAGCGCACCGGGGCCGAGCTCGTCGTCATCCCCAATGATCCGAGCGGCCAGATCGACCTGGACGCGCTGCGGGACGCGGTGGACGAGCGCACCAAGCTGATCGGGTTGACCTGGGTACCCACCAGCGGCGGCCTGGTCAATCCGGCGGCCGAGGTGGGGCGCATCGCGGAGGACTCCGACGCGCTCTACCTGCTGGATGCCACCCAGGTCGCCGGTCAGTTCCCGATCGATGTGGCCGCGCTGAACTGCGACCTGCTCACCGGCACCGGCCGCAAGTTCCTGCGAGGTCCGCGAGGCACCGGCTTCCTCTGGGTGCGCCCGACGGTGCTGGACCGGATGGACCCGTTTGTCGTGGAGATCGGCTCCGCCACCTGGGACGGCGGCCGGGGATTCACCTGGGCGCCCGATGCGCGACGCTTCGAGACCTGGGAGAACAGCTACGTCAACATCGTCGGGCTGGGCGCGGCCGTCGAGCAGGCTCTCGAGCTCGGCCTGGACGCCATCGGCAAGCGCTCCCAATACCTCGGCGCGCGGCTGCGCGATCAGCTCGAGGAGATCCCCGGCGTCAGCACCCATGACCTGGGCGCCCACCGGTGCGCCATCGTGACCGCCAAGGTCGCCGGCCACGGGGCGGCGGAGGTCGCCGATGCACTGGGCAAGGCCCGGATCAACGTGACCACCACGATCCCCGTCGACAACCCGCTGGATACCGAGGACCGCGGCGTGCACCCGCTGGTGCGCTTCTCCCCGCACTACTACAACACCGAAGAGGAACTCGATCAGGCCGTCCATGCGGTGGCCGCGCTGGCGAACTCCGGCTGATTCGGCGCAGCTCGTCGGCGGCCGCTCAGCCGTCGGTGCCGGAGCGCTCCACGCCGGCGATGATGTGCCGCTGCAGGATGACAAAGGCGACCAGCAGCGGCAGGACCGATACGGCGGCGGCCACGAACAGCTCGTGCAGGTTCACCGACTGCGCGGTGATGAAGCTGGCCAACGCGACCTGGACGGTCCATGCCTGCTGGTCCTGGCCGATCACCAGGGGCCACAGGAACGAGTTCCAGGAGCCGAGAAAGACGACCGCGCCGACCGCGGCGAACACCGGCGTCGAGTTCGGCACCACGATCCGCCAGTAGGTCCGCCAGTAGCCGAGGCCGTCCATCTTGGCGGCGTCCTCCAACTCGCCGGGAAAGCCCAGGAAGTACTGCCGGAACAGGAACGCGGCGAAGCCACTGAACAGGGTCGGGATCACCAGCCCGCGCAGGGTGGAGATCCAGCCTAGCGAGGAGACCAGCACGAAGCTGGGCACGAACGTCACCGCCGACGGGATCATCAGGGTGCCGAGGATGGCGTAGAACACCTGGTTCGCGTAGGGGTAGGGCACCCGGGCCAATCCATAGCCGGCCAGCGAGGCGACCAACAAAGTTCCGCCGGTGGTCAACACAGAGATCACCGTGGAGTTCCACAGGGCGCGCGCCATCGGCACGGTCGGGTTGTCGAACAGTTGCGGAATGTTGTCCCAGCGCAGCACGTGCGGGAAGAACGTCCAGTTGGGCGCGGTGATCTCCGCGTCGGTGGCCAGCCCGTTGCGCACCAGCAGATAGAACGGAATCAGGAAGAGCACCGCCAGCACGATCAGCAGCGCCAGCCGCAGCGCCCGCGCCAGCCCCCTCGGTTGCCCGATCATCGGCTCACGGCTCCTTCCGGCCCAGCCCGAACCACCGGGCCTGCAGCACCGTGGCCACCGCGATGATCAGCGCGAGCACCACCGCCCCGGCGCTCCCGACGCCCAGATCCTGTCCCTGCCCGAGCGCCACGTAGTACAGGTAGACCAGCGGCGGGCGGGCATAGGGCGGATAGCCGCGCGAGCTGGCCAGCAGGTTGTAGAACTCGTCGAAGGCCTGGAACGCATTGATGACCAGGAGCAGCACCACGGCCACCGAGGTGGTGCGCAACTGGGGAAAAGTGATGTAGCGGAAGGTCTGCCAACCCGGCTGGGCACCGTCGACCGCCGCCGCCTCGTACAGCGTGCGAGGGATGCGCTGCAGCCCGGCCAGGAAGAGCACCAGGTAGAAGCCGGCCTGCAGCCACAGCCGCACGGTGATGATGACCAGCCAGTACCAGGGCGGCTGGGTGGTGGACAACCAGGCGACCGGGTCCGCGCCGAACCAGTGCAGCACGGTGTTGGCCAAGCCGAACCGCACCCCGTTGAAGATCGACATCTTCCAGATCAGCGACGCCACGACATAGGAGCACGCCGTGGGCAGGAAGAAGACCGACCGAAAGAAGGCCCGACCCCAGCCGAGCTGGGAAACCAGCAGCGCCAGGGCGAGCGACAGCGCGTACGTGGCGGGCACGACCACCGCCGCGAACAGCCCAAACGTGCCGAGGCTCTGGATGAAGGCGGGGTCGGTGAGCACCCGCACGTAGTTGGCGAAGCCGAGGAAATGCGTGGGGGTAACCGTGTTGCGCGCGTCGAAGAAGCTGAGCGTGACGCTCCACAACAGCGGAATGTAGGAGAAGACGACGAGCCCGACGACAAAGGGTCCGGTGAAGATCCAGAACCACAGATGACGTCGCTGCGGCCCCAGCAGCCTGGTGAGCACCCGGCCGGTTCTACTTCCGGACCCGGGCGAGTTCGGCCGAAACGGTGGTCACCAGCGAGGCGAGCTGGGCCGAGGGATCGGCGCCGCCGGAGATGATCCGGCTGAGCGCATCCTGCAACGCGGTGCCGGATCGAGGGGTCCACAGCAGCGGATTGGCGTGGCCGTACTCGGTGGTGAACCGGACCGCATCAGCGGCGGGCCCGGAGCGCAGCGGGGCCGCCCCTTGGGCGAGCGAGGTGCGCGCCGGGATGTGGAACCCGTAGGACAGCGCGAAGTCCTCCTGGAAGTCGGTGCGGTCCACCCAGAGCCACTTGACGTAATCCTTCGCCTCGGCGATCCGCCCGCCGCGCGCGCTGACCGAGCTGGCGTATGCCCCGAGCGGCACCGAGGGCCGCCCGCGAGGCCCGTCCGGCGGGAAGGGCAGCACGCCGAAGTCGTCGCCCAGCGCGGTGGTGATCTGCGGGAGCGCCCACAGCCCGGTCCACTGCATCGCGGTCAGCCCCTGGATGAACGCCGCCGGGTCCGACCAGTCCGAGGGCGCCCCGAGCAGGAGCGATTTGTCCGCGTAGAGGGTGTGCAGCTTGCCCATGGCGGTCGCGGCGGCGGGATCGTCGAAGCCGACCGCGCCGTCCGGCGTCACCAGCTCCAGCCCGGCCGCCCACAGCGGGACGCCACCCAGTACGCCCGCGCCACCGTCGTTGCCGAGGAAGAGGCCCTTGGTCTCGTCGGTGGTCAGCGCGCGGGCGGCGGCCACCAGCTCGTCCAGGGTGCTCGGCGGTTGCACGCCCGCCTTGGCCAGCAGGCTCTTGCTGTAGTACAGCATCTGCATGTCGATGGTCTGCGGGATGCCGTAGACCTTGCCCTGGTACGTCTTGGGCCCGAGCACCGTCGGGTTGAAGTCGGACTGGGCGCCGCTGATCACGTCGGTGAGGTCGACGACCTGGCCACCCTGGATCTGGTCGAGGGTGGGCCCCGGCGATTCGAACACGTCGGGCCCGGAGTCGGTGAGCAGTGCGGCGGCGGTCTGCTGGTCGTAGTCCCCCGGCCGCCATTGCACATCGACCCGGGTCTTGCGGTACGCGCTCGCGTACCGGCGCACTGCCTGCTCGACGCCCGGCTCGCCGTACTGGTGGTACCACTGCGAGAGCGCCGGCCCCCCGGGCGAGGCATCGCCCCCGCGACCGGTATTGGATCCGCATGCGGCCAGGGCGGCGCCGACCGCGAGCCCACCGCCGGCGGCGAGGAGGCGCCGGCGGGACAGGCCGGACCGCGGGACGGACACTCGTTGCTCCCCTCACGCCACACCGGTACCGCTGATCGGTACCGCGGCATTAGTACCGCAAGGAACGCGGCGCCTCGAAAGCGCCTCTCAGTCGAACCACCAGGTCCAAGGGCCATCACCCAAATAGCCCAGCGCTCACCACCTATTCTGGGGATAGCTCTCTTCGCAGCCGCCTCACCGTTAGCCGATCGGGGTAGGCCGGCTCGGAGAGATCACACCGAGCAAGCGAGACAGCGATGACCGAGCACCGTTTCACTCTGGTTCGTAGCGGAGTTCTGGGGATACTCGTCGCCCTCGGTGTGGTGGCCGCGGGCCAGCTACCGCCGGCCGCCGTGCAACCGGCCGCGCTGTCCCCCTCGGTGGTGCTGGCGGCGACTGTCGCGCCGACCCCCACGCCGGTGTACCCGCAGCCCGCTCCGGCGCCCACCTACACCCGACCGACCCCTCCGAGGACGTACTCACAGCCCGGGCCCGGATACCAGTACCAGGCCCCCGGACGAGCTCAGCAGCAGCTGCCGCATTACGCCCGCCCGGTACCGGCACAGCCCGGGCAAACACCGACCTACACTCCCCCAACGCCGCGCCATACCTACTCGCCACCGAGGGCGCAGCCGCTGCAAACGCCGACCCGACGGTCGACGGTCCCTGCGCCGACGCCGAGGTTGATCCTCCCGACACCCGTCACCCCGGTCCCGGGTCCACAGCTCGTCTCGGTCCCCCGGGTGATCGGCCTGGGCCTGGGCGCGGCGGAACAGAGCCTGATCAACAACGGGCTGAGCCTCGGATCGGTGAGCTTGGCCGGCTCGGACGCCGGCACCGGCACCGTCGTCCGGACGAACCCCGGGGCTTTCTCGTCGGTCCCCCGAGGCACCCCGGTCAACATCGTCCTCGACGCCGGGTAGCTAGCCCCGCCTCAGTACCCGGTGGTCTCGGCGGTGATGTCCTCCAGGGTCCGGCCGGTGGTGGACACGCCGAGGGTGAGTACGGCCAGCACGCCGATCGCGAGCACCCCGCAGGTCAGCGCGAACACGCCGGAGAAGCCCAGGCTGGCGTAGGCGCCGCCGATGATCAGCGGGGAGAGGATGCCGCCGATCCGACCGAACGAGGACGCGGCGCCCATACCGGTGGCCCGGACGGCGGTCGGGTACACCTCCGGCGTGTAGCTGTAGAGGCAGGCGTACGTGCCGTTCATGAAGAACGACAGCAGCATGCCGAACACCAGCAGCTGGGTGTTCCCGTCGGCGTTGGCCAGCAGCAGCGCGGACAGCGCGCCGCCGGTCAGATATGCGCCGATGGTCCACTTGCGGTCCAGCCGCTCGGAGACGAAGGCCGCGGAGTAGTAGCCGGGAATCTGCGCCAGGTAGATCCCGATCGCGTAGCCGAAGCTCTTCGAGATCGTCAACCCCTGGGAGATCAGCAGCGAGGGGATGAAGGTGAAGAACCCGTAGTAGGCGAAGGTGATGGAGAACCACAGCGCCCAGGTGGTGGCGGTCTGCCGGGCCAGCGCGCCGCGCCACAGCCAGACCACGGCACGCCACCCCTGCCCGGCCGAATCGCCCACCGGGTCGGCCGTCCGCACCTCCGGGCGCGGCTCGGGAAGTGGCCGGCCGGTGGCCCGCAGTACCCGCCCCTCGAGCCGGCTGACCACCGCTTCCGCCTCGCTCACCCGCCCCTTGGCCAAGAGGTAGCGCGGTGACTCGGGCAGCGCGCGGCGCCACCAGAGCAGCATCAGGATGGGTAGCGCGGTGATCACCTGGACGATCCGCCAGCCGTGCTCGAACGGCGGCACCAGGAAGTACCCCAGCAGCGCGGCGAGCACGAACCCGTAGGCGAAGAAGCCGGCCAGTGAGCCGATGTAGCGGCCGCGGTAGCGGCTGGGCACGAACTCGGAGAGGAAGGGAGCGATGATCGCGCTCTCCGCACCGGTGCCCACCCCGGCGATGATCCGGAAGGCCAGCAGCACCGGCCAGTTCGGTGCGAATGCCGCGATCAGCGACGCCACCGCGTACAGGGCGAGCGCGTACATCATCACCCGACGCCGGCCGATCCGGTCGCCGAGCAGCCCGGCGGCCAGCGCGCCGATCAGGAAACCCATCAGCGTCGAGCTGGCCAGCAGCCCCTGCTCCGGCCGGGAGAGGGCGAACACCGCCGCGGCGGCGGGCAGGATGAACGCCACCACCGCGCCGTCCATGCCGTCAAAGGTGTAGCCGAGGCCGCCCTGGAACAGCAGGCCGAAATGCGGCCGGGACAGCGGCAGCCGCTCCACCCTGGCGACCAGGTCCCGCTGGTCGACCGGCGTCCCGGTCATGAGTCGAGGGTGTTCTTGTGCACCCGTCCGCCGTGCATGATCAGCCGCAAGGCATCGTCCGGCTTGGTCAGCACGGTGACATCATCGAGCGGGTTGCCATCCACCACCAGTAGGTCGGCCGCCGCGCCCGGCGCGATCGTGCCGATCCGCCCGGCCAAGCCGAGCAGCTCGGCCGCGGTCGTGGTGGCCGACCGGAGGATGTCGGCGGGCGGCTGCACCTGCGCGCGCAGGGCGAACTCGGTGAGCTGGCGGTAGTGCATGTCGCCCAGCAGGTCCGTGCCGTACACGATCTTGACCCCGCCCCGGTGCGCCAGCTCCAGCGCGTGCAGCCCGGCGTCGAGCACCTCGAACACCTTCCGGAAGCTCTCCGGCGGCAGCCCGGCGGCTGGGCCTTCCTCGGCCAGCGCGGCGTAGGTGGCCAGGGTCGGCACGTAGAAGGCGTCGTGCTGGCGGAATAGCGCCACGCTGCTCTCGTCGATCAGATTGCCGTGCTCGATGGAGCGTACGCCCGCCGCCAGGCCCCGGTTCACCGCGCGGGTGGTGTAGGCGTGGCCCATCACGTACCGGTTCGCGGCGGTCGCTTCCTCCACGGCCGCGCGGATCTCCTCCACGGAGAACTGGGTGCTGTCGATCCGGTCGGTCGGAGACGCGACGCCGCCGCCCAGCATGAGCTTGATGTGCTCGGCACCCCGGCGGATCTCGTCCCGGACGGCCTTACGCACGGCGTCCACACCGTCCACGATGCGGCAGTGGCTGGGCGCGCAGTACGCCTCGTCGAGCATCTCGCGTCCCCGGTGCCGGCCGTCGCCGTGGCCGCCGGTCTGGGACAGCGCCTTGCCGCCGAACATCACCCGGGGGCCGACGAAGTACCCCTCGCTCACCGCGTCGGCCAACCCGTAGTCCGCGCCCGCGGCGTCGCGCACGGTGGTGAATCCGCGGTCAAGCATGCCGCGCAGGATCTGGCTGGCCCGCGCGGCGACGTAGAAGGGCGACTGCTCGGCGGCGGCCGGCAGGTTCGCCGTATAGGCCAGCACGTGCACGTGCCCGTCGATCAGGCCGGGCATCACCACCCTTCCCCTGGCGTCCACCACCCGCACGTCGTCGGTGACGCTCTTCGAGGCCTCCGCGGCGGCGCTCACCTCGACGATGTCAGCATCTTCGATGGTGATGGTGCGGTCGGGCAGCAGCTGGCCGGCGGCGGGATCCAGGATCGACGCGTTGCGAATAATCACTATGTGGTGGTCAGCCATGGCTTACCCTCCGACAGCCGACATTCATGCGATCGAATGAATGCAAGAGTGACAGCATCTACACGCTGGTGCAATATTCATAGCGAAGGGCGTGCAATGGAGTCCGCCGAGACCTGGGTGCGGGAGCGCACCGACGGGGCCGTGTTAGGACCGAAGTCCGAGCGCGTGGTGCACCTGCTGGCTACCCAGGCGGAATTCACCTCGTTCGCCTCGGCCAGCGCGGTCGCCGGGCGGGCCGGCGTGGACGCGGCCACCGTGGTGCGCACCGCCCGCGCGCTCGGCTTCTCCGGCTGGCCAGACCTGCGCCTGGAGCTGCGCAACCGGTACCTGTCCTCGCTGCGCGCCAACGAGGTGCTCAACGAGCACGAGGACGCCGCGTCCGACCCGATCCTGCACGCGCTGCGCAGCGACGTGGACAACGTCACCCTGGCGATCCGGACCATCGACGTGGCCCAGGTCCGGGCGATCGCGGCGGCTATCGCTGGGGCGCGACGCACCGTGGTGGTCGCCTCGGGCAGCTTCCTCGGTCCGGCGCACCACCTGGTGCACAGCGCCGGCTTCATGGGCCTGGACGTGGAGTTCGGCATCCGAGGCGGCACCACCCTGGTCAACACGCTGACCCGGCTCGGCCCCGGCGACTGCTTGGTCGCGATCAACTTCTGGCGGCTGCCCAGGGAGATCCGGGACGCCACCGAGATAGCCGGCGCGGCCGGAGCCACGACCTGTGTGCTCACCGACCTGCGCCGCTCCGCGCTGACCGAGCTCGCCGACCACGTGGTCACCGTGCCCTGCGAAGGCACCAGCCACTTCCCCTCGCTGACCGCCTCGATGGCCGTGGTGCACGCCATCCTCGCCGAGATCACCCGCACCCTGGGCGACCGCGCGCGGGACGCCATGCGCAAAACCGAGGACTTCTGGCAACGAATGAACCTCATGTGCGACTAGCCCGCGTCTGGGCTTTCGCGGGGCCAACCGGACCAGCGGAGCTGACCAGGCGGGCCAACCCGCCGCCCGGAGTCGCACGCCGTCCCTGCACTTCGCATACCCAGCGCACACTTCGCATAGTGCGTGCGGTATGCGAAGTGAGCCTCCGGTATGCGAAGTGTGGCCGCCACGCCAGCCCGACCGCAACGCCAGCGGGGCGCGGACTTCACATGGGGTTGGGGGCGCCTAGGGGGGCTTCGCAGAACGCGGCGCCGCCCAGGTAGGGGAACTTCAGCGCTTCCGCGCCGTCGCCGGCCAGCAGCTGGTCGGCGAAGCGCTCGGCGTTGTCCAGTGACTTGTAGCCGAGCGCCTCGGCCTCGGCCAGCGAGCAGATCCGCCGGGTGTTGTCGGATACTCCCCAGATCAGCCGGTAACCGGGCGACGGGTAGGCCAGGCAGGCCTCGAACAGCCGGGCACCGTCGTCCGGGGAGAGCCAGGTGATCAGGCCGCGGGGCCCCAGCGGCAGCGGCGTCTCGAAGCACGAGCCGATCCGGACCGCGATCACGTCGATGCCGAAACGGGAGTGGTACAGGCTGCCCAGCGCCTCGATCGCCGCCTTGCTGACCCCGTAGTAGGTGTCCGGACGGGGCGAGGAATCCGCCGGTAGTGGCCCGCCTGCGGCCTCGGCGATCTCGCGGAAGCCCACCGCGTGGTTGCTGGACGCCAGGATCACCCTTGCCACCCCAGCCTGCCGGGCGGCCTCCAGCACGGTGTGCGTGCCGTCGATGTTGACCCGAATGGCGTCCGCCCATGCGGTCTCCCTGCTGTGCCCGCCCAGGTGGATGATCGCGTCGACGCCCGCGCAGGCCGCCGCCATGGCCTCGGCGTCGGTGACCGACGCGGTGATCGGCTCGACCGCCTCCCCGCGCTCGGCCGGCGCCGGGGCCACCACGTCGAGCAACCGCAGCACCCGTCCTTCGCGGCGCAGTCGGGGCCGCATCAGCTGGCCCAGGCCGCCGGCCGCGCCGGTGATCAGGATGCGCTGCTGTGGCGCGGTCATCGGATGCCCGCCCGGCGCAGCCGCGCTCCCAGCTGCATGGTCGTCTCCACCAGCAGCTCACCCACCCGCTTGGCCTCCTCGTCGGTCGCGTTCTCCACCGGCATCGAGCAACTCATCGCGTCGGTTCCGGGGATCCGGTACGGGATCACCGCCGCCACGCAACGCACACCCAGGGTGCCCTCCTCGCTCTCGGATCCGTAGCCGCGCTCGCGGGTCGCCGCACACTCGGCGTGCAGCGCGTCCAAGCTGGTGATCGTGTTCGGGGTGAGCGGCGCCAGCGAGGCGGGCAGCAGCTGGTTGATCTCGTCGTGGGTCAACTCGGCCAACAGCGCCTTGCCCAGCGCGGTGGCATAGGTCGGCAGCGTGCGCCCCACCCGGGAGACCAGCCGGATGGACTGCCGGGACTCCCTGGTCTCCAGGTACACCACCTCCGCGCCGTAGCGCCGGGCGTAGTGCGCGGTGAATCCGGTGGCGTCCCGCACCTGCTCGAGGGCGTCGGTGGCGAACGGGGTCACCGGGTCCCGATCCACGTAGGCGGTGCCGCAGATCAGCGCGCGGACCCCCAGCCGGTACTTGGTGCCGCCGGCGTCGACCTGCAGCCAGCCGGACTCGTAGAGCGTGTGCAGCAGGCCGTGCAGGCTGGACCGAGGGAAGCCGGTACGGGCGTGCAGGTCCGACAGGGACAGCCAGGCGTCGGTGGCCGCGAACGTCTCGATCAGGTCGATGGCCCGGCGCGCGGACTTCACCCCGGCCGATCCGCTGACGTTCTCCGTGACTTTCTCCGTGACTTTCTCCGTGCCGTTCTCCGTGCCGTTCTGCCTGACCACGGCCAGCTCCGTCTCCTGCGACATTCGGCCCCTTGAGCTGCTCATTGACTTGTGACAGGGGCCATACTAGCGTCCCCGAACGTGTTCGCCTATGCGAACACCATCGCATATGTGAATTCGGCCGGAGGCACCCCGCGATATGCACATACTCGACTGGACCATGGTGTGCGCGTACTTCCTGTTGATGATTGGGATCGGTTGGTGGTCCCACCGCAGAGTCAACAGCGTCGGGGACTTCTTCACCGCCGGCGGCCGAATGCCCTGGTGGCTGGCCGGCATCTCGCACCACATGTCCGGCTACAGCGCGGTGCTGTTCGTGGCCTACGCCGGCGTAGCCTATGCCGACGGCATCACCGTCTACCTGTGGGGATTCGCCAGTATCGGCATCGGCGTGGGGATCGGCTCCTGGCTGTTCGCCGCGCGGTGGAACCGGCTGCGATCCAAGCTCGGGGTGGCCTCCCCGCTGGAGTACCTGGCCCAGCGCTACAACGTGCCGACCCAGCAGGCGCTGGCCTGGAGCGGCGGCCTGCTCAAGATCTTCGACATCGCCGCCAAGTGGTACGCGGTGGCCACCCTGCTCAACGCGTTCGCCGGAGTGCCCTACGTCTGGGGCATCATGATCACCGGCGCGGTCACGCTGATCTACTGCACCGCGGGCGGGCTGTGGGCGGACGCGCTCACCGACTTCGGCCAGTTCATCATCCAGGGGGTCGCCGCCCTCGTCATGATCGTGGTGATCCTGAGCAAACTGGGCGGTTTCTCCGGCCTGTGGACGATGTGGGGCCAGCTCCCGCCCAGCCACCTGAGCCCGACCACGTCCAGGTTCACCGCGACCCTGCTGCTGGTGTACGTGCTGGTCAAGACGCTGGAGTACAACGGCGGCATGTGGAACCTGGCGCAGCGGTACATGGCCGCGCCGAACACCCGCCAGGCCATCAAGGGCGCCCGGCTCTCCTCGGCTCTGTACCTGCTCTGGCCGCTGGTGCTGATGTTCCCGATGTTCGCCGCCCCGCTACTGGTGCCAGGTCTGAAGGACCCGAACACCTCCTACGCGGTGATGACCATGACCTTCCTGCCGCCCGGACTGATCGGGTTGGTGCTGGCCGGCATCTTCTCGCACACCATGGCCATGGTCTCCTCGGACGCCAACGCGATCTCCTCGGTCATCACCCGAGACATGCTGCCGGTGATGTGGCGGCGCGCCAGGGCGTTCACCGATGCCCAGGGCCTGCTCGCGGCGCGGATCACCACGGTCGTCTTCGTCGTGCTCACCATGCTGGTCGCCACTCAGGCTCCGGCGCTCGGTGGCGTACTGGCGATCGTGGTCTCCTGGGTGGCCGCGCTGATGGGGCCGATCTCGGTGCCGCTGCTGCTGGGCATGCTGCCTTGGTTCCGTCGCTGCGGTCCGCGCGCGGCGCTGACCTCGTGGGCCGGAGGGCTGCTCGCCTACGCGTTGGTCTACTACGTGCTCAACGGGACCCAGGCGGCCGTGGTGGCCACACCTATCCTGGTCTCGCTGGCGCTGTACCTCGGTCTCGGGCTCCTTGCCAGTGAGCGCCGGGACTCGGTCGACGAGATGATCGAGACGATCAACCAGGGCGATCCGAGCGAGGCCGAGCTCGAGGCGGCCGCCCGCAGCAAGGTGGCTTCGGTCTGATCACCGGCCGCATCGACAACCCGCAAGGAGAAGGCACCGAGCATGACGGTATCCAGGATCGATTTGACCGGTCTGCTGGCGTTCCCACTCACTCCGTTCACCGACGATCTTGAGCTGGACCTCGTCGCCTTCGCCGACCAGATCGAGGGCCACGTCGCCGCCGGCGCCGGCGCGCTGTTCATCGGCTGCGGCACCGGTGAGTTCAGCGCGCTCGCGCCGAGCGAGCTGGCCGCACTGGTCAGCCGGGCGCGGGACGTGGTGGCCGGCCGGGTGCCGGTGTGGGTGGGCGCCGGCGGCGGCGCGGCGGCGGCCAGGGCGAGCGTGGCAGCGGCCGAGGCCGGTGGCGCCGACGGCGCGCTGCTGCTGCCGCCGTACCTGGTCACCGGGCCAGGGGCCGGGCTGGTCGACCACGTGCGGTACTCGGTGCGGGGCAGCCGGCTGCCGGTGATCGTCTACCAGCGCCCGCCCGGGGTGTTCGACGCGCCGGCCACGCTGGCGCTGTTGGACATCCCGACGGTGGTCGGCCTCAAGGACGGCTACGGCGACGTGGACCTGATGAGCCGGATCGTGGCCACCATCCGGGGCAGCGGTACCCAGCGCGGGCAGGAGTTCCTGTTCTTCAACGGGCTGCCCACCGCCGAGGTGTCCGCGCGGGCGTACTCGGCGATCGGGGTGGCCCGCTACTCCTCGGCGGTGCACTGCTTCGCCCCGGAGATCGCCGCCCGGTTCTACCGCGCCCTGTCCGAGCGGGACGACCCGGCGATCGACGCGCTGCTCACCGGGTTCTACCTGCCGCTGGTGGCACTGCGCGACGAGACGCCGGGGTTCGCCGTGTCGCTGGTGAAGGCGGCCGCCCGGCTGCGCGGGCACCGGGTCGGCGGGGTGCGCCCGCCGCTGGTCGAGCCCACCGCCGACCAGCTCGCCCGGCTGGAGCGGATCGTCGACGCCGGGTTCGGCACGCTGCGGCTGCTCAGCAACGGAACCACCGCCTCGGTCACCGGGCGCGCGTAGTGCGGGTCACCGGCTACAGCTATCCCTGGGACGTGCTGGGCGCCCCCGGTTTCGTCGACCGGGCCATCTCGCTCGGGGTGGACGAGGTCGCGGTGGCGGTCGCCTACCACAGCACCAGGGCGGCCACCCCGTTCGCGCCGGACGCCACCTCGGTGCTGGCCCGGCACGCCGCGCTCTACCGGCCGCCGCGCGAGCAGGCCTGGCGCGGGGCCCGGCTGCGACCGGCCGTGCCGGACTGGGTGGCCGCCGAGGACTCCGCCGGGGACGCGGTGCGCGCCCTGGGCGCCGCCGGTGTGCCGGCCGCCGCGTGGCTGGTGTTGACCCACAGCTCCAGGCTGGGCACCGCGCACCCGGACGTCACGGTGCGCAACTGCTTCGACGAGCCCTACCCGTGGGCGCTGTGCCCGTCCCGGGCCGAGGTGCGTGACTACGTGGCCACGCTCACCGCCGAATCGCTCACCGGGCTGGCGGTGTCCTCGGTCATCCTGGAGGCCTGCGGCCAGCTCGGCGTGATCCACCAGTGCCAGCACGAGAAGACCGACGCGGTGTGGGGCGCGGCGGCGGCCCGGCTGCTCTCGGTGTGCTGCTGCCCGGCCTGCGCGGCGCGCTGGTCGGACTCCGGCGCCGACCCGGCCGAGGTGCGGGCCCGGCTGCGCGCCGAGGTCCGCCGGCTGATCGACGGCGGTGACCTGGGCGCCGAAGCTACGCTGCCGGCCGAGCTGGACGAGCTGCTGCTGGGCACCAGGCAGGCGGCCACCGACGCGCTGCGCGAGGGCGTGCTGGCCGCGATCAGCGCGACGCTCAACTCGGGGCTCGGCTCCGCGCCCCGAATCGTGCTGCACGGCGCGGTCGACCCGTGGGTCACCGGGGCACTGCCCGGGCTCACCCCGGCGGCCGCCCACCAGGTCGACTCGGTGGTGCTGCAGTGCTGGCAGCCGGGGCCGGCCTCGGTGTCCTCGGTCGCCGCCGCCCGCGCCCAGCTGCCGGACCGGGTGCAGGTGGGCGGCTACGTGACCGCGGTCGGCGCCACCGCGGTGCCGGACATGTCCGGCTACGTCGGCGACCTGGCCACGGCCGGAGCCACCGAGCTGCACCTCTACCACCTCGGCCTGGCCGGCCCGGCGCGACTCCCGGACCTGGCCGCCGCGGTGGCCGGCGCCCGCCGCGCCCCGTCGAACCCGCCGGTCAGCTCCGGATCTCCCCGGTAGCAGCGCTCACCGGGTCGCTGACGTCCCAGATTAATGTTGTGCGGCGTGGGGAGCATGCGGGAAGAAGGTGCAGTACCAACCATGCGCGGCAGCCACCGGACTCGTATCGCGAAATCTCTCGCCTGATGGACGACGTGCTGATCATCGGGGCCGGCATGTCCGGGCTCTATCAGCTGCACCGCTGCCGGCGGGCGGGCCTGTCGGCGAGCGTGGTGGAGTCGGGCGACGAAGTCGGCGGCACCTGGCACTGGAACCGCTACCCCGGTGCCCGGTTCGACTCGGAAAGCTACAGCTACGCCTACTCGTTCTCCCAGGAGCTGCTCGACGAATGGCGGTGGAGCGAGCACTTCGCCGGTCAACCGGAGGTGTTGCGCTACCTGCGGCACGTGGCCGACCGGTTCGACCTGCGGCGCGACATCACCCTCGGCGTGCGGGTGACCAGCGCGGCCTGGCACGACGGCGAGCGGTGTTGGACGGTCGCCTCTGATGACGGTTCCATCCGGCGGGCCCGTTACCTGGTCCTCGCCATCGGCGCGCTCTCGGTGCCGAACCTGCCGTCGCTGCCCGGCATCGAGCGGTTCGGCGGGCGCTGGTTCCACACCGCGCAATGGCCGCGCGAGCCGGTGCCGCTGGACGGCAGCCGGGTCGCGGTCATCGGTACCGGTGCCACGGGCGTGCAGCTGATCCAGGAGGCGGCCAAGACGGCCGCGCGGCTGACGGTGCTGCAACGCACGGCCAACTGGTGCTCGCCGCTGCGCAACTCCCCGATCGACAACACCATGCATGCCGCACTGCGCGAGCACTCCGCCGAGATCTTCGCGCGATGCCGGAACACCTTCGGCGGGTTCCTGCACGACACGGATCGGCGCAAGGCGACGGTCGTGTCGCCCGAGGAGCGGACCGCCTTCTACGAGGAGCTGTACGCCCGGCCGGGCTTCGCGCTGTGGATGGGTAATTTCCGCGATGTGCTCGTCGATCCGGTCGCCAACGCCACCCTGAGCACGTTCATGGCCGGGAAGATCCGGGCCCGGGTGCACGACCCGGCGGTGGCCGAGCGGCTCATTCCGCACAACCATGGGTATGGCACCCGTCGGGTGCCGCTGGAGAACGGCTACTACGAGGTCTACAACCAGCCCAACGTGGATCTGGTCGACCTGCGGGAGACGCCGATCCTCGAGGCGACGCCGACCGGCATCACCACCACCGCCGGCCACCACGAGGTCGACGTGATCGCTTTTGCCACCGGCTTCGACGCCGTCACCGGTCCGTTCGACCGCATCGACATCCGCGGGCTGGACGGCGTCCGGCTGGCCGAGCAATGGGCCGACGGTCCGCTGACCTACCTCGGTCTGGGTACCGCTGGGTTTCCCAACATGTTCAGCATCGTCGGGCCACACAACGCGGCGGCCTTCTGCAACATGCCGCGCTGCATCGAGCACAACGTCGAATGGGTCACCGACCTGCTGGCCCTCGGCCACACCCGCGTCTGCGCGACCGCCGAAGCTCAAGCCGAGTGGACCGCCGAGTGCCACCTCTTCGCCGCCCGCATGCAGTTCTCCAAGACCGATTCATGGTTCACCGGTCGCAACAGACCGGGCCGCGACGAACAGCGCACGGTGCTGCTGTACGCGGGCGGATTCCCCACCTACCAGGAGCGCCTCGCCGAGGTCGCGGCCAGTGGCTACCCGGGCTTCGAACTCAGCTGAGCAAGTGGGGCCCACCGCCTACTGTGCCCCCATGGGTGACTATCCAGGGATGATCGTCGCGGCCGGGCACGTCGAGCCGGTGCCGCGACGGATCCGGGCCTGGCTCGGCGGCACCGTGGTGCTGGACACCACCTCGGCGCGGTACGTGTGGGAATGGCCGGCCTATCCCCAGTACTACATCCCGCGCGCGGACCTGGCGCCCGGCGTGCTGGTCGACGAGCACCAGACAGAGCAGGTGCGCGGCGCGACCGTGTACCGGTACGGGCTGCGCGCCGGCGGGCTGGAGCGGCCCGGCGCGGCGCTGGTCTACCCGGAGGCCGAGACCAGCACTCTCGCCGGCACCCACGCGGACGCCGACACGGACGCCGACTCGCCGACGGAGTCCCTGGCCGGGCTGGTGCGGTTGGACTGGGCCGCCCTGGATGCCTGGTTCGAGGAGGACGAGCAGGTGTTCGTCCACCCGCGCAACCCCTACGCCCGGGTGGACGCGGTGCGCTCGGGGCGGCACGTCCGCATCGAGCTGGACGGCGTGGTACTGGCCGAGTCCACCTCCCCGGTGATGGTCTTCGAGACCGGTCTGCCCACCCGGTACTACCTCGACCGCACCTCGGTGGACTTCACCCACCTGGCGCCCAGTGACACCGTCACCTCCTGCCCCTACAAGGGCACAACCAGCGGCTACTGGTCGGTGCGGGTGGGCGGCACCCTGTACCCGGACCTGGCCTGGGCCTACGACTTTCCCACCCGGGAGCTGCCGTCCATCGCGGGGCTGGTGGCCTTCTACAACGAGCGGGTGGATATCCTGCTGGACGGAGTCGCACTGCCCAGGCCTAGCACGCACTTCTCCCCGGGCAGCGGCTCGGAGTGAGCTCGGAGTGAGCGGCTCGGAGTGAGCGGCCCGCGCGGTTGAAATTCAGGTGCCCGCCCGGTGACGCCGCGCACACCGTGGGTCCGCTGTTCGGCCGCACCCCCCACCATGGCACTCGCTGTGCCGGTCTCGTCGACGTGGCCACCGTCCCTGCCCCCTGCCGAGGAGAACCCGGTGAGCTCCCCCGTGACTCCCACCCCGCTCGCCCGTCTGGCCAACCCGCTGGTCTGGCTGGGTGGCGGCAGCTGGCGTGACATCGACGAACCCGCCGAGCGGTCCGCCTACCAGACCGCTGGATTCTTCGTGGCGCTGCACGCGCTGCTGGCCGGCTGCGTGGTGGCCTTCGTGGTCCGCCTGGCCGGCGTGGGTGAGCCGGCCAGCTGGGTCTTCGCGGGCGCCTCCGGGCTGCTGGTCGGCGCGGTCGGCCGGGTACTGGCCACCGCGCCCGCCGAACCGAGCCGAGGTCGGGTCCAGCTGGTGCTGGGCGAGCTCACCCAGGCGGTGGTCGCCGTGCTGCTCGGCGTGGTCATCGGCGAGCTGGCCGCGCTGGCCATCTTCGCCGGTGCGGTCGACCGGGAGCTGAACGGCCGGGTGGACGCCGCCGGGGCGGCCGTCACGCATAGCGCGCTGGCCGCCCAGCTGGACACCCTGCAGACCGACCGGGCCGCACTGGACGCCCAGCTCCAGTCGGCGTCGGCGCGGCGGGACCGGGCGCTGGTGGTGGCCCGCTGCGAGTACCGCCCCGGCCCCGGCTGCCCCTCCACACAGATCACCGGGGACCGAGGGCGCGGACCCGAAACCGGGCTGGCGGACGCCGAGTTGACCGCCGCGCAGCGCGACCTGACCGAGGCCAGCACGCGCCGGGATCAGCTGGGCCCCGCCCTCGACCAGGCCATCACCGGCGCCCGGGGGCAGCTGGATCGAGACGCGGCCACCGCCCGCGCGCTGGCCGCGGCCGACACCGGCCTGGACGCCCGCTGGGCCGCGATGCACAGCTACACCACCCGCGCCGCCGACTCGGCCGGCCCACTGACGCTGCGGATCGCGGTGGACGCGCTGTTCGCGCTGCTCAGCCTGCTTCCGCTGCTACTGCGCTGGTGGCGGGGCCAGACCAGCCAGGACCGGCGCCTGCTGGCGCGGGCCCGCGTCGGCCGCGCCGAGCAGGACGCGGCGACCACGGTCGCGATCAACCGGGCGCAGCTGAGCGCGGCGCTGGAGCTGGACCAGCACCGGCGGCTGCTGGCCGAGGGGACCGCCCTGGGCGCGGCGCCGGAGCGCATCGAGATCCCCTCCGCGACGCCGGCGCCCGCCGGAGACCCCGCCGGAGATCCCGCCGAGATCCCAGCTTCAGTGGACGCGGACGCCGAGCCCGGGGACGCCGGGGCACCCACCCCGGCCGCGCCGAGCCGGCTGCCCGTGCTGGCCCGGCTGCGCGAGGCCGCGCTGGCTCCGGTCCAGGGCGACCCGCTGGATATGCTGCCCGGGCCACTGCCGGGCGCGGTCCGGGCGATCACCGGCCTCGTCCGCCCGCTGGTGCCGGGGCCGGTGGCCCGGCTGGCCTCCACCGCGCCCCGGTCGGTGCGGGTGGCCCGCACGCTGTGGGAGGAGGTCGAGGAGTTCCAGCTCACCGTGCGGCACAAGCGCACCGTGCGGATGGACACCGCCGAGTCCGACTCCTCGCCCACGCCGGGCGAGCCGCGCCAGTCGGCCGCGCCGGGCGAGGTACTGGACGCCGATCTCCCGGTGACCGGGACCCTGACCAGGCAGCCGACGGTCGCCGGCGGCGAGCTGGCCGACGAGCCCCGACCGGAGGTTCCCGGCCGACGCCCCGCCGGCAAGCTCACCCGAGGCCGCCGCGAGCTCCCACCCGCGCCAGAGAGCGGCGACACGCGCTAGCGCGGTACCCGGGACCGATCCGCTCAGCCGGCCTCGGCGCGCTCCTTCGCGTGCCGGTCGGTAGCCGCCTGGATGGCGTCGGCCTGGCGCTGGTCCAGCTCCCGCCACCGCGAGCGGCCGTACTCCTCGGCCTGCCGCAGCCGGTCCGCGGAGCCCTGGAACCGGGGCTTCACGTAGCGGGCGAGCAGTTCGTAACTCTTCGCGGTGGCGTCCGGTCGCGCCCACTCGTGGTGCATGAGCAGGTAGGCGCCGAACCCACCGGACTGGTTCTCCAGCCGCTCGATCTGCGCGATGGCGTCATCCGGGGTGCCGATCACCCCGAGGCCGGTGTCGTTCACCCAGGAGACCCGCTCCTCGAATGACTTGCCGACCGCGCGGAAGTGCGGCGCGGCCACCACGTCCTGGGTGTACTCGCACCACGGGCCCAGCCCGAACCGGACATCCTCGATGGCCTGCTCACGGGTCTCCGCCAGGTGCATCGGGCCGACCAGCCGCCAGCGGTCCCGGGACGCGGTGTGGCCGAACTCCGCCGACCGCTGCTCCATCACATCCCAGTGCAGCGCGAGCGCGTCGAAGCCGCCCTGCACGGTGGCGCCCACCGACAGCAGGCCCAGACCGTTCTTGGCCGCAATGCGGGGGCCGGTGGGCGAGGCGATCGCGGCAACGGCGATCTCGAAGTCGCTGTACGCGGTGAGCTGGGTGCGCGCGTCCACCAGGTTGTACCGCGCGGTCTTCGCGCTGACCGTCTCGCCGCGCAGCAACGCCATCAGCACGTCGGTGTCCTGCTCCAGGGCGCCGCGCTGCTCCTCCAACCCGATGCCGATCATGGTGGCGTCGGTGGGCAGCGCGCCCGGCCCGAGGCCCAGCATGAACCGCCCCCGGGTGAGGTGATCGAGGAACATCGCGCGGTCGGCCACCCAGAGCGGGTTGTGATAGGGCAGCGACACCACGCCGGTGCCCAGCTTGATGTGCCGGGTGTGGTTGGCCGCGTGCGCGATGAAGATCATCGGGTCGGGGATGATCTCGTGTCCGCACGAGTGGTGCTCGCCGATCCACGCCTCGTCGTAGCCGAGCTTGTCCAGCAGCTTGAGTATGTCCAGATCCCGCTCGTACGCCGAGGTGGGGTCCTGCCCAACCGGGGAGTGGAACGGGGCCATGAAGATTCCGAACCGGAGACGGGGCACGCTGACTCCTCCACGTTGAGGACCGCGCCGGATGCGCGGCGCCCGCCCCAGGATCACAGAGCCGGCCGCCCGGCGCACGCCGATCTGGAGAAGCTCAGGCCGGCCGGGCGCTCGCGGTCAGTGTGTGGCCGTCTCGGAACACCACGCCGTTGGCGCACCGGGCCTCCACCTGCCCGTCGGCGAACTGCTCGGTGTACAGCCGGGCGTAGAGCCCGCCCTGGGCGAGCAGTTCGGCGTGTGTGCCGCGCTCCACGATCTCCCCGTTCTCCACCGCCAGAATCACATCGGCGCCCAGCACGGTGGACAGCCGGTGCGCGATGGCGATGGTGGTGCGCTGCCGGGTGGCGTTCTCCAGCGCCTGCTGCACCAGCCGCTCGCTGGCGGTGTCCAACGCGCTGGTGGCCTCGTCCAGGATGAGCACCGGCGGGTCCTTGAGCAGCACCCTGGCGATGGCCAGCCGCTGCTTCTCCCCGCCGGAGAGCCGGTAGCCCCGCTCCCCCACGACGGTGGCGTAGCCCTCGGCGAAGGACATGATCCGGTCGTGGATGTTCGCCGCGCGGGCGGCCGCCTCCAGCTCCTCCTGGGTGGCGTCCGGTTTGGCGTAGCGCAGGTTGTCCTCGATGGTCGCGTGCAGCAGGTAGGTGTCCTGGGTGACCATGCCGATCGCCGAGGTGACCGACGCCTGGGTCAGCTCGCGCACGTCGTTCCCGTCCAGCAGCACCGCGCCCCGGTCCACGTCGTAGAGCCGAGGGATCAGGTAGGACAGCGTGGTCTTGCCGGAGCCGCTCGGGCCGACGATGGCGGCCAGTTGCCCGGGGTGCACGTCGAAGCTGACGTCCCGCAGCGCCCACGGCCGGGTGGGCCCGCCGTCCGGCTGGGGCAGCGAATCGTCGCGCTCCGCCGGCGGGTAGGCGAACCACACCCCGCGCAGCGACACCTCGCCGCGCACCCGGGCGGTGTCCAGCTCGCGGGCGCCTGGCCGGTCGACGATCCTGGGCCGCAGGTCCAGGTACTCGAAGATGCGTCGGAACAGTGCCAGCGAGGTCTGCACGTCCAGGGATACCCGCAGCAGGTTGACCGTGGGGAACAGCAGCCGGCCCTGCAAGGTGGTGAACGCGACGACGGTGCCCGCGCTAACCCCGGTGCCTGCCGCGATGAGCAGCCCGGCCACCAGGTAGACCAGCGCGGGAGTGACGCCCATGAACGTCTGCACCACGGCGAAGAAGGTCTGCCCGGTCATCGCCTGGCGCACCTGCAGGTCAACCTGCTTGGCGTTCTCCTCCCGGTACCGGCGGACCTCGAACTCCTGCCGGTTGAACACCTTGGCCAGCAGCACCCCGGACACCGACAGCGACTCCTCGGTGATCGCCGTCATGTCCGAGAGGGACTCCTGGGTGCGCCCGGCCAGTCGGCGGCGCACCCGGCCGACGCGCACCTGCAGCAGCACGAACACCGGGATCAGCGCCACCGCGACCAGGGTCAGCTGCCAGGACAGCAGCACCATGGCGACCAGCGCGGCGAGCACGGTGACCACGTTGCCCAGGATCGAGGTGGCGGTCTCGGTGAGTACGGTCTGCACGCCGCCGACGTCGTTGGCCAGCCGCGACTGGATGGCGCCGGTGCGGGTGGCGGTGAAGAAGGACAGGTCCATCCGCTGCAGGTGCTCGAACAGCCGGCCGCGCAGGTCGGCCATCACCCGGTTGCCCAGCAGCGTGGTCTGGTAGGTCTGCCACACCCCGATCAGCGCGGAGACCACCGGCACCGCGATCATCCCGCCGACCAGCCAGCCCAGCAGCGGCAGGTTCACCGGGCCGCCACCGGTGGGGAACAGCGCCCGGTCGAACGCGGCCTGGGTCAGGAACGGCGTGATGATCCCCAGCCCGCTGCTGACCAGCACCGCCAGCAAGATCGCGGTCATGCCCGCCCGGTAGGGCAGGAACAACGTCCACAGCCGGCGACCGACCCGATCGGCCTCCATCGGCCACCTCCCTGGCGGGGTCCGAGTACCAGCCTCGGCGCGCTGGTCGGCATGCACCAACGCCTTTACCAGGATCTTCCCCAATGCCAGGGTGGGCCACCGCGCGGCCGGGTGGCCCGGCAGGCCGCGCCCCCCGCTCGAGGGGTGGGCGCGGCCCGGCGTGTCAGGTCAGCTGGAGGTCGCCTTGGCCTCGTCGATCCAGGTCGCGCATTCCTTCTCAGAGAGACCGACCACCTTGCCGTGCCGGGTCTCGATCATCTCCTTGAGGCTCGCCGGGTTCCGGTGCTTCAGCTCCTTGATGGAGTCCACACCGATGCTCTTGAGCATCTCCGCGTACTTCGGGCCAATTCCCTTGAGGTTTGCCAGGTCGTTTTCGACGTGGTCGGCCATGACATCTCCAATCATTTGAGGACCGAGGAGATCGATCGCAGTGCCGTGCATCGGTGGACAGCAGTACGGGATGTCGGGCGTCACCGCGGAGATCATGCTGCCGCATCGACCAGCAAAGCTCCAGTCGTAGCCCCGCGGGGAGTACCAGCCGGTCGGGTGACGGTTTACCGGCGCCGCGGGTGGCTCAGGAGCGGGGCCACACCGCCGGGTACGGACCGCCTCGCCCCTGGTCCGGCACCCCCGGCAGGGCGGGCCCGGCCGGGCCCTGGCCGCGGGGCAGCTGCACGGTGAATACGGTCTCGCCGGGTCGACTGCGGACGGCGATCGTGCCGCCGTGCGCGGAGGTGACCGCGTGCGCGATGGCCAGCCCGAGACCGGTGCTGCCGGCCTCCCGGGAGCGGGACGTGTCGCCCCGGGCGAACCGGCCGAACACGTGCGGCAGCAGGCCGGCGGGGATCCCCGGCCCGTCGTCGGAGACCCGCAGGATGGCGTGCGTCGCGCTGGTGTCCAGCGCGGCGGTCACCGTGGTACCCGGCGGGGTGTGCACCCTGGCGTTGGTCAGCAGGTTGGCCAGCACCTGGGCCAGCCGGGTCGGGTCACCGCTGACCAGCACCGCCTGGTCGGGGATGTGCAGCGCCCACCGGTGGTCCGGGCCGGCGGCGTGCGCATCGCTGAGCGCGTCCACGACCAGCTGGGACAGGTCCACCGGGTCGGTGACCAGTGGGCGGCCCGCGTCCAGCCGGGCCAGCAGGAACATGTCCTCGACCAGGGAGGTCATCCGCTCGGTCTGCGAGGAGACCCGGCGCAGCGCCCGCGCGGTGTCCGGCGGGATCTCCGGGCCGGCGCGCCGGGCCAGCTCGGCGTAGCCCCGAATGGCCGCCAGCGGGGTGCGCAGCTCGTGGCTGGCGTCGGCGAGGAACTGGCGCAGCTGGTTCTCGCTGGCCCGGCGGGCCTCCAGCGCCGCGCTCACGTGCTCCAACATCCGGTTCAATGCGGCGCCGACCTGGCCGACCTCGGTACGCGCATCGGTGTCCCGGATCGGTACCCGCTCGGCCAGCGCGACGTCGCCCCGCTCCAGCGGCAGCTCGGCGACCCGACTGGCGGTCACCGCGACCCGGTTCAGCGGCCGCAGGGTGATCCGAACGATCACGGTGGCGGCGGCGCCGGCGGCGAGCAGGCCGATGCCGACCACCACCAGCTCGATCACCGCCAACCGGGAGAGCACCGCCTTGACCTCGGCGAGGGGTAGGCCGGTGATCACCACCTGACCGGTCGCGTCGTGCAGCCCGATCAGCCGGTAGTCGCCGAGCGCGCCCACCGGCACGGTGTGCGGGCGGCCGTCCACCGGCAGCCCGGCCACCGCGGCATCCTCCGCCGCGCCGCTCAGCGGTCGCACCACACCGTCCTGCCCGATCACGCCGATCTCGGTGGGCTGGCCGCCGACCAGGTGCCCGCCGATCGTGCCGACGGTCTGACCGGGCGCCTGCAGGAACCGGGGACCTCCGCCGTTCCCGTCGTTGCCGTTGTTTCCGCCGTTGTTTCCGCCGTTGTTTCCGTCGTTGCGGCTGCTCAGGCCGGTTCCGCCGTTCCGGTTGTTCCCGCCGTTCCGGTTGTTCCCGCCGTTCCCTCGGTCCCCGTCGCCGTCGTTCGGGTGGTCCCCGTCGTTGCCTCGGCCCTGCTGCGACTTGTCCGCCAGCGCCACCGAGCGGACCGCGGCGGTGCCCAGCTGGCCGTCCAACTGGTGGATCAGGAAACCACGCAGCAGCAGCAACGAGATCGAACCGCACACCAGGGAGACGACCGCGAGCAGCGCGATGGTGGACAGCAGCAGGCGGGTGCGCAACGGGGCCGACCGCCACCAGCCCCGGCGAGGGGCCGACGCGGACGCGGTGACCGGGTTGGCCGGCTCGGCGGGATCGGTGGGGCCAGCCCGGTCGGCCCGGCGAGCACGCGGCGGCGCGGGTTGCAGGCTCACCGAAGACCGGCTTCCCCGGCCCCGCCGCTCGGGCGGGACCGGTATCCCCCGCCGCGCACTGTGTGGATCATTCCTTAACGCCCCGCGTCGATCGTCTCTGGCCGCACCGGGAGCCTCCGCTGTCCGAATTACTCGCCGGCGTCGTCGCAGCCACCGTTTGTGCTGCTCATGGCCTCAGTCTCCGCCGTGGAATGTGCCCGCACTGGGCAGAACTTGTGCGCCAGCTGTGCACCCGCCGACCGCGCCTCTTTCGGCGGTCGACACGCGCCGGCGGCCGAGCGGTCGGGCAATGCACGAGGTCAGCGGGCTCCTAAGGTGGGACAGGTGCCTCGTACCTCGGACAGTCGTACCCGGATGGTCGCGGCGGCGGCCCGGCTGTTCCGCGCGCAGGGCTACCCGGCCACCGGCTGGCGCCAGGTCGCCGCCGAGGCCGAGGCGCCATGGGGCTCGCAGGCACACCACTTCCCTGGCGGGAAGGAGCAGCTCGGGGCGGAGGCGATCAGCCGCTCCGGCGCCGGCTTCGAGCGCGCTATCCGGGCGGTGTTCTCCGGGGTGCACCCGGCCGATGCGCTGGGCCTCTGGATTCGGGCGGCCAGTGCGGAGCTGTCCGCGAGCGGGTGGCGGGACGGCTGCCCGGTGGCCACCGTCGCGCTGGAGACCGCGCACTCCTCCGAGGTGCTGGCCGCCGCCTGCGCCGACGCGCTGGGCAGCTGGCGCGCCGCCCTTGCCGACGCGCTGACCAGCCACGGGGTGCCCGAGTCGGAGGCCGCCTCACTGGCCGCGCTGATGCTGGCGGCGATCGAGGGCGCACTGATCATGGCCAGGGCGGAGCGGGCGGTCATGCCGCTGGAGCTGGTCGGCGACGAGCTCGCCTCGGTGCTGCGGGCGCGGATCGGTTAGCCCGGCGCTACGCCGAGCGGGCGGGCTGGGTCAGCACGGTCTTGCCCGCCGGGGCACGCAGTGCTTGGACCGCGTCGTCGAAGCTCACCACCGCCGTGGTCACCAGTGACGGGTCGAAACCCACGCCGACCAGTTCCAACACCGCCGGCACGCAGGCCCGGGCGTGTACCCGCCCGATGCGGAAGGTCAGCCCCCGCGAGTACATCGCCAGCAGCGGCAGCGCCACGTCGGCGGTGTACAGCGAGCTGCAGGTGCAGGTGCCGTCGGGCGCTGTGCTGTGCACCGCGCAACGCAAGCCGTCCGGGTCGCCGCTGGCGTCCACGGTGATCGGGAAGGCGCCGGCCTTGCGCGGCGGCGGACCGGACATCGGAGTCGCCCCGAGCGCCTCGGCCACCTTCAGCCGCTCGGGGTCCTGGTCCAGGTAGACCACCCGGCCGGCGCCCAGTGCGACCGCCATCCCGGCGGCGTAGAGCCCGATCGACCAGCTGCCGGCGTCGCCGCCGACGACCAGCACGTCGGCGCCGGGTGCCTCGGCCAACCACGGCCCCACGGTGCGCCACGCATCGGGCAGGTTGTCGCTCGCGCTGGCCACCGCGACCGGGTCCACCCCGGCGGGCAGCGGGACCAGCATGGCGTCGGCGTGCGGCACGGCGACCAGGTCGGCCAGGAAACCGCCCCAGCGCAGGCCGCCGAGCCGCCCGAGGCCGTAGGTGCTCATCATCGGGTACTCCGCGCAATTGCCGGTGCGGCCCTGTAGGCACGGTCCGCATTCGCCGCAGGAGATCTGGAACGGAACGATCACCCGGTCGGCCGGCCGCGCCGAGGTCACCTGGTCTCCGACCTCCACCACCTCGGCCACCCCCTCATGGCCGAGCGGATACGGCCCTGGCAACGGGTAGCGCCCGGTGAGCACCCCGACATCGAGGTCGCAGGTGGCCACCGCCAACGGGCGGACCAGCGCCGCCGTCGGCGAGGTCAGCACCGGCTCGGGGGCGTCCTCCCAGTGCAATGCGCCAGGGCCGTCCAGCAGCAAGCTCCGCATAAGACGACTGTCTTACTAAGACAACCGTCTAGTCAAGCCATATTGGTCGGTCCGGATCCGGCCCTCGGCGGTCAGGATGGCGATGGGTTGGGCGCCATCGGGGTGTCCGGATGGTCCTGGCGCAGGTCGGCATGGGCGGTCTCGGGCGCGCACGCGAGGGCCACCAAGGTGATCAGCAGCATGGCCAGCACGTAGCCGGACACCGCGTAGGCGGTGCCGAACGACCGGTACAGGGCGATGGACACGATCGGCGCGATGGCGCCGCTGACCACCCCGGCCAGCTGATACGCGGCCGCGCCGCTGTAGCGCAGCTTGGTGGAGAAGAGCTCGGCTACGAACGCGGCCTGCGGCCCATACATGGCCGCGTGCGTCATCAGCCCGACCGCCGCGGCCAGCACGATCACCGGGGTCGACCGGGTGTCCAGCAGCGGGAAGAAGACGAACCCCCAGATCGCGGCGGCCACCACCCCCGCCGCATAGATCGGCCGCCGGCCGACCCGGTCGGACAGCGCACCGAACAGCGGGATCAGCGCCAACTCGATGGCCGAACCGACCAATACGGCGGTCAGTCCGACGCCCCGGTTGAGCCGCAGGTTGGTGGTCAGGTAGACCAGGATGTACGAGGTGAAGGTGTAGAACGCGACGTCAGTGCCGATGCGCAGACCCATCGACACCAGCAAGCCTCGCGGGTGCCGCTTGATCACCTCCACCAGCGGCATCGAGGAGCGCTCACCCTGGTCCACCACCTCGGCGAACAGTGGGCTCTCCGCGATGGTCAGCCGGATCCACAGCCCCACCAGCACCAGCGCGCCGGACAGCAGGAACCCGACCCGCCACCCCCAGCTCAGGAAGTCCTGCTCGGACAGCATTCCGTTGAGCAATCCCAGTACGGCGGCCGCCAGCAAGTTCCCCACCGGCACCCCGACCTGCGGCCAACTCGCGTTCAAGCCACGTCGCTGCGGGTCGCCGTGCTCGAGGGTCATCAGTACCGCGCCGCCCCATTCCCCGCCCAGGCCGATGCCCTGCAGAAAGCGCAGCAGGCCGAGCAGCAGCGGTGCCCATATTCCGATCGCCGCATAGGTGGGTAGCAGGCCGATGAGGAAAGTCGCGCCGCCCATCAATATCAGGGTGACCACCAGGACTTGCTTGCGCCCGACCCGGTCGCCGAAGTGGCCGAAAATGATTCCGCCGAGTGGGCGCGCGACGAAGCCGATCCCGGCGGTGCTAAACGCCAGGAGCGTGCCGACCAGCGGATTAAATGTCGGGAAGAACAGCCTGTTGAACACCACCGCGGACGCCGTGGCATAGAGGAAGAAGTCGTACCACTCCAGCGAGGTCCCGACCAGGCTGGCGACAATAACCTTGCGAGCTCCCCGGCCCGGCGCTGGTTGTTCACCCGCGGCTTGTCCGGGCCCGTGGCCGGCCGGCCGCTCGCTGTGTGTCATGACCGCCCCTGTCGATTACGTCGGCGCCGAGGGCTGGCCGATACATGGTAGAAGCACGAGCGGTTCCGGACACCCCCTACCGGGCGACGACTCGCCGGCCCGTCAACCGGGGAGCCGCACCTGCCCATTGCCCGGTTGTCCCGATGCGCGCCTGGCCGCGTCGCCGCTGGAGTCAGGCTCCACCGGAACGGCGTAGGCGACGACGTTGTCCGCGTACTGATGGGTCTCGAAGTCGAACTCGCCGCCGCAAGTGATCAACACCAGCCGGGGCACCCCGGTGGTATCGAAAATCTCCCTGGGCAGTGCCGTCTTCTGGTAGCTGTGCACGGCGTCCACCAGGTAGCTCCGCGACCCCTCGGTGGTGGTCACCGACACCGTCGCGCCGGGTTTGAGATCGGCCAGCCGGAACAGCGCCCCGGCCCCGATTCCCCGGGCGTCCACGTGCCCGTCGATGACCACGGTCCCGCGTCCGGCGCTCGGGTGCGCGCCGCCCCGCCACCAGCCCAACACCCTGGGGTCCTCGGGTACCGCCAGCTCCCCGTTCGTCTCCAGCCCGACCGAGACCACCGGCGCCTCGATGCCCTGACCAGGCAGGCTCAGCCAGATCGGCTCGGCCGGAGTGGCCGGCGCGGCCGGAGTGGCCGGCTCGGCCGCTGGCGGAGCGGCACCGAGCCACTCGGGATGGGCGGCGGGCACCGGACCGACATCAGGCAGCCCCGTACCGTGGATCAGCCGTGCGGTGCTCAGCCCTCCGATGCCGAGGCCGAGCACCAGGATCACCCACAACAGCGCCCACCGCGCCTCGATCATCCGAAACTGCGCCACCGCACCAACAGCCCGCCTGCCCCGGCGGCCACCGCCAGCCCACCGAGGGCAAGAGACAGATCCAGATCGTCCGAGGCGCCGTTGGTGGCGGCCTGGCCGCCCGAGCCGGCGTTCACTCCGTTCGGCGAGCTATCCGTCGCGCCGCCGCCGGCCGCCGACCCGTCCGTGCTCGCCGTGCCACCCGCCCCACCGGCCGCGGCGCCTTCGGTCCCGGTCGCGCCGGGGGCGGCACTGGCTGGCGTCCCGGCCGTGGGCGCGGCGACGCCGGGCGCGGCGGCCCCCGCGCTCGCGGTCGAGGAGCCCCCGGGGGCGACGGTACTGGTGGTCGGCGTGGGTGTGGAACCACACCCGCCCACGGACAGAACGCCCAGCACAATCGACGCGAGGAGTGCCGCGTGCGTGATGGGATAAGTACGGAGATCCATAGCGCGCACTTTAGAGGAACGGCGAAGGTTGATACCTCTTAGCGAACACCAAAGGGTGAAAGTGTCACCAATTGGCGACAGGTACCCCCGAAAATGCCCTCTGCTCACCCGGTCAGGGTGGCCCGTGCGGCGGAGGCACCGGTCGGATAGTGACCGGCGCCAGTCCCGCTGGAGGACCGGATTCCGCGCATTGCCGGCATGTTCCCAGCGGCCATTCGCACGGTGCCGGATCGCCTTCGTGACCGAGCCAATAGCGGATTAGCCGCGCGCGTCAGGGAGATAACGTACCCCTAGCCGGGGACGCAGCAGCGGAGCCACCGTGAGACCGCTCGTGTCCAGACCGCCGCCCTGCTGACCGGTGCCCGCGTAGTACCGGTTCGCCGCCGTGGAAGCCACCCTTACCCGCAGCTCGTTGTCCTCGGCACGCAACAGGCCGCCCGGCAGCGGGCAGGTGATCGGTGGCCAACCGAACCGGCCGATCGGGGTGCCGTTGAGTTCCAGTTCAGCGGCGGTGTGCACCTCGGCGAGAACCAGGTCCCAGTCCGGCCAGGCCAGATCGGCGGCGGCAGGCCGAAGCGCACCCGGTACTCCCCGACCCCGGAGAACCCAGGCCAGCCCTGGACCTCCCAGCCCGCGTCCACCCGGATCGGCCGGGCCGGCCCGTCGCCGGTGTCCAGCGTCCAACCGTCGCGCAGCACGGTCTCCCCTGGCACCACCCGCTCACCGTCGGAGAGCACCAGGCAGACCAGCTCGCCGGGCGCGCACCGCACCCGCAGCTCCCCCACCGCGGTGCCGAGGTCAGCCAGCTCGCCGGACACCGGGTGGAACCGCCGCACCGCTGTGGGTACCGATGCCGGGATGACGGTGAGCGTGGCGTCATGGTCGGCGTGCTCGTGATCGGCATCGTGGAACAGCGCGAGCCGGGTGCTCCCATCGGCGGCCCGGCCGGCTCGGCTCCACAGCGTCGTCCCTGGCCGCCCGCCGCGGACCACCGGCTGGCCTCGGCGCAGCGGCCGCAGCACCGGGTCCAGGTCGGCCGGGGTGGGCGGGTCCGGCCAGTAGCGGCTCCGACACTCGTCCGGCTTGGCGAACAGCGCGGCGGCCCGGGCGGCCAGCTCCGGGTCGGCACCGCGCAGCTGGCTGGCCGAGGGCAGCGGCCCGGAGGCAAGCAACGTGCCGCCGGCCGAGGCGAACCGTTCCAGTACCGCCACTGTCCGCAGGTCTTCGACCACCTCGGCGCCGGGCAGCACCACGGCGCGGTAGCCGTGCTCGCCGAACATCAGCTTTCCGTCGCGCACCGTGGCGGCCCGCAGGTCCCGCTCGTCCACCAGGTGGTAGCCGTACCCGGCCCGGGCCAGGTACTCGGTCCACCTCGCCGCGTGCGCCCCGTAGGGGTGATCGGGTCCGCCGGCCCAGCTGGTGCGCAGCGGGTAGAGGACGGCCAGCGCGCGGTCCGGCTCGGCGCCGTCCAGGAACGCCGAGAGCCGGCCGGACTCCTCGGCGAACGCCCGGTGATAGCCGAACCACGGCTCGAAGTTCACTCCGGGGGCGAAGTCGAACCGGGGGTTGGCCAGCATCCGCTCCGCGCCTGGCGGGTCGGGCCAGCCGTCGGTCTGCCAGAACGCGTGCACCAGCAGCTGCCGCGCGCCGAGCAGGTGGTGGCGGACGGCCTGTGCGCGCAGCTCGCCCAGGGTCAGCTCCCAATGCCCGGCGGCGAAATGCGCGCCGGCGACGGTGCGGCCGTAGTACTGCTCCACCAGGCAGCCGCTCCGGCCGTGTGACCGGGCCACCGAGTCACCCAGCTTCGCGCTCAGCTGGGGCTCGGAGTTGCGGGCGTCCACCGCGGTGAGGTCACGCCAGCGGTCCAGGCCGAAGTAGTCGGTGCCGAAGTTGGTGCGCGGGTCGTCGGTGATGATCGTGCCGGTGAAGTCCCAGGACGACACGTGCCCGAGCACCTCGTGGCCGCACAGCGCGATGCCGTGCCGCCGGCACCACCGCGACAGGGTGCCGAAGAAGCTCTCGATACCCAGTGCCGAGTAGGTGGCGAAGAAGTCGCAGCGCCGCGCCGGGGTGGCCGGCCCGACGTCGACCACCATGGCCAGCAGCGAACGGCGGAACGGCGCGGCGTGCTCCCGGGTGTACCGCTCGGCCAGCTCCGGTGCCCACATCAGCGAGCTGCCCAGGTGGCCGCGGTGCTGGCGCCAGCGGAAGAAGCACCCGTGTGGCTGGTCGAAGAACGCGTAGCGGACCGTGTCGCCGAAGTGTGCCCCGAGCGCCTCCCGATACGGCTGGTAGCCGACCTCCAGGAAGCGCTCGGCGGCCTCCGGCAACAGGTAATTGATCATCTTGCTGGTGACGCAGCGGGCCGCGACGAAGACGGTCAGCGCGGCGGCGTTCGGCGGCAGCGCGTCCCGTGGCACGCCCACTCGGCATCCCGTCGACGAACTGTCCAGGAACCGGGCCCGCTCGGTCACGTCCACCACGTCGAGCTCGTCGGTGATCTCCCCCCCGGGTGGGCCAGCGCGGCCACGATCTCCCAGTCCGCCCAGCGTGGCTGGCCGCCGTCGAACACCCAGTTCAGTCCCGCGTCGAGCAGGTACGCCACGTCCGTGGGCCGGATGTCGTCCACCGCGCACACGATCTCGCCGTCAGCGCCGCCGCACCTGGTGGACCAGAACAGGTGCCGCTCCCGCAGCTCGTCCCGGCCGGCCACGGTCCGCCCGCCGGCGTGCCCGGAGAGCCAGTTGTACTCGTCGTAGATGCCCATCACCATGCCGCGGCGGGCCGCCTCGTCGGCCGCCGCGCGATAGGCGGCCAGATACTCCGGGCCGAGGTACTGCTGGATGGGAAAGGCCAGGCGAGCCTGGATCTGGAACGAGCCGAACCCCGCGTCGGCCAACTGCGCGACCTGCTCGCGGATCTCCTCGCCGGTGGGCACCCGGTGCCAGAACCAGTAGCTGGCCGGGGCATGCCACACGTCCGGAGGCGGGCGGAGATCCTCCGGGATCACGGGCGGGAGGACACGGAAGTGCGATCGGCCGCCAGGGACGCCGACAGGACCGACCGTCCGTCGTCAATCTTGAACACGAAGGTGAGCAGCGCGTACAGGGCGGCACCTAGCGCCATCGCGAACACCACGCCCATGTTCGTCTGTCCGACCACGCCCTTGACCGCATCCTCGCTGAGCAGAAAGCCAACCACTCGCGCGATGTTCGGGTCACCCGAGGTCACCGTGCCGAGCCCGACCACCGTGGCCACCACCAGCGGCCCCAGCGCGGTCCAGCGCACCCGCCGGCCGCCGCGCGCCGGCGACTCCGCCATGGTCACGTCCCAGCGCAGCCGACGCTGCCGGATGAAGTCCAGCAGCTGGATGCCGCCCATCGTGCCCATCGGAACCGCCACCAGGGCCAGGAACGCCTGGAAGGTAGCCAGGAACGAGTCCGAGACGAACAGCAGGTAGAACGCGCCGGCAGAGATGATCACCGTGTTGATCGCGGTGGTGCCCGCCCGGGAGGTCGGCACCCCAAGCGCGAGCAGCGCCAGCCCGGAGGAGTACACCCCGAGGATCGCGGCGGCCACCAGTGAGATCACGATGACCACCGAGAACGGTATGAAGAACCACAGCGGCAGCAGCGCGGTGAGCGCGCCGATCGGGTCGGCGGCGGCCGCATTGCCCAGCTGGGCGTCGCCGGCGACCAGCAGCACACCGAGCACCAGCAGCACGGCGAGCGGAAGGGTGATGCCACCGGCGGTCCAGCCGATCACGGCGCGGGCCGGGGTGAACCGGGGCAGGTAACGGGCGAAGTCGCCGCCGTAGTTGAGGAAGCTGATGCCCGAGATGGTCATCGCCATGATCACGCCGCCGCCGAACGCCCACCAGGACCCCCGCGCCGCGACGCCCAGTTCGCCCCACCGCACGTGCGGCACGATCAGCGCGATGAACACGACGGTCATCACCGAGGTCAGGTAGGCGATCCAGCTTTCCACCCGCAGGATCAGCCGATGGCCGAACACCGCCACCACCAGGACCACCGCGAGCACGGCGACGAACCACAGCACCACCGCGGTAGTGCTGGCGTGGCCGCCCGGGCGGCCGAACTGGGCCGGCCATAGCCGGGCGAACAAGCCCGCGCCGGTGGACGAGGCCAGGGTAATGATGGTGACCTTCCAGCCCAGGTTGGACAGGTAGGCGAAGAACGTGGGCAGCTTGTTGCCGTGGAACCCGAAGGCGAACCGGGTCTGGGTCAGCGTGGGCAGCCCGGTGCGCGGGCCGCCGACCGCGATCACGCCAACCAGCAGCGAGGAGAGCACGTAGCCGAGCACCCCAGCGACGATCGCCTGCGCCACGCTCAGCCCGAGCCCGAAGACGTAGATCCCGTAGCTGATCCCCATGATGGAGACGTTCCAGGAGAACCACACCGCGAACAGCCCGCGCGGCAGCCCCCGGCGCTGCGCCTCCGGCACCGGGTTCGTGCCGTTACGCTCAATCCCGGCGGACGCCCCGACGTCGGTCTGGTCAGTCATGGCTGCCCTCTCCGGAGAAACGCTCTAGCTGGACTCAGCGGATCCGCCGGGCAGCCCCGCACGGGAAATCGATTTCCGCTCAGCATCCCCCGTCACCGCCCCGCCGTCAAGACACCAGGTCGGGCCACTCCTTCACACAGCTCCACCGGCTCGACACAGCAGCCCAGGCCGCTGTGTCGGCGTGAGCCGGGCTGTGTCGGCGTGAGCGGGCTGTGCGAGCGGCGGTCGACTAGCCGGCGGCGGCCAGCCGGGGCGGCGGCGGGGTGCGCGCCTTGCGGGTTCAGCCAGCTGGGGGCGCCGGCTAGCCGGTGTTGGCCACGGGGTTGGGATGGGGGTTGGCCTGGTGGGTGGGGACGCCGCCGGTGAGGACGGTGGCAACTTCGCGGGCGATCCGGGCGGCGGACTCTTCCGCCACCTGGCGGGATGCACCGGCCAGGTGCGGGGTGGCGAACACCTCGGGGCGGCGGGGCAGCGGGTCGTCGGGGCCAGGGGGTTCCGGGTCGAACACGTCCAGGACCGCTCCGCGCAGTCGGCCTTCGGCCAGCGCCGCGTCCAGCGCGGCGGAGTCGACCAGCTCGCCCCGGGCGGTGTTCACCAGTAGCGCACCGGGGCGCATCGCGGCCAGCGCGGCGGCGTCGATGATCCGGCGGGTCTGCTCGGTGAGCCGGGCGTGCAGGCTCACCACGTCACTGGCGGCGAACAGATCGGGCAGCTCCACCAGCCGGGCTCCCACCCGCGCCGCCGCGGCGGGGTCGGCGAACGGGTCGTGGGCCAGCACCTGGGCGCCGAAGGCAGCCAGTAGCTCGGCGACCCGCAGCCCGACCGCGCCCAGCCCGATCAGCCCTACGGTGGCGGCCCGCAGCTCCAGCCCGACCCGCTGATAGCGGAACCCGGTGCCGTCCCAGCGACCGCCGGCCAGCTCGGCGGCCGCCGCCGGCAGCCCACGCATCGCGCAGATCATCGTGCCCACGGTGAACTCGGCGACCGCGCCCAGGTTCCGCCCCGGCAGGTACACCACCGGGACGCCCGCGTCGGTGGCCGCCGACAGGTCCACGTTCACCGGGCCACCCCTGGTCACCCCGACCACCCGCAGGCTGCCCCGCCCGGCGGTGATCACCTCCTTGGTGACCGGCGCCAGGTGGGTGACCAGCGCGTCCGCCCCGGCCACCAGCTCAGCCAGCCGACCTGGGTCACCGGCGGCCTCGCGCACCCCGTCGACCTCCTCGAACGGCTCGCTGGGCCAGCGGGAATCGATCGGCAACGGCTCGGCAGCGAGGCCTACCCGGTCCAGCTCGGCCACCACCGCGTCGGCCAGCAGCCGCGCGGAGATGAACTCGTCACCCGCGCACACCACTCGCACAGCAGATCCCCCGCTCACCACGACCGCTCGCCAGATCCCCGGCTCACCGCAGCCGCCCGCCACTTTGACCGTCGAACAGGTACACCCGCCGGGCCGGCGCGGTGATCGACACGGCGTCTCCGGCGGCAAGGGTCTGCCCGGCGGCCACCTGTACCACTACCCGCCCGGGTACCCCGGCCAGCTCCACCGTGGCCAGCCCGTACTCCAACAGGTTCTCGTAGACCAGCACGGTGGCGGTCAGCCCCGCCCCCGCGGTCACACCCGCCCCGGCGCTCACCTCAGCCCCCGGCGCGCGGGCCTCGGCCCGGCAGTCCTGTGGCCGCAGGCCGACCACCACCCGCTGCCCGGGCGCCACCCCGCTCGCCGACGTCTGCAGCACCCCTGCCTCGCCCAGCCGCACCGAACCGTCGGCGGCGGTATCCCCGGGCAGCAGGTTGATCGGCGGCTCACCCACGAAGTCGGCGACAAACTGGTTGGCCGGGTCGTCGAAGATCTCGTCCGGGGTGCCGAACTGCTGGATCACCCCGGCGTCCATCACCGCGATCCGGTCGGCCACGCTGAGCGCCTCCAACTGGTCGTGCGTGACGATGATCGTGGTGTAGCCGAACTCGCGCTGCAGCACCTTCAGCTCCCGGCGGACCCGCTGCCGCTGCCCGGCGTCCAGGTGCGACAGCGGCTCGTCCAGCAGCAGCACCGGGGGGTTGCGCACCAGCGCACGGGCCAGCGCGACCCGCTGCTTCTGCCCGCTGGACAGGTTGGCCGGCCGCAGCTCGAGCAGCTCGGTCATCTCCAACCGCTCGGCGATGCGCTCCACCCGCGCCCGGGCATCCTTGACCCGGCGCGCGCGCAACCCGTAGGCCAGGTTCTCCCGCACCGACAGCGGCGGGTACAGCGCGTAGCTCTCGAACCCCACGCCGACCTGCCGCTGGCCGGCCGGCAGCTCACCGACCGAGCGGTCGCCGATCAGGATGTGCCCCTCGGTGACAGTCTCCAGTCCTGCGATCATCCGCAGCGTGGTGGTCTTGCCGCAGCCGGACGGCCCGAGCAGGGCGACTAGCTCCCCCGGCTCGATGTCCAGGTCAATGCCCTTGACCGCCTCGAACGGCTCGCGGCCCCGGCTCCGATACGTCTTGCGCAGCGCCTCCAGCCGTAGCCGCTGGGCGACCGGGGCGGCGGTGTCGACCGAGGCAACCGCGGTCACTGGGCACCTCCGCTGGTCGCCGAGGCGTCCACCACCGGTGTCTTTCCCACGGCTCCGCCGGCTACTGTCCCCGGTGCCTTTCCCACCCCGCCGGCTCCGCCGGCTGCCGTCCCCGGGGGCAGCGCCGTGCCCGCACCCAGCCGAGCGGCGGCCGTGCCAGCGCCGTTGCCGGTCTCCGCGCCGAGGTCTGCACCAGCGAAGATGTGCACCCGCTCCCAGGGCACCGCCAGGCTGACCGGGTCACCCTCCCGGACCCGTTGATCGTCGGTGACCGCGATGACCGCCTCCCCCGCCACGTCCACGCTGAGCTCCACCAACCGCCCGAGCCGCTCGGCCAGGGTGACCCGCCCGCGCAGCACCAGCCGGTCCGACGGCTCCGGCCCGGCCAGCACCTCCAGGTCGCGCGGCCGGATGCCGAGCAGCACCGACCCGCCCGCCGCGCCACCCTCCACCGAGCCGGCCGCGCCGCCGCCCACCGAACCGCCGGCCACCGAACCGGCCACTGATCCGGCCACCGACGCCGGCACGCCGACGGTGATCCCGCCCCGGCGCGACCTCGCCGCGGTGCCCCCCTCCGGTACCGCGGCGAGGTCGGCCTCGAACAGGTTCATCTCCGGCTGGCCGAACATCCGCGCGACGAACGTGTCCGCCGGTTCGTGCCACACCTCCCTCGGCGTGCCGACCTGGACCAGCCGACCCTCCCGCAGCACCCCGACCCGATCGCCCAGCGCGAGCGCCTCCTGGTAGTCGTGGGTGACGTAGAGCGTGGTTGTGCGGGACATCTCGCCGAGCTGCTTGAGCTCGGCGCGCATCGCCGCGCGTAGCTTGGCGTCCAGGTGGGACAGCGGCTCGTCCAGCAGGTACACATCCGCCGGGCGGACCAGCACCCGGCCCAGCGCGGTCCGCTGTCGCTGGCCGTTGGACAGCTCCCGGGGAAACCGCTGACGCAAGTGCTCGATGCCAAGGGTGGTGGTCACCTGGCGGATCCGCTCGGACTGCTCGGCGGGGCTCCAGCTGCCGGTCCGCCCGGAGCGCAGCGGCGAGGCGAGGTTCTGCTCGACGGTCTTCTGCGGGTAGAGCGCGTAGCTCTCGAACGCCATCGCCACGTTCCGCTCGTAGGGCTCCACGCCGGTCATGTCCACACCGCCGATGCGCACCTCGCCCTCGACGGCGTCCACCAGGCCGGCGACGCTCTTCAGCGTGGTGGTCTTGCCCGCGCCGGACGGACCGAGGATGACGAAGAACTCGCCGTCGGCGACGTCCAGGTCGACCCCGTGCAGGGCCACCGTCTTGCCGTACCGGGCGGTCAGCCCGCGCACCGAGAGTGAACCCATCAGGCCTTCACCGCCCCGAAGGACAGCCCGCGCACCAGGTAGCGCTGGATGGACAGGGCGACCAGCAGCGGCGGCAGCGCGGCGATGATGGCGGCGGCCGCGGTGAGGCTGTAGAACGCCTGCCCGCCGCCGCCCAGGAACCGGGTGACCGCCACGGTGACCGGAGTGTGCGAGCTGCCGGTGAGAATCAGCGGGAAGACGTAGTTGTTCCAGGCGAAGATGAAGGCCAGCAGCGCGGACGCGGCGATCCCCGGCCGGACCAGCGGCAGCGCCACCATCAAGAACGCCCGCTTGCGGGTATAGCCGTCAAGCAGCGCGGCCTGCTCCAGCTCCGGCGGCAGGTCCTGGAAGTACGATCGCAGGATCCACACGATCAGCGGCATGGTGACCAGCTGCAGCACCCAGATCATCCCGACGTTGGTGTCGAACAGGCCTATCTGGTTGTAGATCACGAACAGCGGCACGATCACCATCAACTCCGGGGCAAACCGGAAGGACAGGATGGTGAACATGACGTCGCCGGAGCCCTTGTACTGCCAGCGCCCGGCCGCGTAGGCCGCCGGCACGCCGATCACCAGGGACACCAGCACCGCGCCGACACAGTTGAGCACGCTGGTGAGCAGCGCCTCGGTGAAGTTGACGCTGGTCAGCCGGGCTCCTTCGGAGCTGAGTACGGTGCCGAAGTTGGCCAGCGTCGGGGTGAACTCGAAAAAGGTGCTGATCTGCTCGGACTCCGACTTCAGCGACAGCAGCACCAGCCAGATCAGCGGGAACAACGAGAACAGAAACCAGGCCAGCAGCACCAGGTCGGCGCCGATGGAGGCCGGGGAGAACCGCCGCTGACCGGGCTGCAGTTCCCTTGCCATCGCTCAGACCTCCGATCCGGCGGCGCGGCGCTGGGCCTTGCCCAGCACGCTGACCAGGTAGCGCGCGGTCAGAAAGACGATCGCCCAGAGCAGGAACATGTAGGTGCTGCCCACCGAGTAGTTGAAGTTGATGATCGAGTTCTGGTAAGCGCTGATCTGCAGCGTGCGGGTGGCGTCGCCCGGACCGCCGGCAGTGAGCACGTAGACGTGGTCGAAGATCTTCAGCGAGTCCATGAACCGGAAGATCACCGCGACCAGGATGTACGGCCACATCATCGGCAGCATCAGCCGGCGGAACATGTAGAACCAGCTCGCCCCGTCCACCGCCGAGGCCTCGAACGGCTCCCTGGGCAGCGATCGGATCCCGGCCAGAACCAGCACCGCGACGAACGGCGTGAAGATCCACAGATCCACCAGCACCACGGACATCAGGGCGTGCGTCTCGCTCAGCCAGTCGAACGTGCGGCCCAGTCCGAGCACGTGGTTGAGCACCCCGAACTGCGGGTTGAACATCAGCTTCCAGAGCACCCCGGCGATCACCGGGGCGATCATCAGCGGCAGGATCAGCACCCGTTCGAAGATCCGCCCCACCAGGCTGGACCGGTTGAGCAGCAGCGCGATGCCGACCCCCAACACGGTTTCCAGCGCGGTGGCCGACACCGCGTAGGCCAGCGTGGTGCGCACACTGGACCAGAACGCCGGGTCGGACAGCACCGTGGCGAAGTTGCGCAGCCCGACGAACACCGGGTTGGGCACCACGGCGGCGTAGTTCAGGAACGCGTAATAGGCGCCCAGCAGGAACGGGTACAGGATCCCGACGATGATCAATACCGCCGGCAGCGACAGCACATAAGGACGCAGCCCTCGGCGCCAAGCCGGGACCGGCGCTGGACCGGTACCTCCGGCCGGCCGGCGCCCCCCGGTGTCCGGGTCCGGGCGAACCCGCGCGGGAGCGGTCATGCTGCTGCCCTCCTTCGTCGGGGTCGTGAGTGGCGATGGTCGCTATAGCGACCATC
>DASWST010000239.1:0-36087 GCA_036402515.1 Pseudonocardia sp.
GCGCCTGCTCGAACTTGATGGTCGCGCCGATGCCGGCCCGCTCGAAGCTCAGCGCGTCCATCGCCACTCACGACGTTAGGAACGGGGCAGGCCGAGGCCCCGGGTAGCGATCACGTTGCGCTGGATCTCCGAGGCGCCGCCGAGGAAGGTGGCGGCTACCGAGTCCAGCCGCAGGTGGGTGAACGCGCCGTCCAGCGGGGCGTCCGGGCCCTTCCAGAGCAGCCCGTGTTGGCCGAACACCTGGGCGCCGGTGCGGGCCAGCCGCTGGTGCAGCTCGGCGCTGAACAGCTGGTTCACCGACGCCTCGTAGCCGGGCACCGCGCCGGCGGCCTGCTTGGAGACGGTGTAGCGGGCGATGTTGTAGAGCACCCGGACCTCCGTATAGCGTCGGGCGATCTCCTGGCGCGCGCCCCGGTCCCAGCCCTCCCGCAGCCGCGAGGCGCCCTCCGCCGAACCGACGTACTCCACCAGCCGGGCCAGCGCCTGCTCGAACTTGATGGTCGCGCCGATGCCGGCCCGCTCGAAGCTCAGCGCGTCCATCGCCACGTACCAGCCGCGGTTCTCCTGGCCCACCCGGTTGGCCACCGGGATCCGGGCGTCGTCGAAGAACACCTCGGCGAACGGATCGGCACCCCGGATGTCGTTGATCGGGCGCACCGTGACGCCTGGGGTGGCCACATCGACCAGCAGGAAGGTGATTCCCCGATGCTTCGGGTCGGCCGTCAGATCCGTGCGGACCAGCACGAACAGCCAGTCCGCGACGTGGCCGAGGGAGGTCCACACCTTCTGCCCGTTAACCACGTAGTGCTCGCCGTCCCGGACCGCGCGGGTGCGCAGCCCGGCCAGGTCGGAGCCGGCGCCCGGTTCGGAGAAACCCTGCGCCCAGGTCCGCTCGCCGCGCGCGATGGGCGGCAGGTGCTCGGCCTTCTGCGCCTGCGTGCCGTGCGCCAGCAGCGTCGGGCCGAGCAGGAACGCGCCGATGCCGTTCACCGTCGGCACCCGGGCGCGCATCATCTCCTCGTGCAGGATGAACTCCTCCATCGCGGAGAGCGCGGCGCCGCCGTACTCGGTCGGCCAGTGCGGGGCGATCCAGCCCCGCTCGGCCAGCGCCTCGGCCCACCGGCGAGCGCCCTCCCGGCGGTCCGGATCGGCACAGAGCCGGTCCACCGGCCAGTTGTAGCCGCGTACGTCCTCCGGCTCCAGGCTCTGCTCCGCCTCCGGGTCGGGGTTGTAGCTGGCCGGGAAGTTGTCCCGGATGAACTCCCGCACCCGCGCCCGGAAGGCGGCCTGCTCCGGACTGTCCGCCCAGTTCACCGCGTACCTCCGTGGATCTGCCCGGCGGTAGAGGTCAGGTCGGGCCCGACCGGGCCGGCGCGCTCCCGGTCCCAGGTGGTCGGGGTGATGCCACGTGCTCCGGCGGCCCGCAGCTCATGCTTGGCGATCTTGTCGGTCGGGGTGCGGGGCAGTGCGCCCACGAACTCCAGGTACCGGGGCACCATGAAGCCGGGCAGCTTGACCCGGCAGTGCGCGGCGAGTTCCTCGGCGGAGAGCACCGCACCGGGCCGCAGCACCACCGCCAGCTTGACCTCTTCCTCCTCCAGCTCCGAGGGCACCCCGATGGCGGCGCACTCCAGCACGGCGGGGTGCAGGTTCACCTCGGACTCGATGTCGAAGGCGGAGATGTTCTCTCCCCGGCGGCGAATCGCGTCGGCCATCCGGTCCACGAAGTAGAAGTAGCCGTCCTCATCCCGCCACACCCGGTCGCCGGTGTGGAACCACAGGTTGCGGAACGCGTGCGCGGTCGCCTCGAACCGCCCGTAGTAGCCGGCCGTGATCACCCCCGGCTGCCTCGGGCGCAGCACCAGCTCGCCCGGCTCACCGGGCCCGAGCAACCGGTCCCAGTCGTCGACCACCGCCACCTCGAACCGCTCAGCGTTGGCCTGCCCGCAGGAGCCCAGCCGCCACTCGCCAAATGGGCTGGCCAGCGGGATGCCCGCCTCGGTGCTGGTGTACGTCTCCACCGAGCGGACCCCGAACCGCTCGTACAGCGGCTCGTCCAGGCTGGACTTGCCCATGTAGAAGATCTCCAGTGGATGGTCCTTGTCCCTCGGCGTGGGTGGCTGGTTGAGCAGGATCGGGATCATTGAGAACACGCTCATTGCGACCTTGGCGTCGAACTGGCGCACGTCGTCCCAGAACCGGGACGCACTGAAGCGGTCCACCACGGCGATCGCCCCGCCACCGAGCAGCGCGGACATCATCCCGTCCCACAGCCCGGCGGCATGGAACAGCGGCAGCGGGCAGTAGATCTTCTTGCCCCACCGGTCCAGGAAGTCCAGCGAGTCCAGCGCACAGGTCAGCGCCAACGCGTGCGGCACCATGGCGCCCTTGGACGGCCCGGTGGTGCCCGAGGTGTACATGATCGCCAGCAGGTCGGAGAAGCTGGCCCGGTGGGACGGCGGGTCGGCACCGTGCCCGAGCAGGCCGGACAGGCTGGTCACCGGCAGGCCCAGCCGAGGACCGGAACCGTTTGCGGCGCCGTCGCCGCGCACGATCACCCGCAGCAGGTCGGGCAGCACCGAGGCGGCCGGTGGCAACCGGTCGGCGTACTGCCCGTCCACGATCAGCGTGGAGACATTCGCGGTGACCAGCACATGGCGCAGCAGCTCACCCCGGTACGCCGTGTTGACCGGGACCGCGACCGCGCCAAGCCGGGCCAGCGCAAAGATCACAAAGACCAGCTCGGGGCAGTTCGGCAGCATCACCGCGACGTGATGCCCGGGGCGCACGCCGGCGGCGATCAGCCCCTGCGCCACCCGGTTCGACATCTCGTCCACCTCGCCGTAGGTGAACTCGCCGTCCCGAAACTCCAGGAAGTTCTCCCCACGGTGGGTCTCCGCGCGGGCGGCCAGGAGGTCGCCGAGCACCAGGTCCTCCAGGCGTCCGTTGCCCAGGCCTTCGCTGTCCAGGCCGTTGTGCATCACACCTCCGCCACCGCTCGTCGGCGGCACGTCCGATCCGCGGCGGTCAGTTGCCACCGGCGCTGGCCGACCCGTCCCGGCGCCCCGGCGTCAGCTCCCCAGCTCGGTGATCAGGGGGTACACGCCGTTCTCGTCGTGCACCTCCCGCCCGGTCACCGGCGGGTTGAACACGCACACTGTGCGCATCTCCGTGGTGGGCCGCAACTGGTGGCGCTCGTGGCCGTTCAGCAGGTAGATCGAACCCGGGCCGAGCTTGTACGTGACGTCGTTGTCCTTGTCGTACAGCTCCCCTTCGCCCTGGGTGACGAAGACCGCCTCGATGTGGTTGGCATACCAGAAGTCGTTGATCGAGCCCGCCTCCAGCACCGTCTCGTGCACCGAGAAACCGACGCCGTCATCGGCCAGCACGATCCGCTTGCTCCGCCAGTGCGGGGTGATCACGTCCCGGTCGGTGTCGGTGATCTCCTCCAAGGTGCGCACGATCATGCCGTCGCACCACCCAGCACTACGCTCCGCACCGCGTCGGCGAAGATGTCCAAGCCTTCGGTCAACTCCTGATCGGTGATGGTGAGCGCCGGCATGATCTTGGCCACCTCGCTCTCCGGGCCCGCCGTCTCCAGCAGCAGCCCGCGCTCGAACGCCGAGGATGCCACCTGCTCGGCCATCGCCGGCTGGGCGAACCCCAACCCCCTGGCCAGCCCTCTGCCCTTGACCTCGAGGTCGCCGGGCAGGGTGCCGGCCAGGTGGCGCAGCGCGCTCTCCACCCGCTGCCCCTTGGCCCCGGTGCCGCGCTCCAGCTGGTCGTCCGCCCAGTAGGTGCGCAGCGCGGCGGTCGCGGTGACGAAGGCCGGGTTGTGGCCGCGGAAGGTGCCGTTGTGCTCGCCCGGGCTCCACACGTCCAGCTCCGGCTTGATCAGGGTGAGCGCCATCGGCAGTCCGTAACCACTGATTGACTTCGAGATGCACACGATGTCCGGCTGGATTCCGGCGAGCTCGAAGCTGAAGAACGGCCCAGTGCGCCCGCAGCCCATCTGCACGTCATCGACGATGAGCAGGATTTCGTGGCGGTGGCAGAGGTCGGCCAGGCCGCGCAGCCACTCCGCCCGCGCCGGGTTGATGCCGCCCTCGCCCTGCACCGTCTCCACGATCACCGCGGCCGGCTCGTTCAGGCTGCTGCCGGCGTCCTCAAGCACCCGCTCGAACCACAGGAAGTCCGGCACCTTGCCGTCGAAGTAGTTGTCGTAGGGCATCGGGGTGGCGTGCACCAGCGGGATGCCGGCGCCGCCGCGCTTCATCGAGTTTCCGGTCACCGACAGCGACCCGAGCGTCATGCCGTGGAAGGCGTTGGTGAAGTTGATCATCGCGTGCTTGCCGGTGACCTTGCGGGCCAGCTTGAGCGCGGACTCCACCGCGTTGGTGCCGGTCGGGCCGGGAAACTGAACCTTGTAGTTCAGCCCGCGCGGCTTCAGCACCAGCTCGTCGAAGGTCTTCAGGAACTCGGCCTTGGCCGAGGTGTGCATGTCCAGGCTGTGCACCACGCCGTCGCGAGCCAGGTAGTCCAGTAGCGCGCCCTTCAGCGCGGGGTTGTTGTGCCCATAGTTGAGCGCGCCCGCGCCGGCAAAGAAGTCCAGGTAGCTGTGGCCGTCGATGTCGGTCATCCGGGAGCCCACGGCGGTATCGAAGGCGACCGGCCAACCTCTGCAGTAGCTGCGGACCTCGGACTCCAGCGCGGTGAAAACAGCCAGCGGGTCATCCCCCAGGGATTGGGTGGGCGCGGTGGTGGGCGCGGTAGTCCGCGCGGTCGTCTTGGTGGCGGTCGTCTTGGTGATAGTCACGAAGCGTCGCTCCTCAGAATTGCCGCGTATCGACGGGGCGATCGGTCCGGGCGGTGGCCGGGATCGGACCGATGCGGTACTTGTTCTCCGGTTCGTGGTCGTCGTCGCCGCCGTGGGCCAGCTGGTCCCCGCTGAACAGCTCGGTTACCTGCACTCGCGCGCCTCGCCGTTTGGCGAAGCCGGTGAACAGCGCGATCGAGGCGTCGTTGTCCGGGGTGATGGTGGTTTCCATGTGGTCCACCCCGGGAACACGGTCGAACAGGGTGTTCAGCATCCGCCCGGCCAGGCCGTGGCCGCGGGCGGCGGAATCCACCGCGACCTGCCAGACCAGCAGCGTGTTGGGCTCCTCCGGCCGGCGGTAACCGGTGATGAAACCGAGCACCCGGCGCCCAACCTTCGCCACTACCGAGGTCTCGGCGAAGTCCCGACACCAGAGGAGGTAGGCGTACCGGGAATTGACGTCCAGCACATTCGACTCACGAGCAAGCCGCCAGCACTCGACTCCGTCGTCGATTGCCGGCGCCTCGATCAGAATCGCGGGGACGTCGATATTTCGGGGTGGGGAACTGACATCACTGGCGGACATGATCAGGTCAGGTTAATCAAATGTTGCCGTGGCCGCACCCGCTACAGGGCTTCGACCAGGCGAAACAGCCCGGATCTGTGAACAGCGCAATAAACGCGTTTGATCATGTCCAATTGCGGGTATCGGAGACCGGCGGGTGGTGGAGGCGGACCCGCCATTGTCTGCTGAGCATAGGGCGAATGGCGGTATTGCGGCTGATCGAGCTTGATCAGGGATACCGAACCCGGGTCCAGGAGGACGGCGTCGGGTCTGTGGTGCTGCTCATCCACGGCACCCCGCTGGACGCGCGCGCCTGGGACCCGCTCGTCCCGCTACTGCGCGATCGGCGCCGCATCGTGCGCTACGACGCGCGGGGCCACGGCACCGCCCGGGCCACCCCGATCCCCCGATCCTATGGACCGCTGGCCGACGACGTGGCCGCGCTGCTCGACGCGCTCGACGTGCCACGAGCCCACGTCGTCGGTCATTCGTGGGGCGGACAGGTCGCCCAGCGCTTCGCCCTGGATCACCCCGACCGCCTGAGCCGGATGTCGCTGCTGTGCACCCGGTCCAGCCCCTTTCCGGCGTTTCGGGACGCGGCGACGAGCATGCGCGCCACCGGCCGCGTCGATCCGGAGCCCGCACTGCGGCGGTGGTTCTCGCCCTCGGCGCTTGCTGGGCCACACGGACTGGCCGAGCAGGTCCGCGGCTGGCTGCGGGAGGCGCCGGTGGCCAGCTGGGCAGGCGCGTTGGACCTGCTCGCCGAGTTCGACGTACTCAGCGATCTACCTCAGGTGTCCGTCCCGGTCGATGTGGTCTGCGCCGAGCTCGACCAGGTCGCTACCCCCGAGCACATGAGCAAGATCTCCGCCGCCCTCCCCCTCGGGCGGTGGGTGCTGCTCCAGGGCGCCCGGCACCTCGTCCCGCTGGACCAGCCGGCCCGGGTGGCCGAGGCAATACTCACGGGCTGACGGCGCTGACCTGACCTGGCCCCGATCTCAATGCCCACTCCGTGCGGTCAGGGACCGAACCTGGGTTGCGCCTCGCCCACGTTGGCTCCGGAGAAGCTCGCGCAGTGCTCCCGGTAGCTGTCCTTATTGCCGCCGTCCGGGCCGAGCACGTCCTCAGCGAAGGTCCGGATGGAGGCGTAGGTGTAGTGGGCGTTGCGGTGGAAGTTGTGGATGTGGCCGAGTTCGGGGTCACCGCCGAGCGGAGGCAGGCACGCTCGGAGAAGAACCTCGACTCGTCTCGCTGCAACCGCTGGCTACTGGTGCACCGGTTCTGGTCGGTGCCGCAGAACTGCAGCTCCTTGCTGCCTAGCACCTGGAACGTCGGGATGGTGATCTGCTTGGTCTGGCTGGAGAGCGGCACCTCGATGTCCTCGTGGCTGCCCGGAGATGGGGCGAGTGGGATCGCGCCGAATCGGGCGGCGAACGTGCCTTCGCCATCGGGCGCTGTGTCGCGCAGTTCGTTCTGGTCGTAGTCCACTACCTCGGGGTCGAAGCCGCCCGGGGCATAGAAGTAGTCGCCGCCTCGGGCGCCGGGTCGCATCGTGAGGTAGCCGGGTGGGATGTGCATGGCGGCGAACTTGGGGTCCAGTTGGGCGGGGTAGTAGGTGGCGAGGAACCGCGCCGTCGGGACGGGCGTCACGCTGTTGCTCCAGCCGGTGCCAATGATCGCGTCGGCGTCGTTGTACTTCGCCGACTCCCGCCAGGCCGTGGCCGTGCCGTAGGAATGCCCGACCAGGATGACGTGGTCGAACGCCTCGCCGCCGACCTCACCGGCGCGCAGTTTGCCGATCAGCTCGTGGGCCACCTCGGCATGCACCTCCAGGGTCAGCAGCTGGGGCGTCAGGCGTGGGCTTCCGCCATAGCCGAGCCGGTCGATGGCGAACACCGCGTAGCCCGCGTCGGTCATCGCGCGGGAGAAGTTGTAGGTGTCCGGCTCGAACGCGGAGTTCCAGTAGGTGTTGTTGTAGGTGCTGCCGTGCTGCGCGAGCATCACGGTCTTCGGCACGTCGCCGTCGGGAAGGCACAGCCGGCCGTGGATCGGAAGCTCGCCAGCGCCGGCAAGCACGGCTAGCCCCGGCAGCTCCACGATCTGTCACTCCAGCACGCTTGCCGGCACCCGGACGTCGAGGAACCGGCAGCCTGGCCCGGCATCCGCCTCCGCCTGCTCGCTCGCGGCCGCGGCGCCGGGCGCCAGCAGCCCAACCATGATCGCCGCCACGGCGCCGCCGATGGCAAGCCGCCCCTGCCCAGGAATTGCCATGTGGTTCCCCCACTTTGGCCGCCGGGTGTACCGGATAACCGGCTCAACGACCGGGCCGCGCGCTTGGGCTTCCTCCAATGGCATTGAGCTGCCCCGTCCTGCCCCCGGAGCTGAGTGGCCATACGTCCGCAACGGCCCCAACGCGCTGCCGGGGCAGCTTTTACGGCCGCTCGTTTGCACGCGAGTCGCGCTGATCATTGCCGACTGGCTAGGGCACCACGACAAGCTTCCCGGTGGCTTCGTTGTTCTCCATGTACCGGTGGGCCGCAACGATGTCGTCCAGGCCGAAGACACGGTCTACGTTGGGTCGATAGACGCCGGCCTCGACCTCGTGGACGACCCGCTGCAACACGGTCGTGCCCGCGCTGCCCTTCAAGTCGTCGCTGTGGAAGGCCGTGAGTTTGGTTCCGGACGGAATCATGGCTATCGGTTCGAAGTCCGGGATCACCCACCCACTCAGCGAGCCCGCCATGCACACCGTTCCGCCACGACGGACCAGGTGCAGCGAGTTCACCGCCGTGCTCGCCCCGACGAGATCCAGAACATAGTCCGGACCCTCGGGCCATACCGCGTGCACACTGGCCGCCAGCGACCCACCGTCGCCGACGAGTACGTGGTCGACGCCAGCCGCGGTCAATGCGTCGATCTTGCCTTGCCGCCGAGTCGTGGCCGCGGTCTCGACACCGTGGCCGGACGCGATCGACGCGGCGGCCATGCCCACCGACGAGGTCCCGCCACGGATCAGCAACCGCCCCCGGCCACGCGGCACGACCCCCAGCGTGTTCAGCGCGCCCTGCGCGGTCAGGTACGTCTCAGGTAGCGCGGCCAAGACGTCCCAAGGCAACGTGGTGGTGACCGGCATCAGCAGCGAGTTCGGCAATAACGCATACTCCGCATAACCGCCGTCGAACTCCCGGCCCATCTCACCCATCACCGCCGCAACCTTCGTGCCATCCGGCAACTTGGGATCGGTCGAGGCTGCCACGATTCCCACACATTCGATCCCAAGCACACGCGGGAACGTCACGTTTGGGGAATGCCCCTGACGGGTCCTCAGCTCCGACCGGTTCAAGCCCGCGCCCTTCACCTGCACCAGGCTCCAGCCCTCCCGGACCGCTGGTACCGGCAGCTCACGGATTTCCAGCACATCCGGGCCACCCGCCCGGACACAGACCGCCGCTCGCATCGTCGTACTCACCTCACACCACCTCGACGACGTGAGGCTGCCGCTGCTGGATCCCGGGTACCGCGATCATGACGAACCTCATTGCCCATGCGTGCACTGTCGCCAGGACGCGGTACGGCTGGCCACCGATAGAATGCCAAGTTATGCCCGTTGGCCGCCAACTTCCCCGGTCCGGTCGGACGTCACATCTTTGGCCGTCCGGGGGCGTACATCTATGGCCGTCCGGGGGGACAAGCTCGGTGCATTCACATCCACGTGGACAACTGGTGTACGCAGCCAGTGGCGTCCTGTCGGTTCACACCGAACGGGGCACATCGATCGTTCCCGCCAATCGGGTCGCATGGACCCCTGCCGGGTTCACCCACTACCACCGCGCTCACGGCCACACCGATATGCGGATCGTATTCCTACCGGCATCCCTTGCCCGGCTCGTACCAGGCCATCCTGCCGTGTTCATGGCCTCCGATCTCGCCCGCGAAATCCTGCTCACCCTCACCGGCCCAGGCAATTACGACCCCCTCGCACGCGGCTATGACCGTTTCGCGCGCGCTCGCCTTCATCGAGTCCTCGTCGATGAACTCCACGAAGCACACGAGCAGCCACTGCAGCTGCCAGAACCACACGACGACCGGTTGCAAGCCATCGCGCAGAATCTGTACAAGAAGCCCGCGGACAACACCTCACTGGCCGAACTAGGGCAGACGATCGGAGCCGGCGCCCGCACTCTCAGCCGACTGTTCCACAACGAACTCGGCATGACCTTCTATGAGTGGCGCACACAGCTACGCATCTATCACGCACTCGTCCTCCTCGCCGACGGCCACGACATCACCCACGTCGCCCACGCCTGCGGATGGGCGAACCCCAGCAGCTTCATCGCAGCCTTCACGAACATCATCGGCACCACACCCGGACGCCACCGAACCAGTCACCAACGCGACAACACCCCATGACCTGAGCAGCACGTGCCCCACCTCAACGCAAGCGCTGGGCAACAGGGTCGGCGTCGGTGCGGACAGGACTGGTCGTCCTCGACACCGACGTCGCCTCCGCGCTAGCAGGCGATTCACCTCGGTCAACGTATCCGCCGGGGGTTATCCACGGCTGTGAGAGGGACCCACGGATACCCGTACGTGCAGGTCAGGCAACTAGGTCCAGCGCGGAGGTCACTGCAACACCTGGCCCTTCGTCTCCCTCAGGGTGAGGATCACCAGGAACGCGATCGCGGCGCCAGCGGCCACGTACCAGAAGAACGCCCCGGCGACACCCGCGCCGGACAGCGACTGGATGACCAGCGGGGCCGTGCCGCCGAATAGGGCGACGGTGAGGTTGTACCAGGCCCCGATGCCCAGCCCGCGCAGCGTGGTGGGGAACAGCTCGCTCATCACCGCGGGCGCGATGGAGGTCATCATCGTGTAGAGCCCGAGCCCGACGCAGAACACGATGAGCAGGTTCCCCAGCCCCGGCCCGATCAGGTACGACAGCGGGACGATCAGCACCGCCGTGGCGGCCGACCACACCAGGAGCTGCGGCTTGCGCCCGAACCTGTCCGACAGCGCACCCATGGGGTACTGCAGCGCCACGAACAACGCCGTCGCGATCGAGAGAGCGACGAAGACCTCGTTCGCGCTGGCCCCCCGCGAGGTCACCGCGAAGGGGGTGAGCGCCGAGAAGAACGTGTAATAGCAGAGAGTCGAGAGCAAGGTGAAGCCCACGAGCTGTCCCACGGCCTTCGGGTGCTCGCGCAACGTCGCCAGGAGCGGGTGGCGCAAGGCGTGCGCCGCGGACTTGTTCTCCTCGAACTGGTCGGTCTCCGGCATCGCCCGGCGCAGCCACAGCCCGAAGATGCCCAGAGCGCCGCCGATGAGGAACGGGATCCGCCACCCGTACGAGGCCAGCTGCTGGGCGTCCAGCGTCTTCGTCAGCAGCGCACCGAGCAGCGACGCCACGAGTACCGCCGAGCCCGTCGAAATGTAGAAGAAGGACGAGTACCGGCCGCGGCGCTCGGGCGGGGCGATCTCGGCCAGGTACGCCGAGGCGTTAGACACCTCCCCGCCCAGCGACATGCCCTGCGCGATGCGAGCGATCAGCAACAGCGCCGGCGCGAGCCAGCCCACCATCGCGAACGTCGGCAACAGCCCGATGGCGAGCGACCCCACTGCCATCAGCAGGATCGTCAGGAGCATCGCCGTCCGCCGCCCGCGCAGATCGGCGAACCGGCCCAGCACCCAGCCCCCGAGCGGGCGGAAGAAGAACGCCACCGAGTACGTGGCGAGCGTGCTGATCAACGCCAGCGCCGCGTTCTCCTTCGGGAAGATCTGCGTGGCGAAGAAGATGCTGAACGTCACGTAGATCGTCCAGTCATACCACTCGATGGCGTTCCCGATCGACGCTGCGACCAGTGTGCGGACGGGCAATCGGTGCCTCTCGGAGGCGACTGCGGTGGGCGGTGTGGGCGTCCTCGGATCAGACACAGCTACCCCCGGCTTGCGGCGAAGAAGTCAGCAGAGGGTAACCACACGCCCCGGCCGCCGTCACCCGTCCTCGACCACCCAGGCGATGCTGTGGGCACCCCATACTCCGACCGTGTCCTCGCGGCCGATGGATCGGATCAGCGCTGACGTGTCCGGCAGAGCGCGATCACGCTGGTGTCGACTCCAGCGTCGTGGGGTCGAACCCCTGATAGTGCTGTGACAGGCGCCGTTCGGTGACATCGATGTAGTCGTGGAGGGCCTGGCGGGAGCGGATGAGCGTGTCGATCTGTTCATCCAGCCCGTGCAGGCGTGCTCGTAGGGTGTCCAGGAGCTCGGGGCACGGCTCGAGGTCGGGGGCCGGGCCGGTGGCGCAGGGCAGCATGATCGCGATTTCCTGGGTCGACAGGCCGGCTTCGAGCAGCTTCCTGATCTGGGTCACGGTGAGGATGGCAACGTCGGTGTACTCGCGGTAGCCGCTGGCGGCGCGGCCCGGCTCGAGCAAGCCCTGCGCCTCGTAATAGCGCAGCTGATGCGCGTGAACTCCGGTCCGCCGGCTCAGCTCCCCGATCAGCACGCTCACTCCCCCTTGACCTTCATACCGGTCTGAACGTTGATGATTCTGACATGACCACCAACTCACCAGGGGAAAGCATTGCCGGGCCGATCCCGCCCATTCCGCGGCCGAAGCCCCTGCGAACAGAGAATCAGGAGACGAGAATGCCGTTGCAAGGGGAGTACGAACCGAGCAGTGAGCAGTGGGTGCGCGATCAGGTCTCCGAGTACGAGAGCTCGGGCGGGACCAGTGGGCTCACGTACGGTGACGTGCCCGTGGTGGTTGTGACCAGTATGGGATTCAAATCGGGCAAGCTGCGGAAAAACCCGGTGATGCGAGTCGAGCATGACGGTGTGTACCTGGCGGTCGCCTCACAGGGCGGTGCTCCGACACACCCGCTCTGGTACCAGAACTTCAAAGCCCAGCCTTTGGTTGAGCTCCAGGACGGGGCGGTCAAGCGCGCCTACCTCGCCCGCGAGCTTTCCGGCGATGAGCGGGCCATGTGGTGGGACCGTGCGGTGAAGGTCTGGCCGGAATACGCGGAGTACCAGACCTTGACCGAGCGCCAGATTCCCCTGTTCGTGCTCGAACCGGCCGCCTGAGGGTGTGATTCAACGCCGACTCTCGTTTTACCAGGGTCCCCGACCGTAGGAGCTGGCCGGGGCGCCGCGAGCGGGCGGAAGGCTGAGAACACCTCCGGCCACGGACGGCACCCGAGCTATCGTGGGCGCGGTGAGGTGGCACGGACTTCCCAGCAAACTCTCGGCGGTGGCTGAACGCCGTTGGCTCGCCGTTGCCGTGATCCTGGTCGTCCTGCTCGGCGGCGGACTGTGGGCCGCCTTGGCCAACTCCGGCGGCAACCATCCCGAGTCGCAGGCGGCCCCGCCAGCAACGTCCACGATCCCACCGCCACTTGCCCCACCCGGGATCCAACTCGCTGGCTGGAAGCTGAGCCTCCCGGAGGCCAACGACAAGGGTGACGCCGCCTCGCTCGAACCGGCGAGCTTCAAAGCACCCTGGATGACCCCCACCCCAGACGCGGGGTTGATGTTCTGGGCACCCACCTCCGGAGCAACTACCAAAAACTCCAGCCACCCACGCACCGAGCTGCAAAGCCTCCGCTACTTCAACGCCGGCACCGGTCTTCATACCCTGAGCGCGTCGCTGACCTTGCTGCAGCTACCCCAAGACGGCCGCGGCATCATCCTGGGCCAGATCCACGGAGCCGGCAAAATCAGCTCGGTCCCATACGTAATGCTGCGGGTCCAGGACAACAAGCTCAGGGTCGTAGTCAAGCAGGTCGGCAAAGGCAGCGAGCTGATCAACTACCCGCTGCTGGACAACGTCGGGCTCAACAGTCCGCTCGACTACACGATCACCGACCTGGGCAACGGCAGCATGACCTTCTCCGCCACGTTCAACGGCCAAACCCGCCAGACCACGGCGCCCGTCCCAGCGAAGTTCCTCGGAAAGACGGTCCGTTTCCAGGCTGGTGACTACCAACAGGCCAACGATTCCGCCGGGCCAAACGACGGCGGCCGAGTCGTCTTCCACCGTCTCGCCCAACAATCCACGTAGCGCGACGAACCGCGCAGCCACGCCCCGCCGTCGAGGTAACCGGCTCCCCAGCATGGTCAGATACCACGCAATTCATCCGGATTCGACCAGAGCTGCGGCCCGGTGATCTCACACCCCGCGTGGGGCATACATGATGACCGCGACGCCCATCAGGCAGATCAGTGCGCCGGTGATGTCGAATCGGTCAGGTTTGTAGCCATCCAGGACCATTCCCCATGCCAGGGAGCCGGCGACGAAGACTCCGCCGTAGGCGGCCAGGATCCGCCCGAAGTTCGCGTCCGGTTGCAGGGTCGCGACGAAGCCGTAGATACCGAGCGCGATGACCCCGGCGCCGACCCAGCCCAGCGCGGGAGCACGGTGCTCGCGGACGCCTTGCCAGATCAGCCAACATCCGCCGATTTCCGCCACGGCAGCCAGGACGAACAGCGCGGTCGAGCGAAGCACGGACATGCTGAGCACGATATCCAGCCGATTCTCCCGAACCAGGTGGACTGAACCCTAGCCGAACGTGCAGTTCGCCGGAGGTTGCATCCGGTACCGACACCTCCTCACGGGCTGGTGGTACTCGATGTGCGGGTGCCGCCCGGCCACATGGACGTGCTGGACGGTCTGGCCCAGCTCAGCAGCGCGGGCACACGGTGAGCCAGGCACAGCTGCGCAGCGGACCAGCTCGCCGAAGCGGCCGGGGTCAACCTGCAGACGGTGCGCTACTACGAACGCCGCGGGCTGCTGGCCAAGCCGGAACGCAGCCTCGGCGGGCACCGTCTCTACCCCGCCGAGACGGTCACCGTGCTTAAAGTGATCAAGGCGGCGCAGCGGCTCGGATTCACTCTCGAGGAGGTCGCTGACCTGCTCGAAGCCGGGCGCCATCAGTCTGTGTGGGCGCTTAACACCCTGACAGCCAGCTCGGTAGCGACGGCTGCATCATTAGCCGTTGCCAGATCGCATTGTGTTGAGTAGCTGCTGTTACATTCTCTCCTGTGGCAGGCGAGGGGCAGTCGGCTCGGTGGTTGGTGTTGATGGTGCGTGTCCCGGCGGCGCCGTCGCGGCATCGTGTCGCGGTGTGGCGGGAACTGCGCCGGGTCGGGGCGTTGTCCATGGGCCAAGGTGCCTGGGCGGTGCCGAATGTGCCAGTTTTCGCTGATGGCGTTGCCCGGGTGATCGAGCTCGCGGGCCGTGGTGAGGGCGAGGTGGTGGTGCTGGACGCCGCCGGGCGCTCCGAGGCGGACGCGGCCCGCTTGGAGGCGCTGTTCACGGCCGAGCGGCAGGAGGAGTGGGCTGAGTTCCTCGCCGATTGCGGCAAGTTCGACGCCGAGATCGACAAAGAGATCGACAAGGCCAAGTTCACGATGGCCGAGCTGGAAGAAGAAGAGCAGAGCCTGGAGCGGCTACGCCGCTGGCATCGGGAGCTCAAGGCCCGCGACCTGTTCGGCGCGTCAGCGGCCGGCGAGGCGGAGCAACAACTCAAACACTGCGTCGACCGGTTGGCCGACTACACCGAGCGGGTATTCCAGGCCCTGCACCAGATGTGACCGTCCGTCACCACCCCGTTGATCGAGCCTTGAGGACGTGTGGATGAATCCCGATACCGCCCTGTTGTTCAGCATCAATGATCTGGCGCGGGCTACCGGGTGGCTGCACCCGGTGGTGCTGGGCTACGCCAGCTACGGGGTGGTGGTCTTCGCCGGGCTGCTGCTCGCCGGGTGGTGGACCGCGCGGCAACGAGGGGAGCTCACCGCGATCACCGCCGCGGTCTGGGCGCCGGTGGGGATGCTGCTGGCGTTGGGGATCAACCAGCCGATTGTGGCGATCGTGGGCGAACCCCGCCCCTACACGCTGCACCCGGACATCCTGGTGTTGGCCCAGCACAGCCTGGACCCGTCGTTCCCCAGCGATCACGCGGTGATGGCCGGCTCGGTCACCGCCGGGGTGTTCCTCCTCAGTCGTCGCCTCGGTGTGCTGTCCGCCGTGGCCGCGGTGGTGATGGCGTTCGCTCGGGTGTACATCGGCGCGCACTACCCGCAAGACGTCCTGGCCGGGCTGCTTCTCGGCGCCGCGGTCAGCATCATCGGATACCTGCTGGCACACCGGCTGCTGGCCCGCCTCATCACCGCGCTGCAGACCACAGCGGCGCGCCCGCTGCTGACCAAGGCGCCAGCGGTAGGTGAGCAGCGACCGGTGAACCAGCGGATGGCGAGCTAACCCGGTGACCGCGCCATCCCCCGGGCCGCCGTTCACCACCAGGTGGGTGGTCGCACCCCTGTACGCGGCCGGGTTCGTGACCGCGTTCGGTGCGCACAGCATCGCCGCCAACCTCGGTGCCTACACCCACGACCAGCACGCTTCGCTGCTGGCGCTGGGGGTGCTGCTGGCCGTCTATGACGGGGCCGAAGTCGTGTTGAAACCGGTGTTCGGGGCACTGACTGATCGCGTCGGGCCGCGCCCGGTGCTGCTCGGCGGTCTGATCGCGTTCGCCGGGTTCTCCGTGGCGTTCGTGCTCGCCGCCAACCCCACACTGGTCGGGCTGGCCCGCCTCGGCCAGGGCGCCGCGGCGGCGGCGTTCTCCCCGGCCGCCGGCGTGCTGGTGGCGCGGCTGGCCCCGCCCAGGACACACGGGCGCGCGTTCGGCGGCTACGGCATGTTCAAAAGCCTCGGCTACACCGCCGGCCCACTTTTAGGCGGAGCACTGGTCACCCTCGGCGGTTTTCCCGTGCTGTTCACCACCCTCGGACTGCTCGCGATCACCGTCGCGATCTGGGCCGGCGTGGCGGTGCCTGCCGCGGCGCCGCTGCCGCGGGACCGGCAAACCGTGGCCGACCTGGCCCGCCGGCTGAGCGGCCGGGGATTCCTCGCCCCCACCGTGAGCCTGGCCGCCACCACCGGCGCTCTCGCGGTCGGCGTGGGGTTCCTGCCACTTCGGGGTGCCGCGGCCGGCCTGAACCCCCTGCAAACCGGGATCGCGGTGTCGATGTTGGCCGCGGCCTGCGCGCTCGTGCAGCCCTTCGCCGGGCATGCCCGCGACACCGCCCGACTCACCGATGCCGCGGGGATGGCCGGCGGGCTGGGGCTGAGCGCGGCCGGCCTGACCATCGCGGCGCTGCTACCCGGCCTGCCCGGGCTACTGGCCGGCGAGTTGGTCATCGGTATCGGGGTCGGGTTGGCCACCCCACTGGGGTTCGCCGCGCTCGCCGCGCACGCCGACCCCGGCCGGCTCGGGCAGACCATGGGCGCCGCCGAAGTAGGCCGCGAACTCGGCGACGCCGGCGGCCCGCTTCTCGTCGCCGCGCTGGGCACCGTGGCCACCCTCACCGGCGGACTGCTAGGCCTGGCCGTCCTGCTCGCCGCCGCCGGCGTCACGATCAGTTGTGTTCCCACGCCTCCCGCCGCACCCTCAAACCTCGAACCCCACGGCCCATCCACCAAGACATAGCCCATCCGCGACGGCAACCCCAGACGGCAACCCCAGGATGAGGAGCAACCCATGACCGAACCATTCCGCCCCACCCGGCGCGAGCTGCTTCGAATCCTGGCCACCGCCGGCGGGGTCGCCGCATCCGCGGCCATCCTGAACGGATGCGGCGCGCCAGCACAGCCAGCCACACCCTCATCACAGCGACCCTCCGGGCACAGCGGCGCCCTCATCATGATCATTCGCCACGGTGAGAGACCGCCAGCCTCCGGCCTCCCACCAGGCATTGACGACAACGGCAACCCGGACACCCACGCACTGACCGAGCGCGGCTGGACACGAGCCCGCGCGCTGGTGGCACTGTTCGCCCCCGCAACAGGGCCAACCCGGGCCGGTCTGGCCCGCCCGACCGCGATCTACGCCTCCGCGGGCACCGGCGGGATAGGCCTGCGAACGCGACAGACCGTCGCCCCGCTGGCAGCCCGCCTCGGCATACCGGTCAACACCCAGTTCACCAAAGGCGACGAACCCGCCCTGGCCCAAGACGTCGCGCGCCGCACCGAACCCTGCCTGATCTGCTGGCAACACGGCGAACTGCCCGCCATCCCAAGCGCACTCGCCAACGTGACCCCCACACCACCGACATCCTGGCCGGACGACCGCTACGACCTGGTCTGGACCCTGACCCCAGCCGCTACAGGCTGGTCATTCCACCAAATCCCCGAACTACTCCTCGACGGCGACAGCAACCAGTCCATCGCCTAGCCGGGACGCGTCGGGGCACCTCCGCCGGTCATCGCAATCCACGATCACCGTTCGAGGGAAAGCCCTGGTCAGAGCTGGAGCCGGTGGTCGGGGTCGAACCGACGACCTATCGCTTACAAGGCGATTGCTCTACCACTGAGCTACACCGGCGGGCGCGACGTCACTCCGCGACACGTCTTAATCATGGCATCCCGCCCCTACCCTGGACACCATGACACCGCTGATCACCGAGGAGCAGCTTCCGCTCAGCTCAGCCGCCACGCCCGGACCGACCGGCCACGGGGTCGGCGCCCCAGTGCGGTGACCAGATTCGGCCAGCGGGCCCGGCTGGCGTTGCGCCGGTGGATGCCGGCGCGGCGACGGCCTGAGCCGGCCGAGGCGCTGGGGTCGAACGGGCGGGCCGGCTCGGACGGGCACCTCGGCGGCTGGCTGCACGAGCTCAACGACCGCTGGCACGGCCGGCACGGCGACAACGGCGCGGAGCTCGGCCAGCCGGGCACCGGCGAGTACCTGGACGAGCCGCCGACGGTCGGCCCCAGCGTGCCGGACGACACCCGGGTGCAACAGGTACTGGACCTGTCGATGCGCATCGGTGAGGTGCTGCTGTCCAGCGGGGAAGGCGTCGCCGAGACCACCTCGATCATGCTGCGGCTGGCCGACGCGGGCGGGCTGCCCACCTGCGAGGTGGACATCACCTTCACCTCGATGACCATGTGCTGCCACCGGGGGATGGTCGCACCCCCGGTGACGACCATGCGGCTGGTGCGCTACCGGTCGCTCGACCTGACCCGACTGACCGACGTGACCCTGCTGGTGGACCGGATCGAGCGCGAGGAGGTCAGCCTGATCGAGGCGGCCACCGAGCTGGACCGCGTGACCAGGGCCAAACACCCGTACCCGCGCTGGTTGACCACCCTGGCCTGGGCCGGCATGGCCGCCTCGGTGGCGGTGCTGTTGGGCGGCGGGGTGGTGGCCGCGACGGTCGCCTTCGCCGCGACCGGGGCGATCGACCGGATCGGTCGGCTGCTCAACCGGTACGGGCTGCCCATGTTCTTCCAGCAGATGGTCGGCGCGATGCTGGCCACCGGGATCACCGCCGTGCTGCTCTACTTCGCGCTGCTGCCCCCCGGCACCCGCCCGTCGCTGGTGGTGGCCGCCACGCTGACCGTGCTGCTGTCCGGGCTGTCCGTGGTCGGCTCGGTGCGGGACGCGATCGACGGGTTCTTCCTCACCGCCCTCGGCCGCACCGGGGAGATCACCATGTTCTCCGCCGGCCTGCTCGGCGGGGTGGTGCTCACGCTGAAAGCGGCCCTGGTGTTCGGCGTGGAGCTCTCCGTGGTGGGGCCGCTGCCCACCAGCAACCTCTCGCTGGCGCTCCGGGCGTTCGCCGCCGGGCTGACCTCCGGGTTGTTCGCGCTGGCCGCCTACTCGCCGGTGCGCTACCTGCCGGCGGCGGCCGGGACCGGCGCGGCCGCCTGGTCCATGTACACCGTGCTGCAGCAGTCCGGGCTCGGCCCGGTGGTATCCACCGGGATCGCGGCCATCGGGTTGGGCGTGGTCTCCGGGTTACTGCATCGGCTGACCGGGGCGCCCCGGCTGGTCATCACCCTCGGCGCGATCACCCCGCTGCTCCCCGGGCTCACCGCCTACCAGGGCTTTTACCAGCTCGCGGTGACCGGTGTGGCGGACGGCCTGGTCACCGTGATGCTCGCGCTGGCCATCGGCCTGGCGCTGGCCGGCGGGGTGGCCCTGGGCGAGTGGCTGACCAGCCGGGTGCGTTTGCCCACGCCAGCCACGGCGCCGGCGACTGGAGCGAAGTAGGGTCGTCAGCTGTGAATACCGCCAGTGGCTCAGACTTCATCGTGGTGGCCAATCGGCTGCCGGTCGATCTGGTGGTGGCCGAGGACGGCAGCCAGAGCTGGAAACGCAGCCCCGGCGGCCTGGTCACCGCGCTGGAGCCGATGCTGAAGGGGCGCGACGGCGCCTGGGTGGGCTGGCCCGGGGTGCCGGATGCCGAGCCGGAGCCGTTGGTGCAGGACGAGGTGCTGCTGCATCCGGTCCGGCTCAGCGAGGCCGAGGTGGCGGAGTACTACGAGGGCTTCTCCAACGCCACGCTCTGGCCGCTCTACCACGACGTGGTCGCCCCACCGGTGTTCCACCGGCACTGGTGGCACACCTACGTCCGGGTCAACAAGCGGTTCGCCGAGACAGTGGCCTCCATCGCCGCGCCCAACGCCACCGTCTGGGTGCAGGACTACCAGCTGCAGCTGGTGCCCGCCGAGCTGCGCCGGCTGCGCCCTGACCTGCGGATCGGTTTCTTCCTACACATCCCGTTCCCGCCCACCGAGTTGTTCATGCAGCTGCCCTGGCGCACCCAGATCGTGCAGGGCCTGCTGGGCGCCGACCTGGTCGGCTTCCACACCCCCGGCGGGGTGCGCAACTTCCGCTGGCTGGCCGCGCGGCTGGCCGGCAGCCGGCTGACCGGCGGTGGCGGCCGGCGGCCCGGTGAGATCAACTACGACGGCCGCACGGTGAAGGTGGGCGCCTTCCCGATCTCCATCGACTCGGCCAACCTGGACCGGCTGGCCCGGTCCCCGGCGGTCCGCAACAGGGCCGCTCAGATCCGCGCCGACCTCGGCGACCCGAAACGGGTGGTGCTGGGCGTGGACCGGCTGGACTACACCAAGGGCATCAACCTGCGCCTGCACGCCTTCCACGAGCTGCTCATGGACGGCCGGATCGACTCATCGGACACGGTGATGGTGCAGCTGGCCACGCCGAGCCGGGAGCGGGTCGAGCACTACCAGCAGATGCGCGACGACATCGAGCTCACTGTGGGCCGGATCAACGGGGAGTTCGCCAAGGTTGGCCACCCCGCCGTGCACTACCTGCACCAGGCGCTGCCCCGCGAGGAGCTGGCGGCGTTCTTCGTGGCGGCCGACGTGATGCTGGTGACCCCGCTGCGGGACGGCATGAACCTGGTCGCCAAGGAGTACGTGGCCTGCAAGTTCGACCTGTCCGGGGCGCTGGTGCTGTCCGAGTTCGCCGGCGCGGCCATCGAGCTGAACGTTGCCTACCTGGTCAACCCGCACGACCTGGACGGACTGAAGAACATCCTGTACGAGGCACTCACCGTGCTGCCCGAAGAGGGCCGCCGCCGGATGCGCGCGCTGCGCCGCCAGGTGCTCACCCACGACGTGGACCGCTGGGCCCGGTCCTTCCTGGACAGCCTCGGGCTGCCCGACCAGCGCTGACCCCTCAGAATTCGAGCAGGTTGTCCCGGAAGTGCTCGAATCCGTAGCTGGTCCGGGTCAGACCTCGTCGCTGCAGGGCGGGGACCAGCCCGTCGGTGATCTCGGTGACGTAGCGGCGGGTCAGTCCGCCCGAGGGGCAGGTGAGTAGGAACCCGTCGCCGCCCACCTCGGCCATCAGCTCGCCCATCTTGTCCGCGACCGAGTCGGGCGTGCCGACCAGCTCGATGCCGGGCGAAATCCCCAGCCCGACGAGCTCGCGCAGCGTCTTGCCCGAGCCCCGCTGCATAAAGGACTCGAGGCTGCCTCGCTCCCCGTTGGTGGTCAGGTCCTCGGGAAGGGGTTGGTCGAGGTCGAACTGGGAGAAGTCCACCTCGGTGATCGAGGACAGTTCGGTGAGCACGTGCTCGATGTAGTCAGGGTCGGAGATCCACCGCTGGACCTTGGCTCGGACCGCCTCCTCGGTCTCATCCACCACCGGCGAGACGAGGAACAGCACCTTGCAGTCGTCGGGCTTGCGACCGTGGCCCTGAGCCCGTTCCCGGATATCGTCGCGGTAGGCCTTCATCTCCGCCGGAGTGTTGCCAACCGCGATGATCGTGTCGGCGTACTTGGCGGCGAAGTTCCGGCCCTTCGGGGAGGCACCGGCCTGGCACAGCACCGGCCGGCCCTGCGGTGAGCGAACCGTGTTGAGCGGGCCCCGGGAGGAGTAGAAGCGCCCCCGGAAGTCGACCTGGTGGACCTTGGTGTGGTCGGCGTAGGTGCCGCTCGCGCGATCGCGCACCACCGCGTCGGGCTCCCAGGAGTCCCACAGCTGGGTCACCACGTCGAGATACTCGTCGGCCATGTCGTAGCGCAGGCTGTGCTCGTAGAGCTTCTCCAGCCCGAAGTTCTGCGCGGATCGGTCCTCCGCCGAGGTGACGATGTTCCAGCCGAACCGGCCGTGGGCGATGTGGTCGACCGTGGCGCAGAGCCGGGCCAGCAGGAACGGTGGGTAGAAGCTGGTGGACATGGTCGGCACCACGCCCAGCCGGGAGGTGTTGTAGGCCATCAGGGTGGCCAGCGGCACCGGGTCGTGCTTGGGCGCGATGGCGTGCTTGAGGTTCGACTCGGTGGAGCCGCCGTAGGCATCGGAGACCATGAGCTTGTCCTCGATGACGACGTAGTCGAACCCGGCCCGCTCCAGATCCTTGGCCACCTCTACGTAGAACTCGCCGTCCCACGGCATCCCGCCGGAGCCCCACTGGCCGTTCCAGCTGTCGGCAACGAAGTTCAGGAACCAGGCAAGGTGAAAGCGCTCGGGGGCCATGAGAACGGAATATAAGTACTACTAATGTCCGCCGGATGTCCCTCGGTCACGTCGAGGTTACGGTCGACCTCGAGCCGCGGTGCGGATAAGCGGCAACCAGCAGGTGGCGGGCGCGGTCGAGACCGTACGCCGCGAACCGATGGGTTCGGGTCGCGTCGAAGTGGGCGCTGTCCCCCGGCGAGAGCACCACGCCGGCGCCGTCGTCCAGGAAGAGCTCGATCTCGCCCTCGAGGACGTAGACGAGCTCCTCCCCCGGGTGGGAGAAGCTGGTGCGGTCCACCATCCCCGGCTCGAGCTGGTACTCGATGACCTCCAGCTGCATCCCACCCGAGGTCAACACCCGGCCCACCGGGGACGCGTCGCTGCCGGTATTGGGGAAGCTAGGCCCGGCCCCGGCGCGGATCACGGTGAGCGCACCGGGCCCGGCGGGGGGAAACAGCGCGGTGGGTGCCACATCGAGGGCCTGCGCGAACCGATACAGCGTGGCCAGACTGGGGGTGGCCGAGCCGCCCTCAACCTGGGACACGAAGGGTTGGGTGACCCCGGCGCGCCGGGCCAGCTCGACCATCGACATGCCGGCGGCGGTGCGCAGCGAACGCAGCGTCGGCCCCAGCTGGGCGGAGCCAACCGCCTCGGTCGGTCGGGGATTGCGCCGGGGCGCGGTTCCGGGGCTCATCACCGGCCATCATCGCAGGTCGGCGACGCCGGACGCCCGGCGCTAGAGGCCGGAGAACCAGCGGTCGGCGGCCGGCGGGGGTCCGCTGGTGGAGCCGGCGATCAGCTCGGTGGGCAGCACGATCGACCGGGGCTCGGTGCGGTCGCCGCGGTTGAGCAGCAGTTGGCCGGCCGTGCGGCCTTTCTCCTTGACCGGCTGGAGAACCGTGGTCAGCCCGGCCCTGATCGCCTCCGGCACGCCGTCGAACCCGGTCACCGTGAGGTGGTCCGGCACCGCCCAGTTGCGATCCTCGGCCATCCGCAGTGCGCCGAGGGCCAGCACGTCGGAGGTGCAGACCAGCGCGGTCAGCCCGAGGTGGGCGTCCATCAGCTCGCTGGCCGCGGAGGCGCCAGCCTCGATGGAGTGCTCGAAGCGCTCCACCACTGGCACCTCGGCCCAGTCCACCCCCGCCTCGGCGAATCCCTCCCGCAGCCCGCGCAGCCGTTCCCGCTGCACCGGGAAGCTGGCCCGTCGCTGCCGCTGCGGGTCGGCGTAGCCGTCGTAGCGGGTGTTGCTCAGCCGCATGCAGATCACCCCGATCCGCCGATGGCCCAGCGCGGCCAGGTGACGGGCCATCGCCAGCATGCCGCCCCGGTCGTCCACCCCGACCCGGTCCACGCCGTCGATGTCCATCGGCTGGTCGGCCACCACGGTGGGCAGTGGCCGCTCCAGCACCGCCATCAGGTGCGGGTCGTGCTCCGGCACCGAGTAGACGACGAAACCGTCCACACTGGCCTGGTGCACGGCGGTGACGTCGGTATCGCCCCGGCTGGCCGGCATCAGCAGCAGGCCCTGGCCGGCGTCCTCGCACGCGCCGGCAAGACCCTCCAGGAAGCCGAGCGCGGCTGGGTCGCGGAACGCGAACGACAGCTCCTCGGTGAGCAGCAGACCGACCGCCCGGGCCTGCCGGGTGCGCAGAGACCTGGCCACCGGGTCCGGCCCCGGATAGCCCAACCGGCGAGCCGTCTCCAGCACCCGGGTGCGCAGCTGCACGGACAGTTGGTCCGGCCGGTTGTAGGCGTTCGACACGGTGGTTCGGGACACCCCGAGCTCGGCGGCAAGGGACGCCAAAGTGGCGGGCCGCCGGACGCGCGGGCTGCGAGTCATCCCACGACCGTAACGGTTCAGAAGACCCCGGGGTAGTGAGCCTGGGCAATCCCATCAGCTACGCATTTGCAGGATGCGGCCTCTATCAAACGACAACGATTTCCACTTTCGGGTATCCTCGCCGCCATGAGCTACCGCCCTCGCGCTACCCTGCTCGCCGCCGTTCCCGTGGCCGCCGCGCTCGCCCTGGCCGGCTGTGGGCAGGGCGGAGGCGCCGCGCCCGCCGCCCCGTCACAGGCACCCGCGCAGGCCACCGTCGGCGTGGTGGCCAGCACGGACGTCTACGGCGCGGTCGCCACCGCGATCGGCGGGGCGCACACCACCGTCACCTCGATCATCCACTCGCCGGACGCCGACCCGCACGCGTACGAGAGCACCCCGACGGACGCGGTGGCGGTCAGCGCGGCGAAGGTGATGATCCAGAACGGCGGTGGCTACGACGACTTCGCCGGCAAGCTGGTCGCCGCCGCCGCCACCAAGCCGACCGTGATCGACGTCTCCCAGCTGTCCGGACTGGACACCGGCGCGGGCTTCAACGAGCACGTGTTCTACAGCCTGCCCACCATGGCCAAGCTGGCAGACACTCTCAGCGCCGACCTGAGCCAGGCCGACCCGCCGAACGCCGCCGACTACCAGGCCAACGCGACCGCGTTCAAGGCCAAGCTGGACGGGCTGAGCGCAAAGCTCAACACCATCAAGACCCAGCGCCCCGGCGCCCGGATCGCGATCACCGAGCCGGTACCGCTCTACCTCACCCAGCAGGCCGGCCTGGTCAACGCCACCCCGGAGGCGTTCTCGCACGCCATCGAGGAGGGCAACGACCCGCCGGCAGCGGTGCTGCAACAGACCCTGGCGCTACTCAACGGGCCGAACAAGGTCTCCGCGCTGCTGCTCAACTCGCAGACGGAGAGCGCGGCCACCACCCAGGTCCAGCAGGCCGCGACAGCCGCCGGAGTGCCGGTGGTGGCGGTGACGGAGACCCTGCCGGCAGGCACCATGGACTACGTGACCTGGATCGGTGGGGAGATCGACCAATTGACCAAAGCTCTCGGCGACCATCGATGACCACCGTAGGGTCCTCGGTCCGCCCAGATCAGCCCCGCGCGGGACAACGCGGGTCTACCGGCACGCCGCCGACCTCAGGCGTGCCAGCCGTGGAGCTGCGCGGGGCTCGGATGGCGCTCGGGGAGCGAGTGCTGTGGGACGGGCTGGACCTGCGGGTGGACCCCGGCGAGTTCCTCGCTGTGCTGGGGCCGAACGGATCGGGCAAGACGACGCTGCTCAAGGTCCTGCTCGGGCAGCGCGAGCTCTCCGAAGGCACAGTGCGCATCGACGGCCGAACGCCCGGCGGCCGTGGCAGCCGGATCGGCTACATCCCGCAGCAGCGGGCAATGGAGCTCGAGGTGCCGCTGCGGGCACGTGACCTGGTCGGCCTGGGCTTGGATGGGCACCGGCTGGGAATCCGGGCGGGCCGATCCCGGCGAGCCCAGGTGGACGCCGCGCTCGCCGAGGTGGGTGCCACGGAGTACGCGAACATGCCGGTCGGCCGGCTGTCCGGCGGCGAGCAGCAGCGGCTGCGGGTCGCCCAGGCGCTGGTCGGCGATCCGTCGGTGCTGCTGTGCGACGAGCCGCTGCTGTCCCTGGACCTGGCCAATCAGCGGGTGGTCAGCCAGTTGATCGACCAGCGGCGGACCGATGCGGCCACCGCTGTGCTGTTTGTCACCCACGAGATCAACCCGGTGCTGCCCCTGGTGGACCGGGTGCTGTACCTGGTGAACGGGCAGTTCCGGGTGGGCACGGCCGAGGAGGTGATGACCTCCGAGGTGCTCTCCGAGCTGTACCGCACCCAGGTGGACGTGCTGCGGGTGCGCGACCGCCTGGTGGTGGTCGGCGCGGAGGCCCCGAGCGGGGACGACGTTCACCCCGGGCACGGCTCAGTTCACCCCGGGCACGGCTCATGATTGACATCCTGGCCCGGCTGTTCGACTTCTCCGGCACCGGCGCGCTGTTGCACCTGTCGTTCGTGCGGACCGCGCTGCTCGCCGCCGCGGTACTCGGCCTGATCGCCGGTCTGCTCGCCCCGCTCATCGTGACCAGGGGGATGGCGTTCGCCGTGCACGGCACCGCCGAGCTGTCCTTCACCGGCGGCGCCGCGGCCCTGTTGGCCGGCGTCTCGGTGGGGCTCGGCGCGGTGGTCGGCGCGCTGGTGGCCTCGGTGGTGTTCGGGCTGCTCGGGCTGCGCCACCGGGAGCGCGACTCGGTGATCGGCGTGGTGCTGGCCTTCGGGCTGGGCCTCGGCGTGCTGATGCTTGCGCTCTACCAGGGGCGGACGGCGAACAAGTTCGGCCTGCTCACCGGGTCGATCGTGTCGGTGGACTCGACCAACCTGTGGCTACTCAGCGGCTGCGCCGTGGTGGTGATCGGCGCGCTGCTGGTCTACTACCGGCCGCTGCTGTTCGCCAGCGCGGACCCGGAGGTGGCCGCCGCGCGCGGGGTACCGGTTCGCCTGCTGTCCATCGTGTTCGCCGTGCTGATCGGTCTGAGCACCGCGCTCGCCGTGCCCGCGGTGGGCGCGATCCTGGTGCTGGCCGTGATGGTCACGCCCGGGGCGGCCGCGGCCAGGGTGTCGTCCAACCCGGTGGTGGTGACCGTGCTGGCGGTGCTGTTCGCCGAGGTGGCCCTGGTCGGCGGGGTGGTGCTGTCGCTCGCGCCCGGGGTGCCGATCTCCGGGTACGTGACCACGCTGATCTTCCTGTGCTACGTCGGCTGCCGCCTGGTGGCCCGGTTCCGCCGCCCGCCCGCCCGGCTCGCCCCCGCCTGAGGCGTCAGTTCTTCTGGTCCGCCAGGTTGGCCCGCTGGTCGCGGATCCGGGCAGCGAGGCCGACCACGACGTCGAGCTCCTCGTCGGTGGCGAGGGACAGGAAGTACCGGCGCACCGCCTCGTCGTGCAGCGCGGTGGCTACCCGCATGGTCTGCTCGGCGACCGGCGTGGCGGTCATGGTGACCTGGCCGGTGCCCTCCTGATAGACCCGCTCCACCAGCCCGCGCGACTCCATCCGCTTGAGCTGGTGGGAGAGCCGGCTCGGGGACCAGTTGAGCTTGGCCGCGAGGGCCTTGAGCCCGGACAGGCGGTTCTCCGGCGCGTCACTCAGCCTGTTGAGCACCAGATAGTCGGCGGAGCTCAGCCCGGTGGCCGGCGCGACCGCACTGGATACCAGCGCCCGCAGCGTATCGGCCAGCACGAGGACCGAGGTCCACGCCTCTCGCTCTCGCCCGGACAGCGGCTCACTGGTTACAGAGCTGTTCACCTACCGAACGCTACCTCGAGCCACCGACAGGTTGACGCGTCACTCCCGACACGATTCAGTGTCGAGGGCTCAGTGTCGAGGGCTCAGCGTCGACGGCTCAGTGTCGACGGCTCAGTGTCGACGGCGGCGGGCCACCTCGGCGAGCAGCACACCGGCCGCCACCGAGGCGTTCAGCGACTCGGCCGGCCCAATCATCGGGATCGACACCGTCACGTCACACGTCTCCCGGACCAGCCGGGACAGCCCGCGCCCCTCAGAGCCGACCACGATCGCCAGCGGGTCGGCGGCCAGGCTGAACTCGTCCAGGCTGACCCGGCCGTCGGCGTCCAGGCCGGCCAACATCAGCCCGGCGGTGGCGTACTCGCGCAGCGTCCGGGTGAGGTTGGTGGCCCTGGCCACCGGGATGTGGGCGGCCGTGCCGGCCGAGGTCCGCCAGGCCACCGCCGTGACGCCGGCCGAACGGCGCTGCGGAATCAGCACGCCGTGCGCGCCGAACGCGGTCGCCGAGCGAATCACCGCGCCCAGGTTGCGCGGGTCGGTCATGCCGTCCAGCGCGACGATCAACGGCGGCCGGTCCGAGTCCTGCGCGATCTCCAGCAGTTCGTCGGGGTGCGCGTACTCGTACGGCGGCACGGACAGCGCGAGCCCCTGGTGCAGCGCGCCGCTGGCCATCCGGTCCAGGTCGATCTTCGGCACCTCGAGAATGGCGATGCCGGCGTCGGCGGCCAGCCGGACCGCTTCGGCCACCCGCTCGTCGGCGTTGGTGGCCTGCGCGACGTACAGCGCGGTGGCCGGCACCCCGGCCCGCAGGCATTCCACCACCGAGTTGCGGCCGAACACCGTCTCCGGGCCATCGTCGTCGCCGGAGCGCTTACGCCGGCCGGCCACCTTGCCGGACCCGCCAAACTTGCCGGCGGCCTTCGCGGCGGCGGCCGCCCGTTTCTGCGCCGGATGACCGGGCCGCTGCTCGGCGGGCGGGGTTGGCCCCTTCCCTTCCAACGCCCGGCGCCGCTGACCGCCGGAGCCGACCACCGCGCCCTTCTTGGTACCGGCCTTGCGTACCGCGCCTTGTCGGCGTGAATTGCCGGCCATCAGGCCATGTCTCCCAGTTCTGCTGTGTTGATCGTGTTCGAGGAGCAGTGCTGCACCGCTCTTCAACCGTCCTTCAGGGTCCAGGTGGCGCCGTCGCGGGTATCCTCGACGATCACCCCGGCGGCCAGCAGCCGATCCCGGATGGCATCGGCCGCCGCGAAGTCGCGGCGGGCACGGGCCTCGGCCCGCTGCGCAAGCAGGTCGTTCACCAGCGAGGACAGCGCTGCCCCCGCAGCTCCCTCGCCGGCGCCGGCCTGGTGGCGCCACTGCTCGCCGAGCGGATCCAGGCCGAGTACGTCGGTCATCGCGCGCACCGAGGCGGCCAAGGTCGCGGCCTTCGCCCGATCTCCGGCGTCCAGCGCCGCGTTGCCCTCGCGGACCGCGAGGTGGATCGCCGCCACCGCGCCCGGAGTGCTCAGATCATCGTCCATCGCCTCGACGAACTCCGGGCAGAGCACCCCGTCGGCCAGCGATGGCATGCCGATCCGCTCGCCCACCCGGTGCAGGAACGCCTCGATCCGCCGGTACGCCGCGACCGCCTCGGACAGTGCGGCGTCGGAGTACTCGATCATTGAGCGGTAGTGCGGCGCCACCAGGTAGTAGCGCAGCTCGGCGCCGCGCACCCGCTGCAGCAGCACGTCGATGGACAGCGTATTGCCCAGCGACTTGGACATCTTGTCCCCGCCCAGGGTGACCCAGGCGTTGTGCGTCCAGAACCGGGCGAACCCGTCGCCGACCGCATTGGACTGCGCGCGCTCGTTCTCGTGGTGCGGGAAGACCAGGTCCAGCCCGCCGCCGTGGATGTCGAACTCCGGGCCCAGGTACATGGTGGCCATCGCGGAGCACTCCAGGTGCCAGCCGGGTCGGCCCCGACCCCACGGAGTCGGCCAGGACGGCTCACCCGGCTTCACCGACTTCCACATGGTGAAGTCGTGCGGGTCGCGCTTGTCGGCGGTGTTGAAGCCGTCCGACTCGCCCTGCTGCATCTCGTCCGGCCGCTGCCCGGACAGCGCGCCGTAGTCCGGGAAGGAGCGCACCGAGAAGTACACGTCCCCGCCGGCGGCGTAGGCATGCCCGCTGTCGATCAGCCGCTGCATCAGCTCGATCATCTGCGGCACGTGGCCGGTGGCGCGCGGGCCGATGGACGGCGGTAGGCAGCCCAATGCCTGGTAGGCGGCGTCGAAGGCGCGCTCGTGGGTGGCCGCCCACTCCCACCACGGCCGGCCGGCGTCGGCGGCCTTGTTCAGGATCTTGTCGTCGATGTCGGTGACGTTGCGGACCAGCGCGACATCCAGCCCGCCCCTGGACAACCAGCGGCGCATCACGTCGTAGTTGAGCCCGCTGCGAACGTGGCCGATGTGCGGCATGCCCTGCACGGTCGCGCCACAGACGTAAATCGACGCAGCCCCGGACCGCAGCGGGATGAACTCCCGCTGGCTTCTGGTGGCGGTGTCGTACAGGCGCAGACTCACCATTTACATGATACGGACCTGCTGTTTCTGGCGAAGCTCAGGTTGCTTCAGCGCTCCGGAGTCAGCGGAACCAGCAGCGCGGTGGCCACCGCCGCGACACCCTCACCCCGGCCGGTCAGCCCCAGTCCGTCGGTGGTGGTGCCGGACACCGCCACCGGACCGCCGACCGCCTCGGACAACGCGCGCTGCGCCTCCTCCCGGCGGGTGCCGATGCGTGGCGCGTTCCCGATCACCTGTACCGCCGCGTTGCCGACCAGCCAGCCCGCCGCGGCCAGCCGCCGGCGCACCTCGCCGAGCAGCTCCACGCCGTGCGCCCCGGCCCAGCGCGGCTCACCGGTGCCGAACACCGCGCCCAGGTCGCCCAGCCCGGCGGCGGACAGCAGGGCGTCGCAGAGTGCGTGCGCGGCCACGTCGCCGTCGGAGTGCCCCGCGCAGCCGGACACCCCTTCCCAGCGCAGCCCGGCCAGCCAGCACTCCCGTCCGACCTGGACCGGGTGCACGTCGGTACCCACGCCGACCCTGGGCAGCGCGGCGGTCATGTGGATACCAGCAACTCGGCGACCCGCAGGTCCCACGCGGTGGTGATTTCGAAGGCGAGCGGGTCCCCCGGCACGGTGTGCACCGGTTCGCCCAACCGCTCGACCAGGCCGGCGTCGTCGACGCTTACCAAGGGGCTTACCAAGGGGCTTACCAAGGGGCCGGCGTCATCGGCGCTCACCGAGGGCGTGGCGGGGCACTCCGGGTCGAACCCGGCCTCCCGGTACGCCCGGCGCAGCAGCGCCATCCGGAACGCCTGTGGGGTCTGGACGGTGCGCAGCGCGGACCGGTCAGCGGTGCCCAGCACCCGGCCGTCGGCGTCCACCTCCTTGACCGTGTCGGCCACCGGCAGCACCGGCACCACCGCGTCCGCCCCTTCGGCGATCGAGGCGACCAGAATTCTGACCAACTCCGGCGGGGTGAGCGCGTGCGAGGCGTCATGAACCAGTACGGTGTGCGCCTCCGGATGTTGACGCGCGCCGAAATGGAGCGCGGCGGCTACCGAGGAAAACCGGTCCGCCCCGCCGGTGAGCACCTCGATCCGGGCCGCGTCGCCGACCGGGCGTTGACCCGGCCGGCCGGCGAACAGCGACCGGACCCGTGCAACATCAGCTTCTCGGACAGCCACCAGCACATGATCCACCGAGCCCGAGTCCAACAGTCCCCGGACCGCGCGGACCACCAGCGGAATGCCGCCGAGCGGGACCAACGCCTTCGGCATGCCCGCACCCAACCGGACACCGTCACCAGCGGCCGGAACGAGCGCGAGCACGCTCAAGTTCAGGAGGCGGTGGCCAGCACTTCGTCGAGCAGCAGCTCGGCCTTCTCCTCGTCCGTACCCTCGGCGAGCGCCAATTCACTGACCAGGATCTGCCGAGCCTTGGCCAGCATGCGCTTCTCGCCGGCCGAGAGGCCGCGGTCCTTCTCCCGGCGCCACAGGTCACGCACAACTTCCGCGACCTTGTTCACGTCACCGGACGCGAGCTTCTCGAGGTTGGCTTTGTACCGTCGAGACCAGTTCGTCGGCTCCTCGGTGTGTGGCGCACGGAGGACGTCGAAAACCCGGTCCAGGCCTTCCTGGCCGACCACGTCCCGGACGCCGACGAACTCGGCATTGTCCGCGGGGACGCGTACGGTCAGGTCTCCCTGAGCGACCTTCAGGACGAGGTACTGCTTCTCCTCGCCCTTGATCATCCGTGTTTCAATGGCCTCGATGAGCGCGGCACCGTGGTGCGGGTAGACGACGGTCTCTCCGACCTTGAAAACCATATGTCCTCTGCCCCTTTCGCTGACTCAAGGTTAACACGGCGAGTGATAGCGGGGCGCACTGGGACGTCTCGTAGTCGCAGGTCAGGGGGTTGACAATGCGGCAAGATCATGCAAGCAAGGTCAACCTTGGCTGGCCGGGCCGAATGCCACCGCGACACGTTCGTCACCAGGGTGCCCCGTCCGAAGTGCTCGAGGCTAGGCTTCTTGCCAGGTCATCCGGTACGCACCCGAGGGCCTCCGCCGCGGCCGCCCCGGTACGCCCGCCCGGAGTGCCCCCTGGGTACCCGACCGAGCACGCGCCTGAGCACCCGCACGAAAGGACCCGCAAGTCGTGAAGCGACGCGCCGCAGCAGTAGCCACGCTCGCCCTCTCCACCGCGCTCGGGCTTGTCACGCTGACCGGTTGCGGGGCCGGGCAGATCACCCAGACCGACACCCAGGCATCCGCGGTGAACGGCTACCACGGCACGGCCGGGCGCATCATGGTGCGCAACGCCAGCATCGCCTACACCGGTCAGGCGAACACCGGGGCGATCTACCGCGCCGGCGGGGCCGCCGACCTGAACATGACGCTGGTGAACGTGAGCCCCACCCCGGACCAGCTGGTCTCGGTGAGCAGCCCGATCGCGGCGGCCGGGCTGGTCCAGGGCGACGCGGTGATCCCCGGCGGCCGGGCCGTGCAGGTGGGCAACGGCGACTCTCCGGCGGACGCCGCCGCGCTGGCCGACAAGACGATCAGCGTTCGGTTGGTTGGGCTGAAGCAGGACATCACCGCGGGGCTGAACTACCCGGTGGTGCTCACCTTCCAGCACGGTGGGGTGCTCAACGCGGAGATCCCGGTCGGCTACCCGACCGGTGCGCTGGCCGTGCGGAGCCGATCCAACTGAGCAAGGTCGACAGGCGCACGGTCGCCTATCGCTGCACGGAGTGCGGCCGTGAGGTGACCAAGTGGGTCGGCCAGTGCCCGGAGTGCCAGAGCTTCGGCACCATCCCGGACACCCCGATCCTGACCAGTCGGGCCCCGAGCCGCCCGCTCGAACGGCGGTTGGCCTCCGGCGCCCCGGCCAGCACCGCGCAGCTCATCGCGTCGGTGGAGTTGGACTCCGCGCGGGCCAAGCCAACCGGGATCGACGAGCTGGACCGGGTGCTCGGCGGCGGCCTGGTGCCGGGCGTGGTGGTGCTGCTGGCCGGCGAGCCGGGCGCCGGTAAATCCACTCTGCTGCTCGAGGTGGCCGCTCGCACCGCCGCCGCCGGCGGACCGGTGCTGTACGCCACCGGCGAGGAGTCGGCCGGCCAGGTGCGGCTGCGCGCCGAGCGCACCGGCGCGGTGAACGACGGGCTGTACCTGGCGGCGGAGTCCGACCTTGGCAACATCCTCGGCCACCTGGACACCCTGAAGCCGACGCTGCTGGTGGTCGACTCGGTGCAGACGGTGTCCACCGGCGAGGTGGACGGGGCGGCCGGCGGGGTCACCCAGGTCCGCGCGGTGACGGTGGCGCTGACCGCGCTGGCCAAGGAGCGCGGCCTGCCGGTGATCCTGGTGGGGCATGTCACCAAGGACGGCTCGGTGGCCGGGCCCCGGGTGCTGGAGCACCTGGTCGACGTGGTGCTGCACTTCGAGGGCGACCGGCACTCCACGCTGCGGCTGGTGCGCGGGATCAAGAACCGGTACGGGCCGGCCGACGAGGTGGGCTGCTTCGAGCTGCGCGACGATGGGATCCACGGGGTGAGCGACCCGTCCGGGTTGTTCCTGGCCGACGCCTCGCTGCAGCGCTCCCGGCTGGTGCCTGGGACCGCGATCACCGTGGCGGTGGAGGGCAAGCGGCCGCTGCTGGCCGAGGTGCAGGCCCTGGTGGCCGGCAAGGACATCCCGTCGCCTCGGCGGGCGGTGAGCGGGCTGGACTACTCCCGGGTGGCCATGGTGCTGGCCGTGCTGGAGCGCCGCGCCGGGATCCGGTTGGCCGACGCCGACGTGTTCACCGCCACCGTGGGCGGCATGCGGATGACCGAGCCGGCCGCCGACCTGGCGGTGGCGATGGCGGTGGCGTCGGCGAAGCTGGACCGCCCGGTGCCCGGCGGCCTGGTGGTGCTCGGCGAGCTGGGGTTGACCGGGGAGGTGCGCCGGATCGCGGGCGTGCAGCGGCGGCTGGCCGAGGCGGCCCGACTTGGCTTCAACGCCGCGCTGGTGCCCGCCGACTCCGGGCTCACCAAGGCCGACCGGACCGCCGTCCTGCGGGTCACCGAGGTCACCCACCTCATCGACGCCCTCACCCTCCTCGGCGAGTCCGGCTAACCCGCTTCCGGCACACGCCTCTTACCGGCACACGAGCACGGCACACACCTCGACGTCACCGCACACAAGTTCCAACTTGTGTGCGGCGACGCGAGGGTTTGCGCGGTCGCGGGGCTCTATGAGGTGAGGTTGAACGGGGCCGGGCCGCTGGTCAGCGGGCCGAGCTTGCCGACCAGCTGATAGCTACCCGCACCGACCGCCTGCCGGGTGCCGGCGCAGCCGGGGTTCGAGGTCCGGCCGGCCCAGTTCAGCGAGAACACCAGCGGCTTGCCCGGGTCCAGCACCCGGACATCCGGGCGGTGGTTTCCGTCGCAGTCGTTGCTCGCCCACAGCTTGCCGGCCGGCCCGTTGATGACCAGGCCCTGCAGGCCCGGATCCAGGTCCCGACTACACGGCCTTTCGCCGATGTTTGCGATGACCAGGCGGAACAGCGGGCGCTGGCCGATCTTGTAGGCCGGCGCGGAGACCTGCGCGACCAACGCGATGTTCTGGTCCGAGCAAGCCGCGACAACCGGCACCGCGTGCGGCACCGCGTGCGGCGCTCCGGCGGCTCCGGCCGGCTTCGGCGCCACCTGGCCAGGGCCGGTGGGGCCTACAGCGGATGCGCCGGGAGCGTCTCCGCCGAGAGCGGGCGCGCCGGGAGCGGCGCTCGGCGCGGCGCTGGGCGCGTCCTGCGCGATCGGGCCGGGCGGGACGACGCTCGGCGGGCCGGCGGCCGGCCGGGCACCGGGGAGCCGGCCCTGCTGACCGAAGTCGCCGTTCGCACTGGCCGGGGAAAGCGGGTCGCCGGGCCGGGTCGACCGGGACGCCCCGGACAGCCCCTGGGGCTGGGCCGACTGCGAGGACAACGCGGATCCCGGCGCGACCGGCGAGCCGGACGCGTTCGAGCCGAAGGGGCGGGCCGGGGTGCTGTGCCGGGCAGCGCCCGGCGCCGGCGCGGCCAGGCCCGGCTTCGTCCCGGGCAGCCCCGGGTTGCCCGCCGCCAGATCGGGATCTCGCGGCGTGCCCGGCAGCACGGACGGCGAGTTCCCGGGCGAGAGGGCCGAGCCGGGGGGCATCGCCGAACCGGACGGCAAGGCCGAGCCGTTCGGCAGCGCGGCGTCGGACGGCAGCGCGCCATCGGAGGGCGGTGTTGACCCCGCCGCGAGCCCGGACCCCGGCAACCCGGCCTGGACCGGGCCCGGGAGCTGGGAAGGTCCGCCCACCGGCTCACCGGCCGGCGGCGGTTGGTTGAACGAGAGCTCGGTGGAGCCGGCCGTGTTGGTCTCGGCGCCGGCCTGCGGCTGCGCTGGCTGGGTTGGGCCGGACACCGCCCAGATGACCAACAGCACGATCCCGAGGACGGCCGCGACGGCGATAGCCCGCCGCCGCCAGTACACCAGTTCCGCTGGGTCCATCATGCGGTGAACGTTAACTGGAGGTTGAGGGATTCTCTGGCAATGACCACGGCGAGTCACGAAACTTCTTGCCCAGCCACTCAAACGAGTCAGTCGAGGGCGGGATATTGCGCCAGGTCAGCACGCAGAGTCTACTTATCGTGTGACGCGCATGTGTCTCGAGTTCTTCTGGCCGAGCCGCCGCATCACGCACTTCGACGAGTTCTGTCGTCGGGTCGGCTGAGCCCACCCGCGCCCTTCCCGGTCTGCTCAGACTGGCCGCCTCAGCGCATTTCCGCCGCTCAGTGACTTCCGCGGGGAATTCTTCAAGCCCTTTCGCGACAACCTTCGAGGAGACGAGCGTGTCCGTCACCGACCAGCTTCTGGAAAACAATGCCCAGTACGCGGCCAACTTCACCGGGCCGCTGCCGCTGCCGCCGGCCAAGCATCTCGCGGTGGTGGCCTGCATGGACGCCCGACTCAACGTTTACGGCATCCTCGGCCTCCACGAGGGCGAGGCACACGTGATCCGCAACGCCGGCGGGGTGATCACCGACGACGAGATCCGCTCGTTGGCCATCAGCCAGCGGCTGCTCGGCACCGAGGAGATCATCCTCATCCACCACACCGACTGCGGCATGCTCACCTTCACCGACGACGGATTCAAGGCCTCGATCCAGGACGAGACCGGAATCAAGCCGCCCTGGTCGGCCGAGTCGTTCAGCGACCTGGACACCGACGT